>CAZSHH010000050.1:0-20623 GCA_964606525.1 uncultured Dehalococcoidales bacterium
TACCTCCTTTTTTTAGAAACAGACAGGGTAACCCCAGAGATAGACCGGACCACAATTTCCTCACCGGTTTCGATATTTTCATCGGACCGGGCGCGCCATTCTTCTTTACCTACTTTTACTAAACCCTCAGTGCTATTAGTGATTGTGTTTATGACGATACCGGAAGACCCGATGATGGTATCAATATTTGTTTTTTCTTTAGGGACGGCGGTCCAACGGTGAATATACCGGCGGCCTAAAGCGAGATAAGCGATACAAATAATCCCGGTAACGACCAGGACCACAACCCAGGAAGCGAAAAGCCAGCCAACGAAACCACCTATGATGAAAGTAGAACCAATAATAACCAAATCGAGCCCGGTATCAATACCGACGATCAGTTCAAGAACAGCCATGACAACACCGGCAATGATGAAAATCAACCAAAGCCAAGACGCTAAAAATTCCATACATCACCTCACGTCTTATGGTTATTGGTAATTAGAGCCAAGAATACCATGGAGCATCAGCCGGGGTTTAAAACCCTTAAACATATTTTACTCAACCCGGTCAATTGCAGGGACAAGAACAAAGCACGATGTTTACTAGAATCAGTTTACGCATATTTGCCAGTATTGTCAATTATGAAGCAAAAAACCAATACCGGCGGCGACGAGTTTCATAAGGAGAAAGTAGGATAACGATATTGTTAAAAGAGTAAAGAAATAGATATAGAAACAAAATGTACCGTCCATGATTTGCCTGATATAATTGTGGCGATTACCGATACTTTACGCGTGAAGGAGTGCTTGATGGATAGAAAAGGAGATATTAATCTCGATGATATCCAGGTTTACAAGAGGCTGGATGCAGGAAATATGCTTAAACACCTTCATGATTTTCCATTATTATGCCAGGAAGCTTATGAGCAAGCACGAGACTTTAAATTACCACAAGCGATAAAGAATTTCGATAAAATAGTGATCCTGGGAATGGGCGGGTCGGCCATCGGAGGCGACCTGTTACATTCACTGGCAATAGATCAAGCAACCGTACCGATATCGATATATCGAGGATACAAATTACCAAGATATGTTGATAAAGGGACATTGGTTATTGCCTCAAGTTACTCAGGGAATACAGAAGAAACTCTAAGTTGTTTTAATCAGAGCATTGCCCTTGGGGCAAAAAATCTGGTCATTTCAACAGGAGGAAAATTAAAAAGCCTGGCTGAAAAAAGTAATATCCCGGTTTTTTCGTACAGCTATCAGTCACCACCCAGGGCAGCATTACCATACAGCCTGATGCCACTACTAGTATTCATGCAACGACTGAAAGTATTGGGTGACCTGCAAACTGATATCGAGGAAACATTTAAGGCGTTACAAAATCAGGCAATCTTTCTCAAAGAAGATGTTGATGAGCATAAAAATAAAGCAAAGAAATATGCCAGAATGATGTACAACCGCATCCCGGTAATTTATGGAGTAGAGACTGTTGGTGAAGTTGCGCACCGCTGGAAAACACAAATAAATGAAAACAGTAAGAGCTGGGCATTTCATGAGATATTTCCGGAACTGAACCATAATGCAGTAGTAGGATATGAATTCCCCACAGACCTAAAAGACAAGATAATCGTGGTGGTCCTAAATTCTGCCTTCATCTCTCCGAGACTAAAGTTACGCTTAAAAGCTACCGAGAATATCCTACGTGAAGCGAACATCAAATGTGAGGACATCGATGGGCCGGTTGACAACAGGATCGCGGAGATGATGGGTTTAGTCTTACTCGGTGATTATATCAGCTATTATCTGGCGATTCTAAACCAAACAGCACCAGGTCCGGTAAAAGCGATCGATTACCTGAAATCAGAACTCAGTAAGTATACTGAAGAGAAAACGTAGGAGACCTAGATAATGGCAGCAATCCGAGAGATTAACGGCCCCGCACGGAAGCAGATGGTAAATTTACTGTCCCAACAGGGGTACGCAATAACTCGGTAAGCCTTCGGGGATTACTGCTTTTGGCGAGAGCGTCTTCTTCGGTTATTTGGGAAGAACGGACTAAATCAACTAAAGCCTGGTCAAGTGTTTGCATCCCTTCGAGTTTTCCCATTTCAATAGTAGAAGTAATCTCATATACTTTTTCATCTCGAATAAGGCGGCGGATAACACTGGTACCCAACATAACTTCCACCGCGGCGATCCTACCGCCACCGATCTTAGGAACCAAGGTCTGGGCCAGTACTCCTTCAACAACCTGAGAGAGCTGCAACCTGATCTGTCTTTGCTGTCCGAAAGGGAACATATCGACAAACCGGTCGATTGATTGGGCGGCATCGATAGTGTGTAAAGTCCCGAGCACCAGGTGTCCGGTTTCCGCAGCGGTCATGGCGGTGGCAATGGTGTCCAAATCCCGCATTTCACCGATCACGATAACATCAGGATCATGCCTTAAGGCATCAACCAGTCCCCGGGCAAAAGAGTGACAGTCATCGCCCAGGTCTCGCTGATGAATTAGACATTTATTGTCTTTAAACAAAAACTCGATCGGGTCCTCGACGGTAATAATATTTTTAGGTTCGTTTTGATTCAGATATTCGATCATGGCGGCCAGGGTGGTAGATTTACCGCTTCCGGCGGTTCCGGTAACTAATATCAGGCCACGTGGTTTAAGAATTAGTTCCTTACAGGCTCTGGGTAAACCGAGATCATCGATTGAGGGGATATCATGCGGGACAACGCGAAAAGCCATACTAAGCGATCCACGCTGCCGGATAGCACTAACACGGAACCTGGCGACGCCAGAAATGCTGTAGGCAAAATCCAAAGATAAATCTTTGAAGAAAGCCAAGCGCTGGGATTCAGTAGTAACATCATAAAAAACTGCTTCAAGATCACCGGGAGTTAACGGGGGGGTCGTGTTTTGAGGTAATAAGTTCCCGAAGATCCTGAAGACCGGGGGACTACCGGTCTTTAAATGTAAGTCCGAAGCGGCGAATTCAACTAATTGTTTGAGTAAACCCTGGATATCTATCTTGGTATCCCTGTCAGTTGGAATAACAGATGACAAGAGACACCTCCTATCAATATTGACAACGAATATGAAATAACTGCAACGATATATTTAATCTCGCGTCATTATTAAGTTTATTCAGGCAGAATAATTCCCTAATCACTAGCCGACCCAACGGTCAGTATCCTGGAGCACAACCTCAATTTGCCCATTTTCGCCAGTAGCACTTTTAACCAATGACATCTGCTGTAAAATATTCAGCAACGGTAATGGTTTACTTATAAAAGCGACTATTTTCAGTTTATCTTTAGCTGCTTCATCAGTCATCGATATTTCCAATCCGGGTACTTTAGAAAAGGCTTCTTTAAATCTCCGTGACAAGGCTAACGAGCCTCGATGGACCTCAATGTTAATGGTACCAACGAATGTTTTGTCGGAATTTCGATTGCTACTACTACGTTCCTCTTTACGAGGTACTTTGATGGCTTTTTCTTCACGGGTGGGCTGTAATAACGTGGGTTCCTCGATATCATCACCGGTGTCTTTCTCTTCATCAGGGTTGTCAGAGACGTTGATCCCATTTTTAAGAGCATCGATTAAATCAATAGATTCAGCGAAATCCTGCTCTAATTTCTTTTTCAGATCAGATACCGACTTCTCAGTATTTTTTAAGAATTCAGCCATTTCTTCAGCCTGCTGCTGCAATTGAGAACTGAATTCCGAAATCTGTTTATCCGTTTTGTCTTTAAGGATATGTACTATTCTTGATAACTGCTCTGCCTCGTCGGACAACTTAATGGAAATCGTATTGCAGTTAGCGATGATAATTGAAGCTTCAGCCTCAGCATTCTTGATAGTTTTTTCATAAGCCAATTTAGCTTTTCGTTCTGCTTCAGCCGTAATCTTGTCAGATTCGACTGCGGCCTGTCTTCTGATTTTTTCTTTTTCCTGTTGTATTAGACCTAACAGTTTTTGAGAGTAATCATTCAATACATCTTGAGTTGTTTGGTCGAGTGAACGATTAGCAGTGGTGTCAACCTCATTTAACTCAGGGATATTACTCATTTCCTTCATTTCACCGTTCCTTGAACGATTAATCTACAACATAGGAACATGTCCAGTTCACACGAACTAACCCTACATGCCTAATCTTTATGTTAATTTACGAGCTACAGCATAGCTATAGTGAATTCGTACCAAAAAGTACTTTTTATACAGTATTTAGTATTAGGAATGCCTTCAGATCGAGCGAAAAAGCGGATATGATGAATATATAAGGACATGGTGAAGAAAAGTAAACATAACGGACTTTTCGGTGATAAATCAGTCAAACCTGGTTAGAAGTTAGTTGAGGTAAATAATCTGATGGCCACAATGATGAGGGCAATGGCGAGAATACGTACAATCACGACTGCGGGAATCTTATGCGATAAACGAGCGCCAATCTGAGCTCCGACAATAGCCCCTAAAGCTACTACCAGAGTTTCCCCGGCAATGCCAGAAAATGAATCTGTAAAAAGATGGGTAATACTGGCGGAAAGGGTGCTGGTACCAACTACAAATTGCGAGGTTGCAGTAGCGATATAAACCGGAAAGCCTAATATCTGGGTAAGTACAGGAACATGTATTATGCCACCACCAATACCCAGCAACCCGGAAACGATACCGATGAAAAAGGCAAAAGAAAAGCCTAGAATTCGATTATATGAATAATCATACCGGTTGCCAAAACGATCAACGAGATGTCTCTCAAAATCCCTTGTTTTGCTTGTGGTTTTTGCGGCGCGAAGCGGCCTGATAAGTAAATAAATAGCCACGAAAAATAATATAATGGCAAAGATCACTTGAAAAATATTCCGGTCCAGATGAGTGTTCAGTACGGCTCCGACAATGGCACCAGGGATAGCCGATACTGAAAAAAGAATACCTGAATAGAAATCGATCCGTTGAAGCCGGATATAAGCGATGGAGCCGGAGAGGGCATTAAAGAATGATACGGTAAGTGACATAGCCGTGATCACCGCGGGAGTCCTTTCAGGGAAAATAAAGAGTAAGATAGGGACCAAGAGGAATCCCCCGGCGACGCCTAATATGGTACCTAAGGTACCAATGAATAGACCGATGACGGTAAGAAGTATATAGATCAAGGCGTAATAAACCCCGGTATTCTTGATTTTTGTTTAACAACGAATGATACCATTAACACGTGGCAAAATAACAGGAGAACAAATACAATCAGACTGTATTTGTTTAAGGCGTAGCCGAAATAAATTATAGGACAAACATGAAAAAGATGCCTGATATAGTAAATGCAAGTCAAGCGGTTCAAGCTATCAAGTCCGGGGATGATATTGTTCTGGCAAATTTTTGCAGTGAACCTAGACATTTACCGATGGCGTTAATGGAGCGGGCGTCAGAATTAAGCAAAGTGCGCATATTCCACATGGCGGTACAAGGGCCATTTGTAAAAAAATACCTGGAACCCAATATGGAAAACCATATCAGATGTGTCACGCCTTTTTGTGGGCGAAATAAGTTAATCCGCCAACTGGTCAGGGACGGAAAAGCAGACTATTACCCATTACCATTTTCAAAGATCCCGAATTTGTTACGAAAGGGAGACTTCAAGTCTGACGTACTTATGGTTACGGTTTCTCCTCCTGATGAAAAGGGATACTGCAGTTTAGGGATTTCAGTGGATTATGCCTGGGGAGCGATTGAACGCCCGGCGAGGACAATTATAGCGGAAATAAACCCTAATATGCCACGGACAGCAGGGCGAACATCATTACACATGTCAAAAATCGATTATTTAATTGAAGTTAAGGAACCATTGTTTGAGCTGCCCCAAGCGCCGATTACAGACGTCGAAAGAAAAATCGGAGGATACGTATCTGAACTAGTAAACGACGGGACGACGCTGCAAATCGGCTATGGAGGGATGAGTGAATCCGTTATATATTTCCTAAAAGAGAAGAAAAATCTGGGAGTGCACACCGAAATGGTTCCCGAAGGTTTACGGGAATTAATAGAATCAGGAAACATCGATAATAGCCAAAAAAGTATCCACAAAGGGAAAACGGTATGTACTTTCAGTGCCGGGACGAAAAAACTCTACCAGTGGCTCGATAAAAATCCGCTGGTTGAGATATATCCAGTTGATTATACCAACGATCCGACGATCATAGCGTCAAACCGCAAACTAATGGCGATCAATACCGCTTTACAGGTAGACCTATATGGAAACATTTATGCGGATATGTTAGGACTGGAAGATCAATATTCAGGTGTAGGCGGGCAACTGGATTTTGCGATAGGCTGTGCCCTGACAGACGATGCCAAATTTGTTACCGTACTGTCTTCCACCAGCAATAATGACAAAGTCTCCCGCATCGTGATACATCCCAGCATGGAATCTAACAATCCTTTAGCATCCCAGATCCCGACAGTCCCCCGTTACTATGCCGACCATGTCGTCACCGAATACGGCATCGCCCGATTGAAAGGAAAAACGAACCGGGAACGAGCACAAAGCCTGATTAATATAGCTCATCCATATTACCGTTCCTTATTAACAAAGCAAGCCAGGGATCTAGGATTGATTTGAGCGTTTTCGACGGTGATTTCAATTGACACCAAGATATACATTAAAGTAAGATTTCTGCATACTAGAGTAAAGCAGTCCAGATAATAATGCTGTCAACATAATGGAAATCCCGCAAGCCAGGCATATAAAAAACCTTTAAGAAAATATGCTTGATAACTATTTATACTCACGGGACAAAAGATACCAATTCCTTGTTTTCTGGAGGAACCAGTGATGTTCGTGGTCACATGTATAAAACAAGTCCCCGATACTACGCAAGTCAAAACAGACCCCAAAACCGGTACCCTCATCCGAGAAGGAGTACCGAATATAATGAACCCTTTTGACACCAATGCGTTAGAAGAGAGTTTACGATTAAAAGATAGATTTGGATTTAATATCGCGGTAATCTCAATGGGGCCATCAAATGCCGCGGTGACTTTAAGAAAAGCACTGGCATTAGGAGCAGATAAAGCGGTACTGCTATCCGATAGAGCTTTTGGCGGAGCAGATACCCTGGCGACGAGTGTAGTTCTAGCGGAGACAATTAAGATATTAGCCCGGGAAGATGAGATAGGAATAGTGATGTGCGGACGACAAACGATTGACGGTGATACGGCTCAAGTCGGCCCGGGCATAGCAACACGTCTGGGATACGTACAATTAACGCTAGTAGACCAAATCCAGAATGTGGATATAAAACAGAAAAAGATTAAAGTACGAAGGAAACTTGAAGGAAGGCATGAAATCGTCGAAGCTCCATTACCCGTGTTAATCACCGTGGTAAGAGAAATAAACAGGCCAAGATACCCCACGGTGCCAATGCGGTTGGCTTCGGAATCCGCGGAAGTATTAACCTGGGACAACAAGATACTAAAGTTGGACGAGCAGACCATAGGCTTGAAAGGATCAGCGACACAAGTACGTAAAATATTTTCTCCGGAAAGAGAAAAAGGAGAAATCCTCGGTGATGGTATCAATCAACCAGCGGAGTCGGCACGCCTGTTAATCGATACTTTACTGAAGAAAGATATCCTGTCTTTAAGCCGGTAAATCAACGCCGAGACGGAGAACATATGGTAGAAGAACCAAAGAAACAAAAACGGCCATTAGGGGCAGCTCGATTATTAGCGGGTAAGTGCATTGCCTGCGGGGCGAGATGCCAGAGCGAATGCCGGTTTCAAGCTATCGACATGAATGATAAGGGAGAACCGGTTATTAACCTTGCCAAATGTACAGGCTGCCGCCGTTGTATAAAAATATGCCCGGCCCAGGCAATAGAGATATTTTATACACCGGAACAATTGACAATAATCAGGGACTTGGACAAACAAAAAGAGGTACCGGAAGTTCCGGTAGAACAAGAACAAATAGATCCGAAGTTAAGCGAATATCATGACGTATGGGTCTATGTAGAACATAATCAAGGACAGCCGGCACATGTAGCCTGGGAATTAATGGGAGTAGGGGCACAACTGGCAAAAGCAAGAAAGGCTAAGGTGTGTGCCATTATCCTCGGGGATCAAGTATCTCAATTATGCCATGAAGCTTTTGCATATGGAGCCGACATTTGTTATCTGATCGATGCCCAGATCTATAAGTACTATCGAACGGAATCATACTATAAAGCAATATGTTATTTAGTAAAAAAGTACAAACCTGAAATCATGTTAATCGGCGCCACTGGAGAAGGAAGGGATCTGGGAGGCGCAATAGCGACCGATCTGGGTACCGGTTTAACCGCGGACTGCACCGGACTGGCAATCGACGAGAAAGGGTTTTTATTACAAACACGGCCAGCTTTCGGCGGGAATATCATGGCCACTATCCTGACTGAAAGAACACGGCCACAAATGTCGACAGTAAGACCGCATGTTATGCCGATACCAGTAAAAGACATCAACAGACAAGGCGAAATAATTAAAGAATTATTTGACATAAAAGAAGAAGCGATATTTGCGAAAGTACTTGAAATCATCGACGACCGCCAACCAGGCGCTGAAACGATCGATATTGCAGCTGCTGATATCATTGTCAGCGGGGGACGCGGTTTGCAAGGCCCGGAAAACTTTAAAATCCTCAAGGAGTTAGCTGACGAACTTGGGGGTGTTGTAGGTAGTTCAAGGGCAGCTGTTGATGCCGGATGGATGCCGCCGGAAAGACAGGTAGGACAAACAGGGAAAACGGTACGCCCGAAAATCTATATAGCATGCGGCATCAGTGGGGCAATACAACACCTGGTGGGGATGCAAGAATCAAACGTAATCATAGCAATAAACCGGGATAAACAAGCTCCAATTTTCGAAGTGGCAACTTACGGCATAATCGGCGACCTATTTCAGATAGTACCCGCAATGACCAATTATGTAAAAAGCATGCGGAATAACACACAAAAATAAAGCATAAACATTGATATCAGAGGAAACCCATCCAGTTCTTTGGCAAAGACGGCCAGCAGAGGAGGTACTCTAGAGTGAATCCGGTAAGTGAAATGGGGGCATGGGGCTATGTCCTATTCTGGGGTCTGACTGCGCTGGCAGTCTGTATATTTTTTTATAGAGTAATACAACTATGGCGATACCTGAGATTGGGGCGAAAAGACCAGACTTTTACCCATATAGTTGCCCGGTTATTTCGTGTGATGGTGGATGTTATCGCACAACGATGCCAATGGACTAATTTATATAAGAAGAACCGGGCGGGTATCGGACATGCATTCATGGCCTGGGGATTTCTACTTTTTGTAGTTTATTATTTTTTGTTCATAATTATCGCCTCCGGGTTCGGGATATCCGATAAGATGGAACCTAATAAGTTTTATGGGGTCTATTGCTGGGTGATGGATATCGCGGCGCCGTTTATCATGTTGGGGGCGTTATGGGCAATCGTCAGGCGCTATTTCATCCGCCCTTCAAGAATCAGAGAACAACAAACCTTCGAGGCAGGGTTCATACTGTTTACCGTACTTGTCCATCCACTAACCCATATCGGGAAAATAGCGACCCAAATCGCGGCCAATCATCCCCCGGCAAACATATCGGGTATTGCTACACCGCCGATAAGTACATGGGCCAGTACATTATTCAGCAATGCAGCGACAGTCGCCGACTGGCATACCTTCTTTTTCTGGAGCCACTGGATTTTTGTGATCCTGGTACTGGCAATCATTGCATATACCAGGTATTTACACTTCCCTGCCGGCGTAATCAACGACCTGCTTCGTTCCGGGGCAGACATACCGAAAGGGAAGTTGAATCCAATCGATATAAAAGACACGGCAACTTTTGGGGTAGCGGCGGTCAACAATTTTACGCAGAAACAATTACTGGATACCTATGCATGCGTGATTTGCGGACACTGCCAGGATGTCTGCCCGGCATTTAATACACAAAAGAACTTAAATCCCAGAGTTCTCATTCATGATATCAAGGCGAACCTGCTGAAAAACGGACCATATCTACTAAAAAACAAAAATATCATCCAACCGCTTATTGGAGAACAAGGCACCGGAAGTGTATCCGAGGAAGTGATCTGGCAATGTACGACCTGCGGGGCATGCATGGAAAATTGTCCGATGTACATCGAACACGTGCCCAAGATAATCGATATGCGCCGTTACCTGGTACAAATGAAAGCTCAGTTTCCTCCGGAGTTGCTGGTATTTTTTGAGAACATCGAACAACGGAGTAATCCGTGGGGAATTGCACCATCAGACCGGGCAAAATGGGCGGCAGATATCCAGGTCAATACTTTTGAAAACGGGAAAACAGAATATCTTTTTTATGTAGGATGTGCCGGGGCTTTTGATGCCAGGAACAAGCAGGTCACGACATCAATTGCGCAAATCCTAAATGCAGCAGGGATCAACTGGGGTATCCTGGGGAAAGATGAGAAATGCTGCGGCGACAGCATGAGACGTCTGGGTAATGAATTCATCTTTGACCGGATAGCGAAAGAGAATATAAAACAATTCCAGGATCGGGGGGTAACAAAAATAATCACGCAGTGCCCGCATTGTTTTAACACGCTAAAAAATGATTATCAGCAATACGGGGTGAAGCTGGAAGTAATCCACCATAGTGAGTTAATCGCCCACCTGATTAAAGACGGCCGCTTAAAACTAAAAACCAATATTAAGCTGGGTAAAACGGTGATACATGACTCCTGCTACCTGGGAAGATACAATCATATTTATGAAGCGCCCAGGCAAGTAGTCATAAACGCGACCGGTCATTCTCCATCTGAAATGACCCGAAATCAACAACGTTCTTTCTGCTGCGGGGCAGGTGGGGGAAGAATGTGGATGGAAGAAAATGCAGGAAAACGGATCAATCTCGAAAGAGTGCAAGAAGCGATCAATTTGAATGTGGATACGATCGGGGTATGCTGTCCGTATTGCCTGACGATGTTTGAAGATGGCATTAAAGATGAAAAAGCCGATGAAAAGGTTAAAGTTTACGATATTGCGGAAATAGCTGTGCAATCAATAGATAAAAAATAATGAAGTATGTAGCAAAAGGGAGGTAATTCCATATATTACCTCCCTTTTGCTATTAAAGAGGAATCAGCTACCGGGATAGTGAAACTAAAACGAGTACCCTCGCCAACTTTGCTGGCAACGGCGATTTCACCGCCATGAGCTTCAACCAGGCGTTTGGCGATGGTTAAGCCAAGACCATGACCACCGGTAGAGCGGGTACGGGATTTGTCTACACGATAAAAACGTTCGAAGATATACGGCAGGTCCTGAGTGGCAATACCCTCACCGGTATCAACAATACTGACGACAATCCAACCACCCTGACGATCGGTATTCAGCGTGACCGAGCCATTTGATGGAGTATGAACGATCGCATTTTCAATGAGATTATGAAGAACCTGCAGGATACGATGGGCATCGATATCACAAGGAGGTAATTCACCGGAACTGTTAATCCTCAGATCAACGCTTTTCTGCATAGCGGCAGGTTTCGAAGCGGTCACTGCCTGTGCCAGGAGTTCAGTGAGATTTTCCGCCCGGCGATTCAGAACCAGTTGTCCTGCTTCAGCTAATGCTAATTCCTGAAGATCTTCAACCAGATGAGATAATAAGGATACCTCTTCATTTAATGAAGTGATGGTTTTGAGATCAGGTTGAATCAAGCCATCACTAATAGCTTCCAGATATCCGCGAATGTTGGATAGGGGGGTACGAAGTTCATGAGCAATATCAGCGACCAGGTTTCGGCGGAACTGTTCCATTTTTTGCAGTTCGTCGGTCATGTTATCAATGACTCTGGCTAGATCGCCTAACTCACTTTTATCATTTAAACGAAGCCTGGTAGAAAAATCGCCCCGGCCAATCCTGACGGCGGCCTGTTCAAGTGCCCTGATAGGAGAAAGAATACGTCGGGATATCAAAACAGTGATAAAAACAGAAATGGCCACGGCGATCAAACCGCCTAATATGAAATAACGGCCGACCTGTGAATACATGAGTTTCAAGCTGATAATCTCTGCTTCTGAAGTTGAGGTAGAACTGATATAGAGAGTACCGATATTTGCCTGGTATTGATTAATGATAATGGTACCTAAAGAGCGCTTTACCCAGCCATTCTCAGAGTTGAAAGTCTGTCCAATCAAGTTTGCCTGGGAATCAGCAACAGCAATTCCTTGAGAATCGGTAATGATCAGGTGCTGTCCGTATAATTCTCCCCATTGGACCAGATCCGGCTGTATTCCTTCCCAATTGCCGAATTGAAAAAAATAAGAAGTTAAGGCAATCTGCATCCTGTCAGCAAGATCTTCAGTCTGACTCTCTTCAAATTCTTTGATCCGTGATACGGTTGCATTATTAAGGAAAAAAAACACGGTAGTGATAGTGACCAGAATAATAAGAGTAAAAAAGAAGAGTAAGCGAAATTGCAGGCTACGCACGGTCATTTTCTCCGGCATATTTATAGCCCGTGCCATATACCGTCTTTATCAGTTTGGGGTGACCAGAAACAGTTTCAAGTTTACGGCGAAGATTTAAGATATGCACATCTATCGTCCGGTCGAAACCGTCGTAATCGGAACCTAATACCTTTTCAATAAGCTGGGCACGAGTAAAGGTACGACCGGATTCCCGGGCAAGAACACCTAGCAGCTTAAATTCGACCGGGGTAAGTTGAAGCGAAACACCGTGAAATGAAGCTTCCTGTTTCAGGAAGTTTACGACCAACCCTCCGATTTTCAGTTCAGCAGGCCCACGAGTTAATGATTCTTCCGGGAGCCTACGTAATACAGTACGGACACGGGCTGCGAGTTCCCGGGGACTAAAGGGTTTGGTGACATAATCATCGGCACCCAGCAAAAGGCCTCTTAATTTGTCATCTTCGGTAATCATGGCAGTGAGCATGATTATGGGGACATCGGATTCCTGCCGGATGATATTGCATATCTGCAAACCATCGATTCCCGGCAACATAAGATCAAGGACGATCAGGTCAGGGTGCAGTTCGCGAAATAACCTGAGGGCTTCATTACCGTCAAAAGCAGTATTTACCTTATATCCATCGCGCTCGAGATAGAGTTTCACCAGTTCAACGGTTTTTTTATCATCATCGACGACTAATACGTGTTTATTTGTCATAAAGTACCCCGTATCGATATTTATAGTATAAGGTAATTGTTAAGAAATTATGAAACAACAGGTTCACTATATTACAATAAAAGCAATAAGAATCACGATGGAACAAATTATGTTACAAAAGTGTAAAAGCGATTGACGGTATGATAATTACGATGCTATGATGAAACTGATTAAGAATATGTCAGACATACCAGTAACAATTAACAGTAAACAAGTAATGGGTCATCCGGAGATGACGATCCTTGACCTGGCAAAAGCGAACGGCATCGATATTCCTACGTTATGCTACATAAAAGAACTCACTCCGACAGGGGCATGCCGTATTTGTGTAGTCGAAGTTGAAGGTTCACGTACACTGGTAGCATCGTGCCATACCCCAATAGCGAAGGGAATGGTGATACAGACGCATTCACCGAAGGTCCTGGAAACAAGAAGGGTCATCATAGAATTACTAATGGCCAATCACTGCGGGTCATGTTTTTTGTGTGACCGAGCCAATATATGTGAATTGAAGCAGATCGCCGCAGACCTGGATGTCGGAATGACCAGGTTCAACGCGCCACGGAAGTTCTATCAAGTAGAAGACATCAGCCCTTATATTGAAAGAGATCTTTCGAAATGTATTGTGTGCCGCCGGTGTGTGAGATCTTGTACTGAGATTGCCAAGAAAGATATTTTAAGCGTGGGATACCGTGCTGCTGATTCCAAAATCGTATACGATTCAGATAAACCTCTAAATAGTGAAGCATGTAAAGACTGCGGTATATGTATAACACACTGCCCGACAGGGGCGTTACGAACAAAGCGGATTTTCGGGGCGGAAAAAACCGGCAAACCACTAATAATAAAAGGTTAGATCTGTCAATATTACTTTACTGAGATAACAGAGAAAGTGAATTTAACAAAATCGCAAAACCTGCTGATCCAACTTAAAGAAACCCAAGCAAGAAAGGGCTATATTTCAAGTAAAGATATTGCGGAGATTTCTCAGAAAAACCAGGTTTCAACCAGTGATGTTTATGGTGTGGTCACCTTCTATTCCTTCCTGCGGTATAAGCATACCGGGCGGCACGTGATACGAATATGCCGAAGCCTACCCTGTCACTTAAAAAATGGGCGAGAAATCATCCAAGAAATTACCAGAATATTAAGCATAAAACCAGGTGAAACCACAAGTGACGACAGGTTTACTTTAGAACTAACGAACTGTATCGGTGCCTGTGATACTGCCCCGGCGATGCTGGTCGATGATAAATTACATGGAAACCTGACGAAAGAAAATCTTTCCCAAATCCTGGAATCCTATCAGTAGTATTAGAGCGGAGGGAACACCTCTTTGCCAGAAAGAAGAATCGTTCTGAGAAACAGCGGCCTGATAAAGGCCAACGACATCGACTCATATTTAGCCCATAACGGATTCAAAGCTTTAGTAAAAGCCCGGGAACAGATGACTCCGGAACAAGTAATTGAAGAGCTGAAATCATCCGGCCTGCGCGGACGCGGCGGAGCGGGCTTTCCAATAGGTATGAAATTAGAAATGGCGAGAAAAGCCGCCGGGCAAGAAAAATATGTCATTTGTAATGCCGATGAGGGTGAAGTAGGGACTTTTAAAGACAGACACATCATACAGAATGACCCTTTTAATCTGATCGAAGGAATAGCAATTGCCAGTTACGCGGTGGGGACAAATCAAGCCTTTCTTTATTTAAGAGCAGAATACCATTATTTGTTAAATTTATTACAAACGGCGCTGGAACAGGTTAAGGGTAGGGGTTATCTGACACATGTGACCATAACATTACGGGAAGGCGCCGGAGCTTACGTATGCGGTGAAGAGTCGGCCTTAATGGAGTCGATTGAAGGCAAACGGGGAGAAGCCAGGTACCGCCCGCCATTTCCGACGAACGCCGGACTCTGGCAACAACCGACAACGATCAATAATGTCGAGACGATTTCAAACCTCCCTCAGATCATACTGAACGGTGCAAGCTGGTTTAACAGTATCGGTACCGAGCGCAGTAAAGGTACAAAGGTTCTATCAGTTGCGGGTGATGTTGAAAGACCAGGAGTATACGAGATCGAATTAGGTACATCTCTGAGTGAATTAGTAGTTGATCTAGGAAAAGCCACCAACATAAAAGCCGTCCAAATCGGTGGAGCAACAGGCCGGCTGGTTCCGGTATCAAATATCAATACTGCATTATCCTTCGAATCTGTACTAGGTGCCGGAGCAATCACAGTATTCAATACCAGCAGGGATATGGTAGAGATGATCTATCACAGTGCGGATTTCCTGGCGGAGGAATCTTGCGGCAAATGTTTTCCTTGCAGAGAAGGAACAAAACACATCAAGGCAATTTTAAGCCGATTCCTGAATAATGAAGGAAAACAAAGTGACTTAGTACATCTGGAACAATTAGCCAGAACGATGATGCTGGCTTCTTCTTGCGGCCTGGGGCAAGCGGCGCCAAATGTTGTACTTGATGGATTACAATATTTCAAAGAAGAATTTATTAATAAAATCAAAGTGCCAGTACCGGCAAAGTAAGAAGTAAACCAGGGCAGGATAGGGCGATATGTTATCAATGACGGAGCAAAAACCTTTAGAAGAAATATTGGGATTTCTGGATAAATATCAGAAAATTTACATTATAGGATGCGGTACCTGTACGACGGTGCTTCATACCGGGGGAAAAGATGAAGTACTCAAAATGAAAAAAATCCTTGAAGAAGCCGGTAAACAGGTTACCGGATGGATGGTGGTACCGACAGCCTGTGATACGCTTACTAAAGAGGCCTTAGTAGATGCGGGAAAGCAACTGGAAGATGCCCAGGCGGTACTCGTCATGTCGTGTGCATACGGGATCCAGAATGTAGCTTTATATACGGAAAAAGCGGTCTATCCTGCTGTAAACACGATTTTCATGGGGAAAGAAGATAAAGACGGCTCTTTTGCGGAAGTGTGTGCACAATGCGGCAACTGTAAACTAGGGAAGACGGCAGCAATTTGCCCGATAGTAAGATGTGCAAAGAGCTTACAGAACGGCCCTTGCGGGGGTTCAGTAAATGGGAAATGTGAAGTTGATGCCAATACACCATGTGCCTGGCAACAGATCATCGACCGGTTGAGTGCGATTGGTGAACTCGATAAACTCGAAGAGATCGTTCCTGCCCAGGATTGGAGTAAAAGCCAATCCGGCGGGCCTCGCCGCAAGACAGTGGAAAATATAACAGGCTGATGATAGTTAATAAAAACAGAAGACACGGTCAAGGAGATCTAAGGATATGAAAGCCGGCACAAATCTAGAAAAAGTCCTCGTATCAGGCGGGTTTGCGGTAACGGCAGAAGCTGGACCACCAAAAGGAGCGAATCCCAAGGTGATCATAAAAAAAGCCGACAGCCTGAAAGCATGTTGTGATGCGGTAAATGTTACAGACAATCAAACCGCAATCGTCCGCATGTGCAGCCTGGCCGGTTGTGTTCTTCTCAAACAACAGGGCGTAGATCCGGTAATGCAAATGGTAACCAGGGACCGCAACCGTATCGCTTTACAGAGTGATGTCCTGGGAGCAGCAGCTCTTGGGATCGGTAATATTCTTTGCCTATCCGGAGACCACCAGAAATTCGGCAATCATCCGACAGCCAAAGGGGTATTTGACCTGGACTCAATCCAGTTGATATCTGTATTAAAGAATATCCGTGACAGCAAAAAGTTCGTTTCCGGTGATGACGTCACCAGCGAAGTTCCTATATTTATCGGAGCAGCCGAAAATCCGTTTGCCGATCCCTTTGAATTCCGGGTAATGCGATTAGCGAAGAAAGTAAAGGCCGGGGTAGACTTTATACAAACACAAGGCGTTTACGATGTCCCCAAGTTCACAAAGTGGATGAAAATGGTGACTGACCGCGGCCTGGATAAACAAGTTCATATACTTGCCGGTATTATTCCCTTACGTTCTGCCGGTATGGCACGGACGATGAGGGATGGAGTAGCCGGTATCAGCATTCCCGAGTGGATCATTTCCAGGATAGAACAAGCGAAAAATGCCAAAGAAGAATCAATTAACATAACATTAGAAATCATCCAACAAATCAGAGCCATTCCCGGGGTACACGGTATTCATATTATGGCCGTGGGATGGGAAGATATCGTGCCAGAACTGGTAGCCAAAGCCGGTCTGATGCCCCGGCCTTCGGTTTAAGCCAATCTATTATTGATACCGATTTTTCAGCGGTATAATGATTCGGACCATTCACAAAATGTTAGAAGATGTCTTTAGAATTATTGACGTAAAGACGTTTTCACACGTAATCAATTACCCAGGTATTTCTTGACGGCATACAGACTCCGATTTATATTTAGATAATCTGTATTTCTGACAGCATTGCTTAAACAGGGGGAGATATTTTGGGAATTGCATTTGAGATAGGCCCGATCAGGGTTGCATGGTACGGAATATTCATCGCCATCGGGGTATTAGCAGCGGTATTAGTGGCAGCCTGGGAAGCTAAAAGGCGGAATGAATCATTCGACCACCTGGTAAACATGTTAATCCTGATACTGCCCCTCGGTATAATCGGAGCACGCCTATATCATGTCATCGACCAATGGTCGGAAATATATTCCAAAGATCCCTCATTGATCATTGGTGGGATGGGGTTAGGGATATTCGGGGCGGTAATCGGAGGGATTATCGGCCTGGTAATATATACAAAATGGAAAAAATTAAGCACATTGCGCTGGCTTGATATATGTGCTCCAGGGGTAATACTTGCCCAGGCGATCGGAAGATGGGGCAACTATTTTAATCAAGAACTATATGGATATCCGACCAATTTACCATGGGGAATCTATATAGCTCCAGGAAACCGGCTGGCAGGTTTTGAGAATTATGAAATATTTCATCCCTTGTTTCTATATGAATCGTTATTAAATATCCTGGGTTTCCTGTTACTTATATATGTAAGCCGGAAATTTGGTAAAAAACTGCTTGACGGAGAGATATTTGCCCTGTATGTCGTATATTATGGGGTTGTCAGGTTTATTCTGGAAAACTTTAAAATCGATGTATGGACCATCTGGGGGTTCCCAACCGCTTGTTGGGTAATTCTGGCCGCATTAATAATTGTCGTATCGATAGTGATATACAGACGCCGGAGGTTACTGAAAAAGGAAGAAACCATCGAATAACCGGTAAAAACATTTAATACCGGTCTATATCAAGGAACAAATTTTCACGGAAATAACAAAACCGGCACGCTTTCTCTAGGAAGGTATGCCGGTTTTGTAGGAAGACGAAAATTGCTAGCCAGCGCATTCATCAAGGAAGGCTGCCCGACGACGACGACGGGGCTGCTCCTGCCCTGAAGTTAACGAAGCCTCAAGTTGTTTAATTTCGGCCTCAAGTGTTTGTATCTGAGTCTCATCAGATGAACCACTTGAACGGGCTTGCTCAAGAGCAGTTCTTTTTTGATTGATTTGTTCCATGATCTCAGCTTCTGTCATGATACACCCCCTTTCGAGTTAAATTAACATTTCTAAAATTAACTGTCAAATCACGATACTATTATAAATCAAAAAACCGATTCCAGGAAAGGTTTATCAGGAGCAGCTACAGAAACGATCTGTATACTCGAGAGAGCAGGGTTAATATCAAGAATGCCAATCGAGCCCAAACCGGGTTTGTAATAGTTGTAGGTCGCGCTGCCGGGATTGATATGGATGATACCATCAGACTTATCGATAACGGGACGATGTTCATGCCCAGCGATAATGATATCAGGTTTGACATAAGGTTCATCGGTAGACAGCCTATTTTTGACCCACATTGGGAACCACTTCAGGGGAACAGGGACACTAGGGCCTTCATGCAACAACCAGATTACAGTCCCTTCGATCTGCAGGACATGTTTTTCACGTACCCGCTTATCCGGCCCGGGGTAATCATCATCACCCAAAGCTGCCAAGACGGGGGCGATTTTTTCGAGATCATCCAGGACGGCATGACTATAGATATCACCGGCATGTAATATTAAGTCAACACCTTGGAATACATTGAGAACTTCATCAGGTACTTTTTTAGCGACCCAGGGGACGTGGGTATCAGAAATCAAGCCAATCTTCATGCTACTTTTATTTTAGACTAAAATGAACACGGTAGTAAAATAGGGTAACTTTAGATTAGTTTGTAATACGATATGTTATACTTTTAGGACTATTACCAGGAGACGAAATTGGAGAAAATAGAAGCTTTCGCTAAAATGATAGCCAGTTCAACAAAGATCGTAGTTTTTACCGGAGCCGGTATCAGTACTGAATCCGGAATCCCTGATTTTCGCAGCCCGGGCGGTATCTGGGACAAATATGATCCAAACGAACTTACTCATCAAAAATTCTTAACCCTTCAAACAAGTAGAGAAAAATACTGGGAAAGGCAAAAAAACCTATGGCCGATAATTGCAGCGGCAAAACCTAATGCCGGACATATGGCAATAACCGAATTACACCGTATGGGTAAACTTGACTGTGTCATTACCCAGGATGGAGATGGTTTACATCAACGTTCCGGAGTCCCGCAGGAAAAGGTAATCGAACTTCACGGAACATGGACACGAGCTTTATGTCTGAAATGCGGTAACAAATATCCCAGTGAACTAATTCAACCCCGTTTGGAAGCAGGAGAAAAGGTGCCTTTATGCGAAAAGTGTGGAGGTATATTAAAGCCTGATGTAATTCAATTCGGACAAAGCATGCCGGTAAAAGAAACAAGTGAAGCCCAACAACGAGCAGCGGTTTGTGATATGCTGCTGGTTTGCGGTTCCTCATTGGTGGTTTACCCGGCTGCGGAAATGCCGTTGATAGCTAAAGAACAAGGGGCAAAACTGGTAATAATAAATTTGATGGATACCCCCCATGACCGATACGCTGATATCGTGATAAATGAAAAAATAGGTACCGTAATGCCCAGAGCCATTGAGATGGCGAAGAAATATGCGGCGGCCGGTTGATTTGACAATTGAGATAGTAGTACATAAAATATACTGTATATTTTATATACTTAATGAATTGGCAAGGATATAAAATGAAAACACGCTTAGATATTTTAGAAAACGTATCTAAGGATATATTGTCCATACCCCCGCTAGTATTTCGCGCCGTCCGGAACAAGATAACAAAAAATATCATATCTGATTTTGACCTGGATATTACACCGCATCATTTTGAGATAATCAGGCTCCTGGCGGATAACGGAACCATGCATTCATCGGAAATCGGAGAAAAACTCCAGATAGGTAAAGCACAAATGACACAACTGATTAACCGCATGGTGTCGCTAGATATCGTTGAACGTACAATTGATGCTTCCGATAGAAGGACTTACAACATCTCTCTAAAGAAAGAAGCGATCAAAATCATGAACCAACACAA
>CAZSHH010000051.1:0-12992 GCA_964606525.1 uncultured Dehalococcoidales bacterium
CCGCCTCGGCTTCCTCCAGGACGTCGGGCTGGGTTATCTTACCATCGACCGCCCCTCCGCCACCCTCTCCGGCGGCGAAGGCCAGCGCATCCGCCTTGCCACCCAGATCGGCAGCGGCCTCATGGGCGTCCTCTATATCTGCGACGAACCTACCGTCGGCCTCCATCCCGCTGACGGCGCCCGGCTTATCGATACCCTGAAACGTCTGCGCGACCTCGGCAACACCCTTCTCGTCGTCGAACACGACGAGGCCACCATGCGGGCTGCCGATTACCTTATCGATATGGGGCCGGGAGCCGGTGAACACGGCGGCCGTATCATTGCCGAAGGCCCTATCGCCGATATCCTGGCCAATAAAAAGTCCCTCACCGGCCAGTACCTCAGCGGAGCCCGCCAGATACCCCTCCCCTCCCGCCGCCGTCAAGGCTCCGGCGAGTTTATCACCATTAAGGGTGCCCGCCAGAACAACCTGAAAAATGTCGACGTCGCCATCCCCCTTGGGCAGTTCGTCTGTGTCTCCGGGGTCTCCGGCAGCGGGAAAAGCACTTTGATTTCCGATATCCTCTACCGCCACCTCGCCCAGGTCTTTTACCGTGCCAAGGAAAAGGGCGGCGCATGCGACCGCATCACCGGGCTGGAGCATATCGACAAGATCGTCGATGTCGACCAGTCCCCTATCGGCCGCACCCCCCGCAGCAACCCCGCCACCTATACCACTGCTTTCACTGCCATGCGCGACCTTTTCGCCACCGTGCCCGAAGCCCGCGCCCGGGGTTATACTTCCGGCCGCTTCTCTTTCAACGTCAAGGGCGGCCGCTGCGAAGCCTGCCGCGGCGAGGGCTTCATCCAGATCGAGATGCAGTTCCTGCCCGACGTTACTGTCCCCTGCGAGGTCTGCCAGGGTAAGCGTTACAACCGCGAAGCCCTCGAGATCAAGTTCAAGGATAAGAGTATCGCCGATGTCCTCGATATGACCGTGGAGCAGGCTTTAAAGTTCTTCGAAAATATCCCCCGCATCAGGTCCAAGCTCCAGACCCTCAATGACGTCGGTCTGGGTTATATCCACCTCGGCCAGCCCGCCCCCACCCTCTCCGGCGGTGAAGCCCAGCGTATCAAGCTCGCCGCCGAATTGTCCCGCCGCTCTACCGGCCGCACCCTCTATATCCTGGACGAGCCTACTACCGGCCTGTCTTTCGAAGACGTGGCTGCTCTCCTGCGTGTCCTGCAGCGGCTGGTCGACCTCGGTAATACCGTGGTCGTCATCGAGCACCACCTGGATGTCATGAAGAACGCTGACTATATTATCGACCTCGGCCCCGGCGCCGGAGAAGAGGGTGGCTGGGTCGTCGCCGCCGGTACTCCGGAGGAAGTCGCCCGCGTCGCCGCCTCTGCCACCGGCCGCTACCTCAAACCCGTCCTCAACGGCCGGAAATCAACGGCTGCGGACAATAATCGATAAACTAATCCAGCCGCTCATAGCTTGCCCTGTACGACGAAAGAATTCTTTCGTATGATACGGAGGTGAGTGGCCCCATCATATTTGATGGGACGAACCCATGGCGGCGAAGAAATAATAGTGTATCTATTTGACCTTTCCCGCTCTACTTCGACTAGTTCAGTATGAGCGGGCTCTTTGCGTTACCCCATTCATCAATCATAAATCATCAATCCTGAATCAGGTTTCCCCTATTCCGGTGTTTCTGATATCATTTATTGACATCTTGATATATTGCTTTATCCCAGACAGGCGTGACGGCGCCTGTTTGTCGTCATACGGTATTCTTGCGGGGAGTATTTGTTGAACACTGCTAAACTATTGGAGAAACGTATTTCATATGCCCGTGTTATTGTGGCCTCTGCCCTGGCTATACAATTTTTCGGTTGGGGAATATTCGGGACATTCGGCATCTTCATCAACCAATTCCAGTCGGACCTGGGATGGAACCGGGCATCGATTTCCGGCGTGGCTTCCGTCATATTACTGGTCCACGGCTTCTTCAGCATCATCATGGGCAATATCAGTGACCGCTATGGGCCGCGCCTTGTCATGACAGCCTGCGCGGTGTTATTTGCCCTGGGTATTTTCCTGACTTCTCAGATCTCCTCTTTGTGGCAGTTATATGCCTCTTGGGGTGTAATCGCCGGTATTGGCGTCAGCGCTCTGGACGTGGTTGTCCTCTCCACTATTGCCCGATGGTTCGATAAACGGCGAGGTGTGGTTAATGGCTTGGTTAAAGCCGGTGCCGGTGTTGGCCACCTGACCTTTCCCCTGATCGCTGGTATATTGATCGTAAACCGGGATTGGCGGTTCACTTATGTAGTTTTAACCATTATTTGTTTAGTCGCTATCGTCACCGCCGCCCAGTTCCTGAAACGTGACCCGGATGATTCCACTTCCCGGAATATTTCGCTAAAATCCCTTGCAGATCATAAAATTGCTCAGACGGAAGGCGGCATATCTTTCCCTGCGGCCGTCCGTCTGCCGCAGTTCTGGGCGGTGGTTGCAGCTTATGCCGGAGCTCTCTTCTGTACCTATACCATGCAAGTACATGTCGCTCCTCATGCCATCAACTTGGGAAGTTCGGTTACCGGGGCTGCCGTAATGCTTTCAATAATCGGCGCTTCCAGCATCGTCGGCCGCTTTGCTATGGGGGCGGTAGGCGATCGTATCGGGAATGTCAGAGGTATGATGATCTGTTGTATTATTCTCACGATTACCCTGTTGAGTCTGGGTATTTTCCAGCAAAGTTGGATACTGTACCTCATCCTGCCGGTATACGGCTTCGGCCACGGCGGCATCTACTCCCTGATATCCCCCATGATCGCTGGCCTCTTCGGTACCGGTTCGCACGGGGCGATCTACGGCGTCATTATATTCGGCGGCACCATCGGCGGTGCCCTCGGCCCGCTCCTGGCCGGCGCCATTTTCGACAACACCGGCAATTACAGTGTAGTATTCTTTATCCTTTCTGCGGCTGCCGTTTGCGGGCTGGCCTTGCTGGCTACCCTGAAACCGGTTGCTGCCCGGGAGTTGCAACATGGATAAAAACAATGCCCTCAAAGAGATCCGGGATCGGGTGAAAAATGAAAACCTGGTCCGCCATATGCTGGCTGCGGAAGCTATCATGCGGGCGCTGGCCCCTTGTTTCGGCGGCGACGCCGAAGAATGGGCTATGGCCGGGCTGCTGCATGATATCGATGTCGAAATCGTTAACGGCGATATGCAGGAGCATAGCCGACAAGGGGCTGATATCGTTCGTCAGCTCGGGGCCGGTGAAGCCATTGCCCATGCTGTCCTGACGCATAACGAAGCCCACGGCGTCCCCCCGGAATCGAACCTGGATAAAGCCCTTTTTTGTGCCGACCCCTTGACCGGCTTGATCACCGCTGCGGCGCTAGTGCGCCCGGAAAAGAAACTGGCCCTGGTGGAAGCAAAATCGGTCCGTAAACGCTTCAAGGAAAAAAGTTTCGCCGCCGGGGCTAACCGCGACAATATCGCCAAATGCAGTGCTTTAGGTCTGGAGCTGGACGAGTTCATTGAAATCGGCCTAAAAGCCATGCAAGGGGTTGCCGCTGAACTCGGATTGTAGTCAATACCTTGCCGTGACACGGCAGTGGGCGGCTGACTTTATTGCCATAAACCCGGTTGTTCGCTTTTGTTGTTCTTGTCTTTTTTCATGGGGATATTCAGGTGCTGGTAAGCCAGCCCCGTCGCCACCCTTCCCCGCGGCGTCCGCTCCAGGAAGGCCAGTTGCAGCAGATACGGCTCATATACATCCATGATCGTGTCCGCTTCTTCGCTGATCGCCGCTGCCAGGGTCTCCAGCCCCACCGGCCCGCCGTTGAACTTATCGATGATGGTATGTAGCAGCTTATGGTCGATCTCATCCAGGCCGATGGCATCGACTTCCAGCATCGCCAGCGCTTCCTTTACTACTACCCGCGTCGCCAATCCGCCTGATTTCACCTGGGCATAGTCCCGTACCCTTCTTAACAACCGGTTGGCTACCCGCGGTGTGCCCCGCGCCCGGCGGGCGATTTCCTGTATCCCTTCCGGTTCCGCTTTCACCCCCAGTATCTGTGCCGACCTCTTCAGGATCGTCTCGATTGACGCCTGGTCGTAAAAGTCCAGCCGGTAGACTGCCCCGAAACGGTCCCGCAGCGGGGCGCTTAACAAGGCATACCGCGTCGTGGCTCCGATCAAGGTGAATTTCGGCAAACTCAGCCGCAAACTTTTCGCTCCGGGCCCCTTGCCGATCACCAGGTCGAGGGCAAAATCTTCCATCGCCGGGTACAGGACTTCTTCTACGGAACGGTTCAGCCGGTGGATCTCATCGATGAACAGCACGTCGTGGGCTTGCAGCCCGGTCAGTATCGCCGCCAGGTCGCCGCCCCGCTCGATCGCCGGGCCGGAAGTGATTCTTACATTAACCCGCATTTCGTTGGCAATGATATGCGCCAGCGTCGTCTTGCCCAATCCCGGGGGGCCGTAAAGCAGGACATGGTCCAGCGGTTCTTTCCGTCCCTTGGCGGCCGCGATGGCAATGTTGACATTATCCTTGATCTTATTCTGCCCGATGAAATCGTCCAGCGAACGCGGCCGCAGGCTGATATCCAGGGGTGCGTCTTCGGGATTCGAATTACTTGATATTACTCTTGGCATCTCAAAAAACCTTTGTTCGGCTTATTATAGCACAGGACAACGCCGGTATGGCTAAAAAAAAACCCCGGCTTTAACCGGGGCTTTTTTGTTGGGTAATAAAGATAAGGTTAGAGGTCTGTCTCCGGCTCGCTCGGTAGGTTAGGGTCTGCGGTTTCCGGTTCAACCTCGGTCAATATTTCCGTCGGTTCTTCTTTCCGGGCTGTCACTGCTGCAGCCAGCGAAGCACGGGACCGGGCCGGGATTAACCGCCCGATGATGACGTTCTCTTTCAGGCCGCTTAATTTGTCCACGGCGCCGCGTACCGCGGCTTCCGTTAATACTTTGGTGGTCTCCTGGAACGAGGCGGCTGCCAGCCAGCTGTTAGTACTCAGGGAAGCCCTGGTTACCCCCAGCAGGACCGTGTGGGCTGTCGCCGGTTCGCCGCCTTCCGCCAGTATTTCGGCATTCACATCCTCATACTGGAAGCGGTCGATCAATTCACCCGGTACCAGCTCCGTATCTCCGGAGGAGTCCACCCGGACCTTGGCCAGCATCTGATGGATGATGATCTCGATATGTTTGTCATTGATATTTACGCCCTGGGACCGGTATACCCTTTGCACTTCGTCCGCCAGGTACTGCTGTACGGCATCGCGGCCCAGGATATTCAACATTTCCTGGGGATTAATCGAGCCATCGGTCAACTGTTGGCCTGCTTTGATCTCATCTCCGTTCTGTACCCGGATATGGGCTGCTGCAGCGACCGCATATTCCCGCTCTTCTTTTTCCTCGTATGTCACCGCAACACGTTCGTCTTCAATGGTCACCTGGCCAGCCACGCCGGAAATCACCGGTTGGGTCTCTGTTGCCGGTAGTTTGTCTTTTTCCGCATCGGTGCCGGTGCTCGCCAGGACCGTGCCGACATCTACCCATTGTCCGTTTTCTACCCGCAACGCCAGGCCCTTGGGCAGGGCATATTCGGTGCGGAAGGTTTCCGTACCCGTGATCCTGATTTTATCACCGTCATCACTGTGTACTATTTCGGCGATGCCGTTGATATCGGAAATAATGGCTGGATTACGCGGCAGCCGGGCTTCAAAAAGCTCTTCCACCCGGGGCAAGCCGCTGGTGATATCCAACCCGACCACGCCGCCGGTATGGAACGTACGCAGGGTAAGCTGCGTACCGGGTTCGCCGATGCTCTGGGCTGCGACGATGCCTACCGCCGTATACATGTCAACGATATGCCCGCGCGCCAGGTCACGGCCGTAACAAAGTTGACAGATGCCTTTCCGTGATTGGCAGCTGAGCGGCGTCCGGGCATAAATCCGGTCGACGCCGGCAGCTGCGATGGCATTGGCTTTTTGCTCATCGATCTCTTCATTCCGGTCGACAATGGTTTTACCAGTTTTCGGATTGACGATTTTCGCCGCCGCATAGCGCCCACTGATCCGCTCGACGAATGACGGCAGCATGCCCTTTTCCTTTGGTTCCATGATCCAGGTGCCCAGCGTCGTCCCGCAGTCAGTTTCCAGGACGATGACATCATGGGAGGCATCGATTAAACGCCGGGTCAGGTAGCCGCTTTCCGAAGTTCTCAAGGCAGTATCGGCTAAACCCTTACGGGCCCCGTGGGTTGAGATGAAGTATTCCAGTACGCTTAGGCCTTCCCGGAAGCTTGACTTGATTGGGAAGTCGATGATCCGCCCTGAAGGGTTGGTCATCAGGCCGCGCATGCCGGCCATCTGCGTGATCTGTGATATATTACCTTTCGCTCCGGAAGTAGCCATCATGTAGATGCTGCCGTGGCGGTTCAATCCATCCGAGATGGCATTCTTGATCTTATCCGTAGTATCTGTCCACACCCGTACCACTGCGTCGTACCGTTCATCTTCAGTGATCAGGCCGCGCTGGTACTGGTTCTCAATCGTCGTTGTCTGTGATTCGGCATTGGTAAGCAGTTTGGTTTTCGTCGCCGGTACTTCGACATCGCTCATACCGATCGTCGTCCCCGATTTCGTGGCGAACTTGAAACCAAGTAGCTTGATGTTGTCCAGCAACTTCGCCATATCCTCGGAACCAAGTACCTTTGAGCATTCAAAAACCATCCGTTTCAGGCCGGCTTTATCAATTACCTTGTTCAGGTAACCCAGGTTCGGCGGCAGGATTTCGTTTATGTAGATCCGTCCCACGCTGGTCTTGATTCTCGTGCCTTCCGCCTGCCGGACTTCGATCTCGGCACGAAGGTCGATTTGGCCCAGGTCATAGGCCAGTTTCGCATCTTCGAAATCACCGAAGGTCTTCCCCGCACCCTTCGCCCCTTCCCTCAGGGTCGTCATGTAGTAACAGCCCAGGACCATGTCTAGCGTCGGCGTCACGATCGGTTCGCCGCTGCTGGGGATCAGGATATTACGGATGCTCAGCATCTCTTCCCGTGCTTCTTTAACTGCCGCCTTTGAGAGCGGAACGTGAATAGCCATCTGGTCGCCGTCGAAGTCTGCGTTAAAAGCCGTACAGACCAGTGGATGAAGCTGGATCGCACTACCGTCGATCAATACCGGTTCAAAGGCCTGGATGCTGAGCCGGTGCAATGTCGGTGCCCGGTTCAACAAAACCGGCCGCTCCTTGACCACCTCTTCCAGCATGTCATATACCTCAGGCTTCGCCCTTTCGACTAAACGGCGGGCGCTCCTGATATTGTGTGCTAATCCAAGCTGCATCAAACGGCGCATCACGAATGGTTTGAATAGTTCCAGCGCCATGCGCTTCGGTAACCCGCACTGGTAAAGCTTAAGGTCGGGGCCGACTACGATGACAGAACGTCCGCTGTAGTCCACCCGTTTACCCAGTAAATTCTGGCGGAACCGCCCCTGTTTGCCGCGCAGCATGTCGGACAGCGATTTCAACTTGTGATTGCCGGCTGCCGGTGTAGATTGGCTGCGGCGGCGGTTATCTATCAGGGAATCGACGGCGTCCTGGAGCATGCGCTTTTCATTTCTGATGATGATCTCCGGAGCCCCGATTTCCATCAGGTGCCGCAGCCGGTTGTTGCGGTTGATCACTCTCCGATAAAGGTCGTTGATGCCGCTGATGGCAAATTTACCGCCGTCCAACTGCACCATCGGGCGCAGATCCGGAGGCAGTACCGGTAGTATTGTCAATATCATCCACTCCGGTTTACTACCACTGCGGCGGAAAGCTTCGACGACCTGCAGTTGCTTCGATGCCTTTTTGCGCCGCTGCCCGGAGTTGGAACGAGTCTCCATGATCAACTGATTACGCATCTCGTTGAGATTTACCTGGGTGATCAGTTTCATTATCGCTTCGGCACCCATGCCGGCTTCATAGATTTGGCCGTATTTTTGCCTCAGGTCCTGGTGCTGTCCTTCGGTTAGTAGTTGGCGGGGAGCTAATTCCCTCAGTTGTTCGATCTCTGCATTCGCCGTATCCGCCATCTCTACTTTTTTAACTTCCCATTCGGAACGCATCCGGTTGACTTCCTCAACCGTTGCTTCTTTCATCTCGGAAATCTTTGCTTCAAGTTCGGACTCAGCCTGGGCTATCGATTGTGTGCTCTTTTCCTGTAATTCCTTGATCACCTCATCTACTGCTTGCTGGTCGATACTGGTAATCACGTAACTGGAAAAATACAATACCCGTTCGATATTTCTCGGGGACAGGTCCACTAACAACCCTAAACGGGACGGTACGCCGCGGGCATACCACACATGGCTTACCGGGCAAGCCAGTTCGATATGGCCCATGCGTTCGCGCCGGACACGGGCCTGGGCAACTTCTACGCCGCATTTGTCGCAGATGACCCCTTTATACCGTATCCGCTTGTATTTTCCGCAGAAACACTCATAATCCTTGGTCGGGCCAAAAATCCTTTCGCAAAAAAGCCCGTCCCTTTCCGGTTTCAAGGTACGGTAGTTGATGGTTTCCGCCTTGGTAACTTCGCCGTAAGACCAACTTTTGATCTGTTCCGCCGACGCCAGGGAAATACGGACTGAATCGAAGTCATTAACTTCAAACATTTTCTTGTTCTGTCCTTCCTTCAGATTGTTCTTCGCCAATCGAGAGAGCTGCGCCTACACCAGGCAAATTGGTTAGTTCTTCACTAAATTCAGCCGACTTCTCCTCCTCATTGATAACTTCGACTGCCAGGCCAAGGCTCTGTAATTCCTTAACCAGGACACGGAATGATTCCGGGACCCCCGGTTGAATAATGTCTTCACTCTTTACGATCGCTTCATATGCTTTCGCCCGCCCGGTGAGATCATCCGACTTGATCGTCAGGATTTCCTGTAGATTATAAGCTGCTCCGTAAGCTTCCAGAGCCCATACTTCCATTTCCCCGAAACGCTGGCCGCCGAACTGGGCTTTACCACCCAACGGCTGCTGGGAGATCAGTGAATACGGGCCGGTAGAACGGGCATGTACTTTATCTTCGACCAGGTGGTTCAATTTCATGATATAGATAACCCCCACCGTCACTGGTTGATCGAACGGTTCACCGGTAAATCCGTCTCTGACCACTACTTTTCCAAGTATCGGCGGTGGGACATTTTTCTCTAAACCAACGCTGTTTGCCATCGTTAACAGGTCTTTGGCCGGGGCTTTTCTGCCAGCTGCTCCTTGCTCTTCCAACCACAACCGCAGGCAGACTTCCCTGGCTACCCCGGGATAGTCATCACTGAAAACTTGCTCCCCATCAAAACCCTGCTCGTTTACCCAGGCTTTGGCATCTTCCACATCAAAGGCTGGTTTCGTGCTGTCCGGGTCGAGGTTCACTGCTCCGCCTTTCTGGGCTAGCCAGGCGCGTGCCAGGCCGTCTTCAATATGTACGTCTTCGGCACCGTCAAAAACTGGAGTGATTGCCCGGAAACCGAGCGTTCTGGCTACCCAACCAAGGTGGGTTTCCAATACCTGCCCGATATTCATACGTGACGGCACCCCTACCGGATTCAAGACCACGTCTACCGGTGTCCCGTCCGGCAGGAAAGGCATATCTTCAGACGGGGCAATAATTGAGACGACCCCTTTATTGCCGTGCCGCCCCGCCAATTTGTCACCGACTGCCACCCGCCGCTTCTGGGCTACCCAGACCTGCACTGACTGGTTGACGCCGGCTGCCAGGTCGTCACCGGAGAAGACTTTCACATTGATTACCTTGCCCCACTCGCCGTGAGGAACCCGCAGCGAAGTGTCCTTCACTTCGCGGGCTTTTTCACCGAAGATCGCTCTTAGCAGCTTCTCTTCCGCAGATAATTCCGCCTCTCCTTTGGGGGTGATTTTGCCCACCAGGATGTCATCGGGCCCTACCTCCGCCCCCACCCGGATAATGCCGTTCTCATCCAGTTCGCGCAGGCTTTCTTCTCCAACATTCGGGATGTCGCGGGTGATCTCTTCCGGCCCCAGTTTCGTGTCCCGGGCTTCTACTTCGTGTTTCTCGATATGTACCGAGGTGAAGGTGTCGTCCTTCACCAGCCGGTCGCTGACGATGATGGCGTCTTCGAAGTTATAGCCGCGCCAGCTCATAAAGGCACATACTACATTCTGGCCCAGGGCCAGTTCTCCCCTTTCGGTTGAAGAACTGTCCACTAGCACCTGGCCGGCTTTCACCACCTGGCCTTTACTCACGATGGGACGTTGATTGATCGATGTCCCCTGGTTGGTTCGAACATATTTCTGCAGTAGGTAGGTATCTTTTTGGCTATCGTTAGTCGTAATCTCGATCTGGGAACTGGTTACCGAGCTGACCGTGCCGGCCCGATGCGCGAATAATACCTGTCCGCTGTACCTGGCCGCTTCTACTTCCATGCCGGTGGCTACTAACGGGGCCTTCGGTAGTAGTAAAGGTACTGCCTGCCGCTGCATGTTCGAGCCCATTAAAGCCCGGTTGGCATCATCATGTTCCAGGAAGGGGATCAGGGATGTTGCTACGCTGAATAATTGTTTGGAGGAAACATCCATGAATTCGAACTTATCTGGTGTCGTGCGTATATACCGTTCCCCGTACCGGCCTTCAACCCGGTCTTCCATGAACTGCCCTTTCTGATCCAGCCTGGCATTTGCCTGGGCAATCGTATATTTATCTTCTTCATCTGCCGAAAGAAATTCGATTTCATCGGAAACGAAGGGTACTACTTTTACTTCGAGTGGGGCCATCTTTTCCAGCCGGGCGATATGTTTGGCGGTGATTATATTTTTCGTATTCAGGATTTTGTTTCCTTCTTCATCGACAACCGCCTCCCGGGCTGTCTTGCCCAGTATCCTCTGGTAATTGCCGGTTACCGATGAGATTACCCGGCGGTATGGGGTTTCGATAAAACCATATTTGTTGATGCGTCCATAAGTAGCTATGGAGCCAATCAGGCCGATGTTTGGTCCTTCCGGAGTTTCGATGGGACAGATCCGGCCGTAGTGTGAGAAATGAACGTCACGGACTTCAAAACCAGCCCTGTCGCGGGAAAGGCCGCGGGGACCCATGGCCGATAATCGGCGTTTGTGCGTCAGCTCAGCTAGTGGGTTGGTTTGGTCCATGAACTGCGATAATTGAGAACTACCGAAAAATTCCCGGATGGCTGCTACCACCGGGCGGATATTGACCAGGGCACTCGGCGTTACCGATTCTACCGGAATCGTGCTCATACGCTCGCGGGCAACCCTCTCCAGGCGTACCAGGCCAATGCGGAACTGGTTCTGCACCAGTTCGCCTACCGTACGTACCCGCCGGTTACCCAGGTGGTCGATATCATCAGGCGCATCGGTACCGTTATTGACTTTGATGACATGCCGCATGATTTCAACGATGTCTTCTCGGGTTAATGACCTTTGTTCTTCCGGGATATTAAGGCCCAGTCGCTTGTTTAACTTATACCGTCCGACCTGGCCCAGGTCGTAATGCAACGGGTTGAAAAACATGTTTTCAATCAGGCGCTGCGCATTTTCCAGGTTCGGCGGATCACCCGGCCGTAATTTCCGGTAGATGCTGATCAGGGCTTCCGAGGTATCTTTGACCGACGGTTCGCGTTCAAGGGTCGCCCTGATGAACTGGTGTTCAGGAGAGTTATCTTCCTTTACAAACAGTTTAAAAATTTCATCATCACTGGAATATCCGATCGCCCGTAGTAAGGTGGTTGCCTGAATCTTTCTTTTTCCGTTTATCTTCACCGAAATTACGTCAGGGTTGCTGGTTTCAAATTCCAACCAGGCGCCGTGACTCGGGATCAGTTTCGCCTGGCATAGTTTTCTCCCGGACGCCGGGTCATCCTCTACGACCAAATAGACACCGGGAGAACGCAGCAGTTGGCTGACTACGACTCTCTCTGCCCCGCCGGTGATAAATGTACCTTTGGTCGTCATCAAGGGGATATCCCCAAAGAACAGGTCCTGTTCTTTGATTTCACCGGTAGTCTTTACCAGCAACCGGGTTTTTACATAGAGAGGAGCAGCATATGTAAGGTCCCGCTGGCGGCATTCTAACTCAGAATAACGAGGTTCATGGAACTCATAACCGGTAAAAGTGATCTCCAGTCGATTTCCTGTAAAATCTTTGATCGGTGATATTTCGTCAAATAATTGGCGTAATCCTTCCTCCTGTAGCCATCGGAATGAATCAAGCTGGACTTTGATTAGGTTGGGAACCTCCAACACCTCGGGTAACTTGGAATATAACTTTTGGGGAACAGCTGAGAACTCTCCAGTAGACAGGGGCGAAACCATATTCTGTACTCTCCTTAATTTGTAGGTACGCAGACGCGTAAAAAAAGCCAGTACGTAACTAGGCCCAAGCGGGCCCCATAGTTGGTGGGGATGTCAATTTAGGTTGCCTAATAGCGGACATAATAATAGGCATAATTGCAAATGTTAATAATAGCATTATACCAGAAACGTTGTCAATAATAAACCTATTTATTTATTATTTGTATTTCTGGATACCAATTGCTGCCAAAACTGGTTGACTTTCTTCTGGAGTTCCTCTGGCGTCGCATTATTTGTTATTATCACGTCCGCATGCTTGTTACGGTCTGCGGCACTAAGCTGAGAATTGATCCGGGCTTTGATCTCCTTCTCCGCCAACCCCCGGCTTTCTTTCAACCGCTTGATCACCAGTTTCTCGGGAACTACCGTTACCCAGACCTGGTCCACCAGTTTATGCCAGCCGGCTTCGATAAAGCCGAATGCTTCCACCACCGCCACTTCTATTCCCTGTTGCTCCAAACTATCGATTTGTGACTTGATCTTCTCCCAGATACGAGACCACATTATGCGGTTCAACTTGTCTCTTAATTTCCGGTCAGCAAACACGATTTTCCCAAGTTTTTTCCGGTCGATTTCTCCTGAC
>CAZSHH010000051.1:13002-20488 GCA_964606525.1 uncultured Dehalococcoidales bacterium
CTTTTTCAGAATTTCATGCCCTACTTTGTCAGCATCAATTACTGCTGCACCATATTCTGCCAGATAACCGGCCACGGTACTTTTACCGCTGCCGATGCCGCCGGTCAGGCCGATTACTATCATCGCAGTCTACCCCTATTTGTACCTTAATTACTTATATTTTATGATACTCATATCTTCCCGGAGAATTTTTTAAGTTACTAAACCATGTTTGTTGTTTTTACTCTAATAAACATTTTCTTTGTCAACTTTTATACCTCTCTGGCCACGACCAGCCCCCATACCGAAAATACTCCGCTTTCCTTTAGTGCCTTGGCACAAGCGTCCATGGTCGTAGCGGAAGTCGATACATCATCGATCAACAAGATACGGCAGTCTTTTAGTCCATTCCCCTGACAGGTAAAAGCGTCAACCATGTTCTTGCGTCTTTGTTCGACTGATGTAGTCCGGGCCTGGGGAGAAGCATATTTTATCCGGGATAGGATTTTCTTCTCCACCGGCAGCATCAGGAGTTTCCCCAGTTCCTTGGCTAATAATTCGGATTGGTTATAGCCGCGTTCCCGCAGCCTCTTTGGATGCAGGGGGACAGGCACTAGTATATCTCCTGGTATCGGGTTTTCCATGATATATTCATGCATCAACAACGCTAACATAGGAGCCAGTGCCCTGATATTTCTGTACTTAAGCTGGTGGATTGCCTGCCTAATTGTACCTTCAAAACGAAAGGGCGACCGGATCCCGTCGATATTATTGTGCCAGTTGACGCAATCGGCACACATAATACCGTTAATCTGCGGCCTGCCGCATTTTGGACAAATTAGAGACGGAATTCTCGCCAATGCCGGCCGGCAGGACTCACAGATAAAACTCCCTTCCCGGCCGCAGCCGACGCATGACTTCGGAAACAACAAATCGAGTGTTATTCCTCCCCATTTTTTTAACTGAGGAATAACACTCATCTTGGGCATGGTTCTAATACTGGTTGATTACCCGTTTCTAGCGGGCCCGGTTGGTATGCATGGTTCCACTCATGATAGGCTCATCGATATAAACATCGCCGTTCCGGATTTTTAAGTTAAAACCACATTCAGGGTTCGTACAAACCCATGCTTTGTACTGGATACTCGCACCCTGACTGCCAAAATCGGAAAGAGGAACCAGGTCGCCGACCTTACATTTTTGACATTTTGGAAATATCACATGGTCCAATGAAGCCACCTCCCAACCATGGCAAATTTCACGTAGTATACACCAAGATGCATCACTTGACAAGCTATTCGTATGTGATAAAAAGCAAATATACAGGATTTTCTTACGGAAGTAATGGTACCGACAACACCCGGGTATACACCGGCCCTTCCCGTTTCAACTCACTTTTTATCAGGTGTATTGCATCCACCTGGAAATCCGAAGCTTCAAACTGTGTTGTGCCAATCAGTTTTGCGGCAATCTCACGTTCTCCGGGCGATGCTTCATCTCTCATCCTCGCCAGGGTTAAATGAGCTGTGAAAGGCCGTGATTCCGGGACAAACCCCAGTTTTTCCAGGCCGCTGTCCAGCTTTTTTTGAATTTCGATCAGGTTGGACAATTCTCCATTGACCCCTGCCCAGATGATCTGTATCCGGCGCATATTGGGAAATACTCCTACCCCGCTAACCCCCAGTTTAAACGGTGATACGTACAATACCGCTTCTTCCATCACTTCACGGATATTTGGGATAGAGTTGGTGCTGATATCCCCCAGGAATTTTATGGTCAAATGCATATTTTCCGGCTGCACCCATTTCGCGGGGTACTTTTTTACCCGCAGCCTGGCTTTCAGTTCCGTTAATTCTTTCTTTATCGGTTCAGGTAACTCGACGGCGATAAAAGCACGGATATCTTCCATAATTTTTAACCTTATACCCGGTACTGTTCCAGGAGATGCCGGGCATTCTTCCCCAGTAAGAGTTCTTCCTGGTCGGATGGCAGCTTCAGTGCCCGTACTTCGTTCAGCCCACGGCTTTGTTCGATCAACGGATAGTCGGTTCCGAACAGCACCCTGTCCTTCCCGGCGAGTTCGATAACCCGGCTGTAGATATCCGCCGAGTACAGGAATGGAGTTGCGGCGCTATCGAACCACACCTTAGTAAAGCTTTTCTTTACTTCCGGCATTAATGCATAGAACGGCAGCCCCCCGCCCCAATGCGCCCCGATGATGGTTATTTTCGGGTACCGGGTTATCAACTGGTATATTACCTCCGGCGTCGTGTCCCCTTTCCCCGGGTATTGATGCCCGGCAGGTTCGGAGCTATGGATCAACAGTATCATGTTGTTGTCTATTAAAGCGTGTGCAAACTCGTCCAGTATAGATTGGTTCTCCGGTATGAAAAATGACCTTTCCAGCCGCATTTCCCCGATGCCCCACAGCCCCCCTCTGGCACAGCGTTCGATCTCTTTAGCTGCTCGTTCCGGTTCTCCCAGGTTTACTGTTCCGAAACCGTTCACCCGCTTCGGATAACGGGCAGCCGCTTCCATAATATAGTCGTTCGTCTCCTTACACCTTTCACTACTGCGCCAACTGATATTTAAGGCAACCGATCTATCGATACCGTTCTGATCCATACTGTTTATCAGGTCCTCAGCGGTAGCCATTTTCGCTTTCGGTGAAGTATACAACTCTTTAAAGAGAAGATCGGTCAGATAACCGGTCCGGTCTTGTTTAATGTAGGGCGGAAAAATGTGGGTATGAAAGTCGATTATCATGGCCCGTTGATTATATCAGGGGACAGCTTCTCCACACAACGAATAAGTTATGGAAGTATTGATATTTATAATGTATTGTCAATAAATAGGATTTCTAGGGTGATAATATGGTTTCTGATAATTACCAGTGTCGATAAATTACCTTATTTTACTATAAATGGCTGTATTTAACGTTGCGGTAGCAATGGCCTCGCTGTATGATATCAATTAGCAGTCTAAAGGCTTGACTGCTAATGAGCTCGATGAGAGCTTTATCTTTTTTAAAGGAGGAATTTATGCCGACTAAGCTTGAGCCATTAGCTGACCGGCTGGTCGTCAAGGCCATCCAGAAGGAAGAAGTAACCAAAGGTGGACTAGTACTACCAGATACGGCCAAAGAGAAACCCCAGGAAGGTGAGGTCCTTGCCGTGGGACCGGGGAGAATGACCGATCAGGGGACCCGTATCGCCATGGATGTTAAGGTTGGCGATATTGTGATCTACGCCAAATACGGCGGCACCGAAGTCAAAGTAGATGGCGAAGAACTGATGATTCTTCGTGAGAGCGACATTCTGGCTAAGAAAGGAAAGAAGAGCAAATAGACCTTTTGGTCGTTGCTAAGGAGAGTACGAAATGGCAGCAAAACAAATAATATTTGATGAAGATGTCCGGCGTGCCCTGAAAAAAGGTATTGATACCCTCGTGGACGCCGTCAAAGTAACCCTTGGGCCGAAAGGCCACCCCGTTGCCCTGGACAAGAAATGGGGCTCCCCCTCCGTTATCGACGACGGGGTAACGATTGCCAAAGAGATCGAATTGCCGGATCCCTTTGAGAATATGGGTGCGCAGTTGGTGAAAGAAGCCGCCTCCAAGACCAATGATGCCTGCGGTGATGGCACCACTACTTCCACCGTTTTAGCCCATGCCATCATCACCGGCGGTTTCAAGAATATCGCTGCCGGTGCTGAACCGATGCTGCTGAAGAGAGGCATCGAAAAGGCCGTCACTTCAATTACCGAAGAACTGAAAAAGATGTCTACCGAAGTCAAGGGTAAAGAGCAGATCGCCCAGGTAGCGACCATTACCGCCAAAGACAAGGAAATCGGTTCCCTCATCGCCGAGGTCATGGAAAAAGTCGGTAAAGACGGTGTCATCACGGTAGAAGAATCCAAGGGTATTAAGTTTGAGACCGAATTCGTCGAAGGTATGCAGTTCGACCGTGGTTATATTAGCGCTTACTTTGTTACTAACGCCGAAAAGATGGAAACTACCCTGGAAGATCCTTATATCCTGCTTACTGATAAAAAAATCTCGGCAATCAGCGACCTTCTCCCTGCTTTGGAGAAAATCCTCCAGGTTACCAAGAACCTGTTGATCGTCGCCGAAGATATCGAGGGCGAAGCCCTGGCCACCCTCGTTGTTAATAAGCTGCGCGGTACCCTGAATGTCCTCGCCGTCAAAGCCCCCGGTTTCGGTGACCGGCGCAAGGATATGCTCCAGGATATGGCGATCCTCACCGGCGGCAAAGTAATTTCTGAAGAACTCGGCCGCAAACTCGATTCCATTAATGTTGAAGATCTCGGGCGCGCCCGCCGCGTGACCGCAGATAAGGACAACACCACTATCGTCGAAGGTAAAGGTTCTGAGGAAGAGATCAAGGCTCGCATCAAGCAGATCAAAGCCCAGATCGAAGAAACTACCTCCGATTTCGACCGTGAAAAACTACAGGAAAGATTGGCTAAATTGGCCGGCGGTGTCGCCATCATTAAAGTCGGTGCCGCTACTGAAGTCGAACTCAAAGAGAAAAAACACCGGGTTGAGGACGCCCTGTCTGCTACCCGCGCTGCGGTTGAAGAAGGTATCCTGCCCGGTGGTGGTGTCGGCCTTCTGACCGCTGTCAAAGGTCTTGAGAAACTGAAACTCTCCGGTGACGAAGCGACCGGTGCCGACGTCGTCCGTAAGTCCGTCGAAGAACCTATCCGCTGGATCGCCATCAATGCTGGTAAAGACGGCTCTGTTATCGTCGATGCCGTCAAGAAAGCGCAGGCTGGTTTCGGTTATGATGCTGAAAATGACGAATACGTCGACATGGTCAAGAAAGGCATCATCGACCCCACCAAGGTCGTCCGTTCTGCCTTACAGAATGCCGCTTCTATCGCCAACATGGTCCTCATCACCGAATCCCTGGTGACCGACATCCCGGAGAAAGAAAAAGCTCCAGCGATGCCCGCTGGCGGTGGCATGGGCGGGATGGGTGAATATTAAAAACGCCCTACCCTTAGTAATCTAACACAGAAAAAAGCCCCGGTTTGTTCCGGGGCTTTTTTGTTGGACTACACAGCCTGGAATAATCTTAAGCCACTAGAACTTGAGCAGCTCCTCAAGCGGTTCGTCTTTGTCGATTGGCCCTACTACTGCCATACGCAGCTGGTCACCGGTAATTATTTCGCGGGCGATTTGCCGGATGTCTTCGGCTGTGATGGCATCGACGATTGCCACCATCTCATCCACGGTCATGATCTTACCGGTCAGTATTTCCTGGGCGCCTGCCCAACCGTTGACATTCCGGCTGTCTTCCATCCGCAGCAGGGTACGGCCTTTAGACAGCTCTTTTGCCTTGTTTAACTCGGCTTCGGGAACCAGTTCTTCCCGGAATTTTGCCAGTTGCCCCAGGGTTGCTGTGACTGTGGTCCGGATTTTATCCGGTTCCACCCCGGCGCATATGGTCAAGGCTCCGGTATCAAGGAAATGGTCTACGTAGCTGTAGATATTGTAAGCCAGACCGAGGTTCTCCCTGATTTCTGTAAATAACCGGCTGCTCATGCCCTCTCCCAGGATGACATTCAGGATATCCATAGTGAACCGGCGGGGGTCGGCCAGAGATAAACCGGGCAGCCCCAGGCAAACATGTGCCTGTTCGATATCCCGTTTTTCGATCCTTATCCGGGGGTATGAACCTTCCTTGTAAGACAGATAACCGGAGGTCGTTTTCCGGTTGTCCCAACTGTCGAAGGCATGGCGTACGACTTCCAGGGCTGTTTCGTGTTCGATATTGCCGGCGATGGAAATCACCATATTGGCGGGTGAATACCGATTGTTCATATATTCGAGTAGTATATTACGGTCCGTATGCGTTACGGACTCGATGTTACCCGCGGTATCCCACCCCAGGGGATGGTTCGGCCATAACATTTCATCGATGATCAGGTTTACTTCCTGGGAGGGTGCGTCCTTGGACATCTTTATTTCTTCAATGATCACCTGGCGCTCTTTATCGACATCGGACGCGTCGAAGCGGGAGCCGGTTAACATGTCCACCAGCACATCGAAGGCCAGGGTAAAATGCGGTTGGGCAACTTTATTCCAGTATATCGTCATTTCTTTATCGGTACTGGCATTCAACATCCCCCCCACCCCTTCGATGGCCGCGGAAATATCACTGGGCGTCTTACGCCGGTGTGTTCCCTTGAAACACATATGCTCGATAAAATGAGAAATACCGGATTCAGCTGCACTTTCATAGCGCGACCCTACACCGATGAAAAAGCCGGTGGCCACCGAGCGGGTATGCGGCATATTGGCGGTTACCAGCCGGATGCCGTTGTGCAATGTAGTTTTCTGGTACAAGTTTTCCCCCTAAGTCATGCCGGTACTGTAAATACCGTTAATTTTCCTGGTTGTTTATTAGTTCTACTCAAGTTTATCACATCGAAATCGGCCGCGGGGGTATTTTCCCTTGTCACCGGGAGTTTTGCCGGTTTATTATTATGACGTAGACGCTGTCCGCAGAAAATGCTAGACTATTAATGCCCTGAAAAAAACCTATTGGCTTATGTGCCGAAGTGGCGGAATGGCAGACGCGCTACGTTCAGGGCGTAGTGTTCGCAAGGACGTGAGAGTTCAAATCTCTCCTTCGGCATTTTCCTCAAGCGCTTGTAGCTCAGTTGGATTAGAGCGGAGCCCTGCGGAGGCTCAGGTCGTGGGTTCGAGCCCCACCAAGCGTACCACGGGCGGTTAGCTCAGCCGGTTAGAGCATCAGTTTTACACACTGGAGGTCAGAGGTTCGATCCCTCTACCGCCCACCACTCCGTTCAATAGTAAGAACCGGTAGCCTCTCCTTAAATCCATTCTCAGGTAGCGCTGGCAGAGTATAAGTTAGAAGCACCTCATCACCGGTTATTTTTACACCAGCCACGAAGCTACGGATAAATGTCTTTCTTTCAGTAAACGCGCTTGATTCCAGAAGCGTCCTAAGATCATATACTAACCTGGAAATCTCATCGCGTGATGCTATCTCTACCCTTTGACTCTTAATAGCTGAGTGTAGCTCTTCCCTACGCGCCTTTAGTCTATCGGCCCGCACCTTCAGTTCATGCAAACGAGGCGCAAAATCAACTACTCGAAATTTTCCGGCAAAAGGTAAAGAGGGTTTAGGCCGAAGGCTACACAGGATATCCATTCTTTTCCCATGGCCGCCAGCCAGAATTAACGCAACCCTATTCCTACGCGTGATTCCTTTGAGTTGCAGATTAGTCAGGTTAACGATATTTACGGGGGCATGAATATAGTCGATAAATAATCATAAAGAGATTTTAAGCCGCAGGACATTTAGAAGTCATAAAATTGTGGTAAAAATTTTTACAGTAATATAACGTTATAAGACAATAGATTGTAGCGACGGACTATCAATATGTTATAGCTATTAAAATAAAGCGTATGTTGGGGGAAGGTCACGATTTTCCTACTTCATAAGATTTTAACT
>CAZSHH010000052.1:0-20404 GCA_964606525.1 uncultured Dehalococcoidales bacterium
AGGTGGCGGCATATAAACTGTCCCTGGGTGGTGGCATTTGGGTGTCCCGTGACACCATCAGCATGTCTTCAACATGTAGGAATAGGAATACCATGGGCGGGCTTCTATAATGTAGGACATGGTATCAATGAGTCACAAAATATAGGGAGACAAAAGATTTGGAATGGTAATTATTCAATGATTGAATATGGAAGCATGTCCGTTGTATTAAATCCAGTAATAGGTTGTTCAGGAACAGTCCTGACTGACATAAATTGTATACGTGATTGTGATTTTGTAGTTTGGACCTAAAAATGATTATGAATCATATTAAGATAAATTTATGTAATTTTTTCTAGGAATATTACTTTATTTGAGCTAAACAACGCGAGTTGAAAATATTAAACATCATATTCAATCGCCTTCTTCTTTTCTACCACACAAAGGATTGTAGAAATGGTAATAACTAAACTAACCTCAACTAGCCATAATAGTTTTCATTATTCTGGATAACAGTCGTCTAATTGATGATTTCAAATCTTCACTAATGGTTAATATGTACGACTACGAATTATTGTTTGTTCTTATATTGTTATTAATGACGAGAATGATGAAAACCTTAAGATAACCAAGTAGCCAAGAATAACGTGTCAGTGTATAGGTAGCTATATGTCTAATGTTACGAAATTGTATGGCCAAAATGAGTCCTATAATAGGTGTCCCTAAACGACTTATTATGCCTAATGAATAGTGTAAGTTGAACAAGAGTTTAACTATACTTTGGTTTTTCACGGCTATTTGCCATACAGCGAACAATTTTCCATTTCGATATGATTGTCGAATCAATGGTCCTATTCTGGATCTTGGATGATGGAAAACTGGCGATTTTACCCACCAGAGAGTTTTCCAACCAAGTGCCTGAACCCTCTCGGAAAGAGCTATGTCTTCAGCGTGTGGATAGTTCGGGAAACCCCCCGTTAGTTCTAGGCATTTACGTCTTATTACCTGGCAAGGACCAGCTGGAGTATTCTGTGGGTTGGCACCGTGTAGCCAACAGTACAAACGTATTAGTAGTGTGGGAGAATTGCTTGACAATGATGATAAAAATTCCCATTCCTGACTAGTAGTTCTCGTAAGGCTATTACTAACAACTGCTTTTGCATAACATCCTACTATACCTACTGTATCGTCAGTGAAAAAATTGAGTATTTCAGGAAAAAAACCTTCTAATATGAAAGCATCAGAATCTAGAAATACGATAATTTCACCCTTTGAATTACGCCATCCAACTTCACGGGCAAAGGCAATGCTTCGATTCTCAACAACGATTATTTTAACAGGAAACTTGCCTACAATATTGACAGTTTCATCTGTACTATGTCCATCAACCACAATAATCTCTTTAATTAATCCCCTATGATATGATGGCATTACAGATTGAATAGTCTCTTCTACTGTATTAGCGTTATTAAGCGTAAGTATCACTACTGAAATATTCATTATTAATCTCGTTTATATCTATTAAGCCCATTGCTCTTTTCCACTATACTGGGTCGTATTTTTTATAAAGGGAAAAATTGCCATTGTTATATATTAGGTTGGAATTATTACCAATTTCTGTGTCTTGCCATTTACTTAGGGGGTCTTGTCCAAAGGTGAAGATCATCTCATAAGAGGTTTGTTGACTCATTATCACATATGTTGAATTGTTGACATTATCTAGACCAGTTTGCCAATTTGTTTGTTGGTAGTCTAACCACTGCGTTTTAATAAGAGTGGGATCAAAGTAATTTACTATAGAATTATTTCTAGCATAAAAATATGAGTTGGGAGGTCGGGGCTTCGCTTTAATGGCAAAAAACTGAATTCCACAAATTTCACTTGTATAGACTACATCTCCTCCCGAATATCGTGCCCAATGAGTTGGTATATGCAGAATTAACAATAAAACAAATAAAATTATAAACGCTTTTTTGTACTTTAAACAGATTGCAATGATTACAGATCCGGGAACCGTAGCCAGCCAAAATAATCTCCATAATAGTTCACCACCATATTCCACAGGAAGAATCAAGATAAGTCCAAGTATCCATAATATACAGGTAGTAACTATCTGCTTTTCTACTCTATGTAAATTAGCGCCAATCATTGAGAAAAGACTAATTATTATCGCAATCGTAAAAAAAACAACATAAACAAGTGTTGCCGACCCACTCACTAACCTTGGAATAGATCTTTGGGTGACTGATAGTACTCGCTGCCCCGTTGATATTAAATCAAAGAAAGGTAAATTCGAAATAGACTTAATACCTTGTTCAAAACTTGGTGAAGCATAATAAACCATCCAAAGAAGTGCCATCACAACTACTATAAAAGCTATTCCTATATTTCTACGAAATAATGTAACTGGAACTAATGCACAGACTAACATTAATGAAGTAAGAGCATGAGTTGTTATTAGTGCTAAACTTGTTATTACCAATAGAAGCATGGCTTTCTGATTTTTCCATGTTATTAGTACCAGACCGAAGATCATCAGGTAAAATGTGAACGCAATACCTTGGGGCAAATAGTGCGTCCAAGCAACCCAACAAGATAGTATGAGTAGACAAGCAATACAAAAACATTTTCTTGGACTCAAGCCAATATTATGTCCAATAGAATAGCCAAGAAGTCCCCAAATAGATATTAGTAATATAGGTGTGTTCCTGATAATTTCGAGCAAATCAATACCTGTAACAGTTATCAGTGAGGCAGATACGAAATGTATACCAGGCCATAGTCGATAAGCACCAGTAGGATATGATAAATCTGTTTCAATACGACCTTGATTGAGTATTAACTTCACCTCAGCAGATGGGTAGTAAGCAACTGTAGTGTCAGGATTTTCAAGTGTAAATACCGTCACACCAAATAATGAGATAACAATGGACAATAATACTAATATATACAGATAATTACTTTCATACTTTTTATCAATAAACGTGAATAGTATACATAATAGCAATAAAACTAAACCTATCCAGTAAAAATAAGGAAGATGGGATCCTAAACCTATAATATCGTTTGGACTAATATATATAGGGTATGCAATTGACCAACTGTAGATTATTAGGCTAAGACCAGTAAATATTAAAGACAAATATATGCGAATCGGCATATCCAATGTTAAACTTAATATTGCTTTCAATCTATGAAGTCCTATGATTTTGTATACATTTCGATATTATCGAACAATTGTTTAAGCCTGTTATTGCGGTTATATAAAGAAAATTTTCCTCGTTCAATCTCTTCGCGCCCTGCCTTTCCGAAATCTCTACGTAGCTGGTCATCATTAAGAAGACATTCTATTTTTTCGACTAGTTCACTTACGAGAATCGGATCGGTTTTTCTAATTTCTTTCATAAATTGGGGAGTTCCCCAATTTGGAATACCATTTTTGTAGTAATGTGCTGTCTGTTTCTTTTTAATAAGAAAACCAGTTTTGCCATCTTGAACTAGTTCTGGATTAGCAAAAACATCTGTAGTTACAACAGGTAACTCAAAACTCATTGCTTCCAGAATTGTCATAGCTGGCGTATTATGCGAGGGAAAAACAAAAACATCTGCACGCTGATATTCTTTTTCAAGTGATTCTCTTGAAATGATGTTATCTATTATTTTTAACCCTGTAATGCCTTGGTATTGTTTCCTGATTGTTTTAGGTACATCTGACCTTATTACTAGTTCTAAAGCAGGATGATGACTCTTGAGACTAATGAAAGCTTCCAGCAGCTCTCTTCCACCTTTGAGTTCGAATTCCCCTTTGATATTAGAAGAACCTACAAATAAAAGAGTCTGATGTTTAGCTTGAGTGTCTTTAGTAAAAAATTTTGGACACATGGCGAATGGGATTACAACTAATTTTTCTTTAAATTTTGTACAATCAAGATTGTTTAAAACTGTCCTAAGTCCTGCCTCACTCCAAGTTATTATTGCTTTACAAAATTTTGACGAAAAAGATGATTCGAGTAGCCCTTTATATCGACGAAAATGCCAAGGCCAAGAACTTATAGGAGCGTGAACAAATTCTAGGTCTATAACCCACGGTTCTTTTCGAAACACAAGATGACCTGTTGCGTATGTGAGGAAAGTGTTTGCGGGTGGGTGTTTTATTAACATTATGCTACTCTTGACTATATGCTCAGGTATTAGCTTTGCACCTACATTTTGTACTTTGTGAGAAATTTTCGTCTTACCGATGATTTTAAATATGTTACTCTGTGATGAAATATCAGCCATGACTCGATATCCTTCGGGGGGATATTTTATGAAGTCATAATATTGAGAATGTAAAGAGAATATCCCTTCCAGGTATATTAGCTTATATTTAGACATTAAGACTCCTTTTTGTTATATACCTATATAATGACTAATTTCTAAGCGAAGAGAAGTTTGTATTAATTAAAAGATGATTAATAATCTCGCCTATTTATCGATACAAAGTGCTCCCTTATTCATAGGTGTATTTTTACAAGATTTAGTTAACTAATTGGATATTGCTTCTAATAGTACCGTTGCCTCATTCTTTTCGAAATCAACGTCAGAATCAGGTTCTCCTTTGACTAATAATCCACTTCCGTTATTTTCTCTAATGAAGTAATATTGGTTTATTATTGTCCAGCTCTTAAGAAGCTGGTGTAGTCGTGAATAGTCATATATACGTGCCCAAGATTTGATGACTCGGGCACGACCGTAAGGAACGGTAATCAAGAAATGTCCACCTGACTTGGTTATTCTTTTTATTTCGGTCATTGCAGCGAAGTCTGTATCATCTCCGTTCCTGTTTATGCCATACCTGCCTGATAAACCCATATGCTCGAATGTCGAAACGGCATATACAACATCAAAGAATCCTGTTGGAAAATCTGTATTTGTTACATCACCCTTTACAAACTGGAAACCGGGATATAATAACTTGAATTCGCGTTTATCTATCCCATACACCTGAAAGCCTAACGATGCTAAAGCTGGAGCTAAAACGTTACTTCTACTAACACAACCTACATCCAGTACCTTGCTCGTCGGTAACTGCGATAGTCTATTAATTACATATGAATACTCGAAAATCCGTGTATCAACCGTTTGATCATAGGAATCCAGATCATAAAATACACTACCAAAACGATGAAATGTATGATACAAAAACCTTGCTGTTGCCAGATCTAGTTTGTATTTCATCCGATTTTATCCTTTTATTTATCACTATTTGTATTGTGTGTGAGAATGCAGGAACCAATGCAATTGCCCTTTCGGCGATCCTAATCGGTAAAGGAAAAGGGGAATCGGTACCATCTGAAGCGGTGAGACCTTGGATTTCTATAATGTTAAAGTCATGTAAACGTACAAGGTCTCTTAAAGCCCGATAAGTAAAGACACGTATATGGTCTTCGGCGGGTAAACCTTGGTAACAGATACGACCAACTCGATGTCTTATACTTACTGAGGTCATATATGGTTGTAAACCAAAAAGGAGAGCAATCCGGTTAGGGAGGGATGCCAGGTTGGGGGTTGATATAACGCAAATTCCATTCGAGCTCAAACATCGAAATATCTCATCCAGTAAATGATCGGGATCGAATAGGTGCTCGATATTTTCACCCCAGAAAATGGCATCGAAATGATTGTCAGGAAATGGTAGATCGTCTTTATCTAAGTCCAATCTCCGGCATTTTATGCCTTTTTGTTGGGCAGCCTGAACACTGGGTTCGAAAATATCGACTCCAAATACCTCTTTAGCTCCAATAGCTTTCATAATTCCAATAGTGATTCGTCCATCATCGCAACCTATATCAAGGAATCTTTCCACAGCCGGGGCATGCTTACGGAACGCTCTTATTGCTTTTTTAATTCGTCCATAATAGGCCTCCCCTCCCCTTCCTGCCAGGTGTTCTTGAAAATATTCTTTACTTATTCCCAACTTCTCCCGTCCTGTTCTCTTCGATTGAATTAGCATCCAAATACGCTTGAATACTGCCTACATCACACCATTTTTCTGTAAATAAATGAGCCATAATTTCATTACGCGGAAGAAGATGACTAATGAAACCACCCAGGTCATCGCGGCGCTTCTCCCGGCAGAAGCTGTTGATGATCGGGAAAATAGACGGTGGGAATATATAACATGCAGTACTGATCAAGGTACTAGCAGGTTCGGCAGGTTTTTCGGTTAATGCAATAACCCTGTTTCCGACAAGTCTGACGACTCCGAAATTTCTTGCTTTCTGCCGGTCCCTGACGTCGTATACCGCTAATAGCGTTCGTCGATTATCATAATCACCGATAAAATCATCCAGCTTATTTTCAAAATAGTTGTCACCGCCAATAACTAGAATGTCCTCACAAATGTTTTTTTGTTTTATGAGCAGATCAAGGGCACTAATTGCTCCGGGTTTTTCAGCATCACGAGTGGCTTGTTCGATAAAGAAGTCGATTCGACGTTTTAACTTTTTACTCCAGTCGATAAACTGGTTTTCATATTTAAGGTTAGTTGTAACGATAATATCTATCTCCTCTGGTACTTTTTCTACGATATACGTTGCCAAAGGCCTGCCTCGTATTTGAAGCAGAGGTTTTGCTTGATCCCCAATTACAGGTTGTATTCGGGTGCCAAATCCGCCGGCCAGAATCACACACTTCACGGCTAGTCAAAAGCCTCCTTTCGGGATAGGATTTCTTCCTTGAGTTGTTGTATTGCTTTTTGAACAGCTTGGTTTGAACTCAAGAGGGTTGCCCATCCTAGTTTCTCTAATTTAGATACATCGAGTTCAAAATGTGGGACATCACCCGGCCAACCTCGTTTTCCACCTGTATATTTAAGCCTAGTTTTGCTGTTACCCATCTCATGAATCACCATTCGGGCAATATCGTTCACTCTACTACTGGAATTACATCCTATGTTATATAAGTTCACCTGGTCTTTGGCATGATTGAAGATATAGAGCATTGCATCAATGAATTCGTCGACATGGACGTAAGACTTCTGCTGTGTACCGTCTCCTCTTATTTCCAATTCATGCGGGTTCAAAAGTAATTTATGTAAAAAGTCATAGATAACGCCATGTGTACCGTGATTTCCGACGATATTGGCATTACGACATATCCAGGTTTGCATACCGAAAATATGGCAGTATGAACTGATTAGTCCTTCATCGGCTAGCTTTCCGGCTCCATATAACGATATAGGCAGTAATGGCCCGTAATCCTCCGGGATGGGGAAACGTGTTGCTTCGCCATAAACCACACTACTTGAGGTAAACACTATTTTTTTTATATTTAACTGTCTCATCGCTTCTAACAGATTGAATGTGGCTATTATCTCCTGATCGAAGTGAGTCTTGGTCTTTTCATAATCACGAAATACATCGGAATCGGCGGCCAGGTGAAAGACGACTTCGTGTCCTTCGATGGATTCAACTAATCTGGTAAAGTCGAGAAGATCGGCCTTGATTAATGTGGCTTTTCCACTATTGAGGTAGGTCTCAATGAACGCCTGTTTTCCGACCGACAGATTATCATATATTGTTACTGTCCCAGTATTCACGAGCCGGTTTACCAAGTGACTTCCGATGAAACCGGCACCTCCAGTAACAAAATATTTTACTGGAATATGCTTTTTACTCATTTCGTAACCTTGTTCAAGCTATTATGGTGTATCGAAGTATCTAGTCTAGTGACCAGATATCCGAGACAAGTAGCGAAGATAGCGAGTCCCATAACAAACATTTGATGGAAGACTCCAGTTAAATCTCCACTGGGGAGTTTTCGCAATTTTCGGGGTAAGACATCAGTCAAGAGAAAGTAGAGATAGTCCATCTCAACTTTATTGGTTGTTTTCAATGAACTATTTTGATGCTTGATAATTGCTTTACCTACTCCTTCTCCATAAGAGCGTTGGAATAGATAATGTAAAGTACAACGACGGCCAGGAACTTTATGTGAAACAATCGAACGAGGGTCGTAGATAATCTTTGCTTCTGGATAAAAGGATGATATTCGTATACAGAAATCAGTTTCTTCGCCACCTAATGGCTTACCGCCACGGTGTCCGACATTATCATCGAAACCGCCGACGATATTGAAGATTTCACGCCGGAAGGACATCGTGTTACCGTGGATATTACGGACCTGGGTTTTCTGCCCGTTGGCATATCCCCGGTAAGTGCAGCCTACCACCCAATATAGTTCCTCAGGCAGCCATGCCGGCGGCCGGCCCGACCATAAGGGCACGGCTTTGCCGCCGGCAGCCATCACCTGTTGGTCCCGGTAATTGGCCATCAGGTTTTCCAACCAGCCTGCTTCGGCCACAGCATCGTCATCGAGAAAGACGACGATGTCGCCGGTACTGGCTTTGATGCCGGCATTCCGGGCGGCAGATAAGCCCTGTGTTTGTGTACTCTCGATTACCCTGACTGTACCGGGAAGTGACTCTTGAAGGTAGCGGTAAAGCTCCGGTTTCTCCCGGTCAACGATGAGGAGCACTTCTTTTTCGGGATATGACTGGTGAAGCACAGAGGACGCAGCTGCCACAACGTCGGCAGCCCGGTCGAGCGAATATGATGATATGATTACCGATGCTTTCATTGCGTTTTTTTTATTTGTCCAGATATTGACGGAAAATAGTCCTGGCTATCATCCAGCCGTCTCGAAAGTAAGAAACGTGAGAACGCCCGCTGATGCGCCTGGCCTCGTAAGAGGGTACTTCGATGATAGAAAAGTTGTGTTTCGCTGCCTTGGCCATCAATTCCCATTCCACATCATGGCGCTGTGACTGGATACCCAGTTCTATAAACCGGCTGCGCTTAATCAGGAACATCCCGAAGCAGATATCAGAAAAATCTGTTTTCCATAATTTGTTGGCGATGAATTGGGCGATATGGGTAACGATACGGCGGTCCCAGGTAAGTTCTTCCGAAAACCCACCGGCCATATAGCGCGAACCTTTTACCAAATCGCAGCCATACCGGGCTTCTTCCATATAAGCTGGGATTTCTTCAGGCAACTGCGAACCATCGCCGTCTATTACCAGGAAATAATCACCGATGGCGGCCAGAGCGCCGCATACGATGGCATTGCCTTTGCCGCGACCCGTCTGCTGCAGTATTTTGATGCCAGGATAAACGCGCCTGGCTGTCTCGATGGTACGGTCGCTTGAATGGCCGTCGACCAGAAGAACTTCCTCGATATCCGGATGGTAAGGAATGTGGGACAGTACCACCGGCAGGTTTTGCTCCTCGTTATGAGTGGGGATAATGACCGATAATTTCACGCTTCACTCCTGCGGTTTTTTATGGAAGCGATCCACTGCACGGCAGAGAAAAGATCGGGGGCTGTATAGTCGGGCAAAACTGACGAGGGGGTTGTAACTTGCGAATATACCAGGATGGTGCGGCAGCCGGCATTTTTACCTGCTTGAATATCACTCAATGCGTTTCCTACCATGTAGGATGAAGCAAGATCAATATCCAGGGCAGCCGCTGAACTTAATAAGAGGCCGGGCTGAGGTTTCCGGCAGCGGCAGTTTTCTTCGGGGTGATGCGGACAGAAAAATATCCCGTCGAGAATAATGTCTGCCTGGGCTAATTCCCTCCGTAACTTTTCATGGATAACCGCCAGGTCTGGAACGGTGAAGTAACCACGGGCAATCCCTGACTGGTTGGTAATCACGACTACTTTAAAGCCCAGGAGATGAACGTCCTTGATGGCCGGTATTACTCCGGGCAATAGTTCCAGGTCTTCCGGGCGTGAACAATAGGGGACGTCCCGGCAGAGTGTCCCATCCCGGTCAAAAAAGACTGCCCGTGCGGTATTACTCATTACCAAAGAGACTCCTTTCCACCAGGTAGCAAATGAGGTGCCCTGCAATTCCATGTATCTCCTGAATGCGCGGCGTATCATGTGAGGCTACTGATAGGACGATATCGGCAGCGTCCTTCAGTTTTCCCCCAGGCCCGGTAAAAGCTACCGTCAGTACTCCAGCGTCGCGGGCGGCTTCCATGGCTTTCAGAATGTTGGGTGAGTTTCCACTGGTGCTGATACCGACGGCGATATCGTCCGGCCTGGCTAAAGCCTTGACCTGGCGGGCGAAAATATTATCATAGCCGTAATCATTGCCGATAGCCGTCAGGAGCGAGGTATTGGTAGTCAAAGCAATCGCCGGCAACGGTTCGCGTTCCAGGTAATATTTACCCGCCAGTTCGGCAGCCAGGTGCTGGGCATCGGCGGCGCTGCCGCCATTCCCCATAAAAAACACCGTACCTCCGTTCTTGAAAGCCCTTACCCAACATTCGGCGATAGTCGTTAAAGTGTCGATGTCGTTCATTAGTGCCAGTTCTAAAGAAAGGCAATCATATATCTGTTTTTTAATCACATCTTTCGTAAGAAGGTGGTTCTTAATACCGTTTACACGGGTTTTCAATAACATGTTTTTCTCCGGTTCAAGGTTGCCAGGTATTTTTCTAAGCACACTTGCTTCGGTGAAGCCATATACCGGCCAATTTAGGCAGGGTATAGAAACAGAGCACAGTATGAGCCGTTGCCCATCCGATACCCGCTCCGATAATCCCGGTATGCGGCAGTAGAATGAAGCAGATCGTCAGGGTCAGCCCCGCAAGAACCGATACCAACAGGATAATTTCCCACAATTTCTGCCTGACCCTCATGATGGTGATATAAAAGGTATTCACGGTTAACGGTAGAACCGAGCTTGCCAAAATCCATAACAAGCCGGTCCCGGCTTCTGCATATTCGAGTCCGAATAGCGAAAGCAGATGCCAGCCCAGCAGTATCTCAAGAAATAATGCCGGCAGGACTAAGAAAAGTGCCAATTTGGCCCCTTTCGCCAGAGACCGGGAAAGATATGAACCGTCACGAGATCCCTCGGTAAAAAGTGAAAGCGAAATTGACATTGGAATAGCGAAAAGCAGACCTGCCAAGGACAAGCTGACATAATAGTAAGCATTAATATCCGTTCCTAACTGCCTGGTGATAATCAGGGGGAGGAGCCAGGCAGGAAGGTTCCACAGTCCTTCCGCTGCGCCATTGACAACCGAAAAGGTGTAAAAAGTGCGGTTGTTAAGAGAAAAATCCGAAGATAGATGATAGCCAGGCTGCAGTTTGGGGAGGAATAGAAAAAGACCGACGCCGACGGCCAGAGCAGCGCCCAGCCCCCATGACAGAAATATTCCGAATCCCCGGAATAATAGAATCAATCCTATTACCAACACTATTTTAGTAGTGCCAAAGATGAGGGTTTGTGATGCTGAATGTTTAGCCTCACGGTAGCTTACGAAAACCTGGCTGGTGATCCCCATTAAGGCTAGAACGGCGGTTAGAAGTATAAAGGCCGCACTGAAAGCCGGATTCCGGTTAATTTCGGCCAGAGTGGGATGCCAGAGCGGCAGCCCCAATATGAAGATGCTGCTAATCAAAACGGTCGTTGCTGCCGCTATGGTCAAGGCGTTGTTGATAAAACGTACCGGCGTTTTCGAGGATGGTAAAAAGCGGATCATTCCGTATCCCAGCCCCAGGCTGCCGAAGAAAGAAAGCAGTCCTGCTGCTGATATTAATGCCGAGGCGATGCCGACCTGGTCGGCTGTAGTCAACCGGGCTGCAATGAGCCAGAAGAAAAAACCGAGCCCTGCTCCGATACCGGAGTTCAGTATTAGATAAATGGAATTAGATAAAAGACGGCTGGTGAAATTGGTTGCCTGGTTTCCCGGAACCGAATCTATGCTTACAGCAGCTTGATCGTGGCATCCCATATCAAACAACCCAATCCCGGCCGGTTGGCCTGAATATCCGGTTGTCTTTATTCCGTGAGAAGAGCTGGTGATGACTACCCACTTTGGATATATAGTTTGTCCTCATAAGTGTATTCCGATTTGGCACAATGAATACTTATGTCCAAAAGTTAGTGTTTATAGGTTAACGGCTATTTTCCCGCCAGCGAGACTTTATGCAGGAACCTTTCCAATTCACGGCGAGCGAGACGGCTCGGCCTGGTACCAAGCTGCTCCCAACGCTGGACAGTTGAGAGGCTAACACCAATTTCTCGAGCCAGATCTTCTTGAGAACACCCAATCTTGCTGCGAAGTTCCTTGATGTTGGCATTAAACTGTTTCATTTTCGAGTCCTCAGGATTATTAACTAAATCAGCGAATAGAGTAACATATATGTAGACAACTGTCAATATTATGGACAAAAGATGACTATTAGTGTTGACGTTGGTAATAGATGAAGAGTGTCTATCATTTCACCTGCTCGTGATATCAACCAGAGTGGGTAGAAAATACTGGTGTATTGCTTGACTGTATTGGACGGGTGTCTCTATACTTGGCCTGAAATGATGGGGAGGGTAAACCGATGCGGAAAGTGAATGTGGTGGTGACAAGTGCGATTGGTGAGGATTGTCTAAAACTGATATCGGGAGTAAACCAGTATCTTGAAGTCCATGATATATCGGTTTCATTCCGGGAAGAACTGAAGGGCGATATCATTTCGGAAACACAGGTATCAGCTTACCTTTCTCAAGCCGAGATAATATTCGGCCTGCGCTTACCCAAAAATATCCTGGCCAGGTCGCCGAAATTAAAATGGATCCAGGTGATGTCAGCCGGGGTAGAACATTTTCTTGATGCAGATATGCGAAGTTCCCATGTAAAGTTGACGAATGTCAGTGGTATTCATGCCACCCCGATGGCTGAATTCGTCCTTGGCTTGATGCTGATGTTTACAAAGCAGTCGATAACTTGCCAGAAACTTAAGATCGAGAAAAAATGGATCAGGCTTACTCCCGGCGTACTGAAAGCGAAGACGGTAGGTATCGTCGGACTTGGAAATATCGGCCGGGAGGTGGCGCGATTAGCCCGGGCATTTCATATGCAAGTAATTGCGACGAGCCGTTCGGCAGGACAAAACAGCCGTGCCCGCTATGTCGATTCCCTGCTGCCCGCAGAGCGATTACCCGAGATATTAAAGGCAAGTGATTTTGTCGTCCTCTCAGTGCCATATACTACGGAAACTGAGAAGCTGATCGGAGAGAAGGAACTACGTATGATGAAACCTACCGCTTACCTGATCAACATTGCCCGTGGCGGCGTAATCGATGAACCAGCATTAGTACAGGCCTTACAAGAAAACTGGATCGCCGGTGCCGGTTTGGATGTCTTTGCCACCGAACCGCTGCCGGGAAATAGTCTATTATGGGACATCCCTGATGTCATTTACAGCCCTCATATCTCCGGAGTCAGGCAGGATTATGCGGCGGCAGCGACCAATGTTTTCATCGATAATCTACAGCGTTATCTGGAAAAACGACGTTTACGGAATGTGGTAAATAAAATACGCGGCTACTAGATAATAATAGGCAGCATGCATCTGAAGGGTAATGCAGGACTGTGATGACGGGATATCTAACCAGATTTATGCTGTTGAGAAAGAACGGAAGCTCCGGATAAGGTAATTTCGTTTAAATTTGGATTGCCGGAATATAGTAAATGTGATGCCCCGGTCATATCGACATTAAGCTGCTTTTCAACCTGGACGATGGCGGTACTGGCGCCTTTCAGATATACCGTTCCTTCCCGGCTACGGAATTTCGCCAGGTCCATCTCGGCGGCTCCCCACCCGCTTAACGAAAGATTTTCACACTGTCCGCTTAATTTGGCGCTGCTGGCTCCTGATACTAGTAAATCCGCCTTACTGGTCCGCAAATTTCCGCTTAAATGACTGGCCCCCGTTATTTCCAAATGAGCTTCACTGCATTCTACATTAATCTCTGTCGAGCTGGCTCCAGAGAGATATAGATCAAAAGGCTCGTCCATTTGGAAACCGGTGACCAAACCACTGGTGGCGGCTGATTGTCTGAGGCGGTTCAGTTTTGGCATGGTGATGCGGGCTTCAAGGATAGGCCGTGCCTGGAAGCGGACCGGTTTTAAGTAAAACTTGAGAATATCACCGGACTGGATGACATTTATCTTCTCGAGAATGCTTTCATTAGCAGTTACCACGACGCTGTATGCATCGCCGGCATTGATTTCGAAGATGAATGCACAATCGAATTCGATGTTTTGAAAGTCTTTTATATGGTATTTACGGCTGGCGATATTTTCAGTGTCGAATAAAGCCAGGACCGGGTTATTTTTAGTGTTGGGCAATGGCTCAGAATGGATGACCGAATTCCCGGATTTCTGAGCCGCTATCAGCAACAGCTGTTTGGCTTTTTCGATTTGTACCCTTATATCTGTTTCGGCTTCTTCAGCAATCGAGTCCAGTATATGGCCGATGCCCATTAGCCGCCGGGTTACTTCTTGACTTGTCTGTTTGTGATTTTGCATCCGGTAGGCCTGTTTTCTACTGTTGACAGGTTTGAGATGAATAACTTTAATCTAGGATTTTTCGGCGATAAAGTCAAATTTTAGCTTCAAAACGCCCGGTTTTTGGATAGTCGTAGGGGATTACCCGGATAGGCTGATGTTTTCGGCACAACGATTCAGGTTATACGGTTGTCAAAGAGAAAAAATTCAGGCATTAACAGCAATGAGTTACGTGGTCCAATTCGTTATTTGATCAGAGAACAGCCTTTGCTTACTCTATCTTAGCCAGAAAATAACCGACCCCTGCCTTAGTCAGGATGAATCTCGGCTGGCTGGGGCTGCTTTCAATCTTTTCACGCAGACGCCGAATGTGTACTTTTAAGCTGTCGGCAGCACCGGGGTAATCATTACCCCAAACGGCTTCGGCCAAACTGGAATGAGTTACCACATGCCCGGCGTTACGCATCATGTGGGCTAATATCCGGCTTTCTGTTATCGTGAGGGCGATTTCCTTGCCGTCGCACCTAAGTTGTCCGCTAGTGGCATCAAGATGCAGTTGTCCGGAGACCAATTCTTCTTCATCGTTTGGTGATTGTCTCCGGATCAAGGCCTTGACCCGTGCCAGGAGTTCCAGTTGACGGAAGGGTTTAAGGATATAATCATCAGCGCCCCACTCCAGGCCTTTAACCACATCTGCTTCGTCTGACCTGACAGTCAAAATGATGATTGGGACATGGGAAAACAGCCTTATCTGGCTGAGTACCTCAAAACCACTGATGTCTGGTAGACCCAGGTCGAGAATGACAATGTCAGGATTTTCCGTCTCAACCAGTTCCACGCCCTTACGGCCAAGGCGGGTCGAAACTACTTTTGCCTCAGGCCAGCGAATCTGGAAAGCCAAAGTTATGGCATCCACGATTTCTTTATCATCTTCAACGATGAGAACCTTCATCAACAGCCTCCTGGTCGACCATTCAACAGTTATTATACAATAACCGATACATTATCTTGCAGCACGGAAAACCTATCTGGCAGCCGATGTATTAGCGACAGGAGCCAGGGGTATGGAAAAGCTGAAAGTCGAACCTTTCCCGACCTCGCTGAGCACCCATATCTTACCGCCGTGCATCTCCACCAGGTATTTACATAAAGATAAGCCCAACCCGAGACCGCTAAGGTGTTCCTTGTCAGCGGCCAGGCTCCGGTAAGGCTGGAAGAGTTCTTTTTGTTCTTCCGGTGAAATCCCTGTCCCGGTGTCTTCAATATCAACGACCAGGTTATTAAAAGCAATGCTGGCACGGAGGGTGATGCGGCCGCCTTCCGGGGTAAATTTGGACGCATTGATCATCAAATTTAGAACGATTTGCCGTAAACGGTCGGCGTCAGCCATGACCGGCGGTAAGGTTGGCGGGATCGATAAGCACAGTGTCTGTCCATTGCTGGCCAGCATCGCTTTCATATCATCGGCAATGGATAACAACAACGGCGCGGCATCAAGTGATGTCAGACTCATCTGAAACATGCCGATCTCCATCCTTGCCAGGTCGAGGAGTTCGTCGATACGGCGGTTAAGGTTATCGGCGCCGCGGTGAATATTATTAGCCAGGCTTAGATAAGGTTCTTGTTTCAATTCTGAGACCAACAGTTCACTGGAGGCTAAAACCGGAGTCAGGGGGGTTTTCAATTCGTGGACCAGAGCCCTGGTAAAGAAAACCCTTCTTTCAAATTCGGCTTCGAGTTCCTGGCGCAGCTTGCGTTCTTTTTCGTAAGCTTCCTGCAACTGGTCGCGGGTCCGTTCTGCTTCTGTGATGTCTGTGGAGTGCCCCAGTACCGCCCGATGTCCCTGGTATTGTATCGAGGCCACTCCTTCCAACATGATACGGGTTTTGCCGTCCGGGCTCATTAGCCGGTACCGGTAGGGGGTAGTGCGTTCGCCTTTCAACATCTTAATCGCATTTTCCCGGACCATAGCCCGGTCGTCAGGATGGACCAGGTGCATGGACTCTTTGCCGTAAACACTGTCCGCGCTTAATCCGGTATCATGGAAGAAAGCTTCATTCATAAAGCGGAATTTCCCATCCTGAGTGATAAATAAACCGATAGGGGTGCTATTTCGAATGATGCGGAGGACTTCGCTTTCGTCCTCTTTTTTGCTCTGTGATTTTTCCAGAAAAGAGACTCTTTGCCGCAGTTCTTCAATTTCATTAATAAGTTGTTTCTTGGTCTTACTTTGATCTTTCATCTGTTCAATCATTCATGAGTTAGTCGCCCCCATTCTAGCGCCGGAATTACCTGTCGTCAATATATGAACTTTAGTTAACTGGCTGGCGTCCCGGGCGGGTTGTCCCGGGCACATTGTAAAGGCGTTCCTTTTCTGGCTGTGACCAGGCATCGGCTGCAGGAGATACAGGCAGCCGGCTGATTGCTGCCCGTTTGCCAGTGATGCAGCAGATCGATTTGGCGGATAAAAGGACGGCTCATTGAAATCAGGTCGGCATCCCCGCTGTTGAGGATCGACATTACCATATCCATGCTGCGAATGCCGCCCACTGCGGCTACCGGGACTGCGACAGCCCGTTTGACGGCTGCCGCCCGATCGCGGAAATAAGCGATGCCTTTGACAACCGAAGCGGCGCCAAGGCCACCACTTACCTCTACCGTTGCTACCCCAGCGTTTACTATCTGTCGGACGGCGGCCAGACCTTCTTCGATCATTAAGCCGCCTTCGACATCATCTTTTACACCAAACTTGATCAGGACCGGTATCCGGTCACGGGTAGCCTGGCGCACCCTTTGTACTACTTCGAGATGGAAGCGGCAGCGTTTTTGCAGAGTCCCACCCCAGACATCCTGTCTTTTGTTGGTTGCGGGAGATAAAAACTGGCTCATCAAGTAACCGTGAGCAGCATGCAGCTGAATAGCGTCAAAGCCCGCCGCTACCGCCCGTCTTGCTGCTGCCGCGAAAGCATCCAGAACACTTTCTATATCTGCTGCGGTCATCTCATGATAGGGAGTGGTGTTCTCCGGATTGGCCGATACTGCCAGGGCTGTAATACCCTTTCTTTGGACATATCCGGTATTGATTCCGGCATGCGATATCTGGACAGCGATTTTACCTCCTCCTTCGTGTACCGCGTCTACCAGCTGTTTTAATCCCGGTATAGTGCTGTCCTTATGGATGCCGTATTGTCCCGGCCCGGCCTGCCCGGCTTCGTCGACAAAAGCGTGGCCGGTCACGACCAGCCCGATATTGGCCCGCCCCAAGCGCCGGTAAAGGTCAACCGAAAGTTCAGTCACGTTCCCCTGTGCATCAGCACTACCATCGAAGGTAGCCGAGCGCAGGAAACGGTTTTTTAACTGGAGATTACCACATGAGAAAGGAATAAAAGGATTTATCCGTGTCGTCATATTCGTCTTTTCGGTCATAATAATAATTATAGGCGCAAGCGGGCATCATTTAAAAGAAAGCGGAGAAATGATTAAAGACCTGATATTATATATGACTACCATTGACCGCGATGCTGGCCGGGTAATACAATGATGCGGGAGAAAAAGATGTCCGAACAAAGAAAACGCGCCTCAGATAATGACAATAGTGTAGTGTCGCCGCGAATTACCCGGGCTCAGGCGAAACGGCGGCAGTTAAATATCCTGCTAACCACCATTGCGGGTATCATAATCCTGGCCGCCGGTGCCGTTATTTTGTACCAGTTAATCATGGCTCCTTATCAGCGCGTTGTTCTCAAGGTTGATGATACAGCTGTACGTATGGACTATTTCCTGCGTCGGGCGCGTTTATCTAATGATGATATCGACGCTGCACTACAGCAACTAACTTACGAACAGATAGTCAAGATAGAATCGGAGAAAATGGATCTGGTGGTTACCAACCTTGAAATAGATAAAGCGCTATTGGAGGCGGCGGCTTCAGAGAATGTAACGGCGGACAACCTGAAAGACCCGGCATACAAAACATGGTACCGTGACCAATTAAAGTCAACTGACCTTACTGCCGCCCAATACCGTGACCGTGTCCGGGTCAACCTGCTGGCACAAAAGATACAATCTGCCATTACAGCCAGTTTGGGAGATACGGCCGAACAGGTTCATCTTTATACTATCGTATTAGGTTCAGCAAACAATGCCAACCAGGCTAAAGCCAGGCTGGAAGCCGGCGAGCCATTTGCCTCGGTTGCCCAGTCCATGTCCCTCGATACCAGCAGTAAGGAAGCCGGGGGGGACTGGGGATGGGTACCGAAAGGCATCTTTACCAGCTTCGATGACACTATTTTCAACCTGGAAATCGGCCAGGCAAGCAAGATACTGGTTGATAGCTCTTCTTCGACGACTTACTACTATATTTTTATGGTGAGTGAGAAAGACCCAGCCCGGCCTTTAGAGGATACTGTGAAAATGACACTCGGTTATAATGGCTTCATAGCCTGGCTGCAAGGCCAGGCGGCAGAACATGACATCGAGTATCCTATGACTTCAGATACCCGGGCCTGGGTTGTCTGGCAGTTGGCGAAGAAATAAAGATGAAAAAAAACGCCTCTTCTCAAAAATACGGCCGCCTGGTAGTGAAATTCGGAACTACTTTACTTACCGGCGGCAGCCCGCATCTCAATGAGGAACGCATGGCCGGCCTCGTCCTGCAGGTAGCCGCCTTACATGAAAAAAAAGTCGATATACTCATGGTTTCATCAGGAGCGGTGGCTGCCGGGCGTAACAGGATGGGAACTATCAATAAAGTTAAAGGTTTACCCCTGCGGCAGGTAATGGCTGCCGTGGGACAGAGCCGCCTGATGAATGTTTACGAACGTCTTTTCGAACCTTACGGCATCACTATTGCCCAGGCTTTATTAACCCGGGGTGATTTGTGCCAGCGGATCGGTTATCTGAATGCCCGCAACACGCTGCTGGCTCTACTCGAACTTGGTGTAGTTGGCATTGTCAATGAGAATGATGTGGTGGCGGTTGACGAACTCCATGAAGGCCGGTTCGGCGATAACGATAATCTTTCGGCCATGGTGGCCAACCTGGTGGAAGCGGACCTGCTGTTGATACTCAGTGACATCCCTGGCTTATATACCGGCGACCCCCACCATGACCCGGCGGCGAAACTTATACGGATGGTGGAAAATATTACTCCGGAAATCGAAAGAATGGTGGGAGGTACGGCCGGGACCCAGGGAACCGGCGGAATGGTAACCAAGCTGGAAGCTGCCAGAATAGCAACTGCCTGTGGAACAACGGTTGTCATCGCTTCCGGCCGTGAACCGGACGTAATCCTCCGGGTGGCAGCCGGAGAAAGTATAGGTACCTGTTTCCTCCCCGGAAACGGGCCATTGGAAAGCCGGGCCCGCTGGATCATGAGCGGCCTGGGGGTACGGGGTACCCTGGTCATTGACGAAGGAGCGGCAGCTGCCTTGAAGAAGCAGAAACGCAGCCTGCTGGCGGCTGGTGTGGTAGAGGTTCGAGGCAGCTTCGAACGAGGCGATCTGATCGATGTCGCGGATATAACCGGTAACCGGCTTGGCTCGGGTATTTCCAACTATGGTTCCTCCGATCTGTTGATAATAAAAGGCGCCCATTCCGATGAGATCGGCGGGAAACTCAGCCATGACTACGGGCCCGAGGTTATCCACCGCAATAACCTGGCGGTAAGATAAGGAAAAAAGACCCCTCTTTTTCACTCTCCCCTTAATAACGGGCGGGAATCATCAATGTAATATAAGTTGCGAATCGCAAAATTCAAATACCCGAACTAATTCCAATTACCAAGATGTAAATTACTAACAGGGTACAAAACTACCTTGGCGGTTTATGCTTTGATTCATATCCGCGAAACAACCTGAAGCTAAATTATGAATTTTGTTAAAACAACCTCAGGCACGGAGTGTAGCTAAAAACGAAAACTCTAATTTCAAAACTCTAAATACTAAGAAAATCCCAATATACAAAATACAAATTACAAAAAACCCTCAGAGGGCAGAGACAGGGCGCTGCCCCGACAAATAATAAAGCCCAAATTTCAAAAATTATGAAGGAACGAATGAAGCTGGTAAAAG
>CAZSHH010000053.1:0-20372 GCA_964606525.1 uncultured Dehalococcoidales bacterium
AAACGATAAAGCTGTCGGCATCAGGTTAGCCGACGGCCGGGAATACCGGGCGGACTTCGTCATCTCGGCCGGCGACGGCCGTACCGTGATCTTCGACCTGCTCAACGGCAAATATATCGATGAAACCATCAGGAATATGTATCAGCACCCGGTTCTCTTTTCCCCGCTGGTATATGTCGGGCTCGGCATTGCCCGCAAGTTCGATGAGATTCCTTCGTCGGTTAGCGGTTATAGTTACCCGCTTAAGAAACCCGTTACCATTGCTGGCAAGGAAGAAAAAACTATCAATCTCCAGTTTTATAATTTTGACCCTACGCTAGCCCCGGCAGGGCATACCGTTGTGGTCACCACGTACGCTACCGTTTATGATTACTGGCATCAACTCCGGCAAGACTCCACACGTTATCAAGCGGAAAAGCAGCGTATCGCCGGCGATATTATTGCCGGCCTGGAGGAAAAATTTCCGGGCGTTACTTCACAGGTTAAAATGGTCGATGTGGCGACACCGGTTACCTGGGAACGGTATACGGGCAACTGGCGGGGCGCATATGAAGGATGGATGTTTGGCGCTTACGACAATATCAGTAAGACGCTCCCCGGACTGGGCAATTTCTATATGTCGGGACAATGGGTCAATGCCGGCGGCGGCATGCCGACCGCGGTGATGTCCGGATGCCAGACCATCCAGTTTATCTGTAAACAAGACAACCGGAAATTCATCACGGCCAAACCCTGACCAGGGCGGAACACAGGTGGTTGGTAATCAGGATTACTGGGGGTACACCGGGTAACTGCTGAAACATAACCGCTGTTCCCCCAGCAATTTACTAAAATAAACACGCCGCTGCTTCCCGTTTCATTATCACTGGACGAACACCAGGTTGTTTATCTCACTATGAGTATTTTTCAGTCTAAAGTATTATCGATATACCTCATTGAGAAGTACATGTAGGGAGTGAAGTATTGACTCCAGAATTTACCCCCGTAGTAGTTGGCAGTTTCATGTTCCACGAATATCCTGTCATAACCTTGATTTTTCGACCAGTCGAGGGCTTTTTGCAGAAGAGCTCTCCCAATACCTTTACCTCTGAGGTGTGGTTTCACGTATGCGGCCTTAATCTGTGCTGAATTAGTCTTTCGAAGCAAGAACCCTTCCCCGGATAACGCTGATTCACCCACGATAAAATAGGCACCGGGTTCGCTTCCCTCATAATACACCAGGAACTTGTCACCCGCTTCCGCATGTGATTTTAGTTCAGATACACCGGTGTTGCGTTCTGTATCTTTCCTGATGAATATCGGAGCTCTTAGATAATATTGCATGTGTAGTATATGAATATCTATCAGATTCGTATAATCAGGCTCATCGACAATTTCAAAGACACTATTTTCGGCTAATGGACTAAGACTACGGACACGTTCTGCGAGAATGGCCCCGAAGCCAAGTTGAAATAGGGTTTCTTGAAGCCTGGTATCATGCGCAAGGTGGCCGATGATATGCAAGTGTAAGCCGGTTCCAGCCCAGTTATCCGCCAGTTTTAAGTACATCTTACGGTATAGTTCCGGCTTATCGTCGGGTACCGCAGCATGGCAGAAGACCGGTACCTGGACGGCGTTCTGCCCTTTAAAGGGGAAATTGAATCCGGTGAGCATGTAGGCAAGCAACTGGTTCCGGTCGCGGACGATTACGCCTGGGTTATCAGCGAGGGGATTTAAACTATTGGATATCCATGCCATTTCGTCGACGGCTCGTACAGGGAGCAACGGATTTTTGCCCCTCTCGCGCTGGTAGTCGGCTGTGAACAGTGCTATTGCAGATTCAAGATATTCTCGTGAAAACGGCTCGATAATATATCCCATCCAGGGTTATCCTTTATGAGAATTTGACATCGTAAAAGGAACTCGAAGGGTGCCCAGTTTTATGGTTAACGCCCTTATTGTACCACTATACGATCATCGCCTGACATACTCGGACACGATTGAAATTGCTTATTTTCGCACTAATACCAGGATAAAGCAGATTTCACAAGTTTAGTCGTTCTTCATGACTTCCTTCTTGCTGGTGGGGGTATTCACTCAGTCACTTCGAGGAGTTCGGAAAAACGATCAATAATGATGTCAGCTTCCCATTTGGTTTTTAACGAATATGCGCGCCATGGCAGCTGGTATGGTTTTGTAGCTACACGATATAAAATCGCCTGCAGTCCGTATTCTTTAGCGCCGTCGATATCCCTGGCAGGATCATCGCCTACATAGACTACCTGTTCCGGCGGTATCCCAAAATGGTCAACAATGTGTCTAAATGCTCGTGGATCGGGTTTTTCTGTATCAACTAAATCGGATGTTTCTACAAATTCAAAAAAATGTTTTATTTCCATTATATTCAAAGCGAAACCCAGGCTAAAACTACGGTCGTTTGAAAACACTCCCAGTCGCTTGCCCTTTCCGGCTAATTGTTTTAACGTTTGTTTGACATCCTCCTTCCGTTTATCGGATCGAATGATGCTTTGATAACCGGTTCTATACTCTCTGAGTAAATCGATAGCTAGAAATGCTGATTTCGTATGATTGATTCCTAATTTACTCAAAGTATCCTGTATTATCGGTTCTTCCTGGAAGAAGTGTGCGATATGTTGATAGTGGATATTGCTATTTGATCGAGTCCACTCGTCTATTAATTTATCACCATCGATGTTAATACCATATTTTTGCAGCAAACGCTGAAAGCTGTCTTTCTGTAAAGCCATTATTTGTTGAAAAGGGTCCATGAGCAGAGTATTTCCCTGGTCGAATACTATAGCAGAAGCCTTGATTCTGGATTGTTTCAAGATGATTACTCCTGATATTCCCTGAACTTATTATACGATATTAGTTATGAATATGATTCTTGACTGATTTAAATTAGGTTGTATACAAAATACCATCCTATTCTTCTATTCTAAAACTGAAAACACAGGGCTTTATTCCCCCGGAAGAACGTATAGAACTAAGCACCGTGCAATCCAGCTTGCGTCCGAGTGCTATTTGCAGATGGTGTTTCGCATGTCCTCCGCAGCAGAAACAATAACTGATCGGCATTGTCATTTGTGCCTGTGGCATACACGGGTAGCGGTAATGTTCCTGGCCTTCCGGTTGAAAATGAACAATTATCCGGCCGTTTTTCATCATCTCTACGCTATGACCGAAGACGTACCTGGCTTCGTTGGCCGCTTTGATCCTCCCTTCCAGCGTGTCGTTCTCCTGAGCTATCGACCGAGAAATTAATAAGCGTTTTACGGTCAGGCAGCAGGCCCCGCCTTCAAGCACGGTTTTCCGGGTCGCCAGGTCCAGGAATTCGTCCGTCCTGGTCACCGCCTGCTTGAACCAGGTTGCTTTTACTACCGGTTTAGAAGTTCGTTCGATTTCCTCTCCGCCCACCATTATCCGGTCGATAATATCCTGGTTGATTTGCGCTGTTTCCAACCTTTTTGCCAATCTCGCAATCCGGTCGAACCTGTATTTCATTATCTCCACGAAAGCCTCTCTTTTATTTAGTTTATGCCAGTATAACTGCCTGAACCGGACAACAGCATGTCAAATATATAGGATATACGTGGATTTATTCTGTGAGTTAATCAGGGTGAATTATGATATCGAGTAATATTGAAGTCAAGAAAGACCAGGGAGTTGAGGTGGAACGAAACATAATATTAGATTTTTTCAATCACAAAAGTTCCGTAACCTTCATAGTCTCTACGAAATCGAAAGTACGTGTCATACCACTTCTTATACTATTCCAGATAGCCTGGGTCATCCGGATCGTTTTTATATGCAGTCAGGTTTCTACGAGCACTCCACGTGATGTACCGTTCCCATTCATTATGGGTATCGGTAGACATCGAAGTAATAAAATAACCATTGATGTAAAAAACCTGGTAGATGTCATTCAACGAAAGCGTTTCTCCCTCAAACTAGATAAGCTCTGCCGGGGGATTATCGACTCTTGAAAAACGTGTCCCGATAATCAGCTTACCATCAGGTTTAATATATTTTTCAAGCAGGCGAAGCGTGCTTTCGATACCTCCGAACTCTTCACCGCATAAACACGCAAAATCATATTTTTTGTCGGTAATCCAATTAAATACATCGGTACAAATCAATGATATATCTCTAATTTTTACCGCTTCCAGTCGTTTTTTTCCTTCGTTGATAAATTCAGTTGAAATATCTACTCCGGCACCTTTAATGCCGAACGCTTCATGCCATATTTTCAGCATTTCACCATATCCACAGCAAAGATCGAGAACATTCGAATCTGAATTCATCCCTGCCGTGTATCCGATTTCAACGATCTTTTCAATCGGTGTCATGCTGATGAGATGTTGACTGCTTACGATATCATTAATGATTGTTTTGTATTTCATAAGTGTATTCCTTCATCAATTCATTAAGCCATCACATTGTTTTCCAGTACTTCCGCCTCCATCCATCTGTCGGTTCTTCGAATCTTCCCCAGTTATAGCCCTCATCCAAGAGGAACCGGTGTGTTGCATTGTCTTGATCGATGTTCCCTGGACAATGAACTACCATGCCGCTTGGTTTAATCACTCGTTTAAATTCAGCAGTCGCGGCTATCTGCTCGGTTGAGACATCAGGAAAGACATGGCCGCTGATAACCACATCGGCGAAGTTATCGGCGAAAGGTATTTGCGTGATCAGGCCATCGACTGGATACAGGTTGCGTATGCCTAACCTCCCTGCTTTCTCTCTTAAATAGAAACGCAGGTTACCAACCGGCTCTACCGCATAGACTACCTTTGCCTTAGGAGCCGCAACAAAGGCAAGCCTCCCTGTGCCGGCGCCAATATCTAGGACAACCTTGTTACTTAAATCAACAATTGACAGGAGTTCATTGGAGTCCCACTTCAAAAAATCCTGTTGGTCATAGATAGCCGGATCGATCACGTATGTCAGCCAGTCATTAAGCTTCGCCAGAATTCTCTGTTCTGCCCCATGGATTTCATCAACCGTAAGGATTGAAGGGACCAATGATGCGATTCTGTTCAGGTAAGGTGATATCTCAGGGCACTTGTGGCGAAATAACCATTCAACTTCGGGATTTACTTTCAATGCGATGGCAAGTTCTCTCTCATGAGCATAACCATCCAACCAGCCAATTTGTATTCGCTCAAGCAGCAGCAGGCTATTGAAAGGAAGCTGACTGGTATCAATCCACTTAACACTCATATTAGTCCCTCCTTTATCGTGTTACTCTGATCCCGTCTTTTCATAGGGTTTCCTCTTTATTCCATATTCCCAGTATTTGATATTGCCAAATCTGGTAATTTCAGAAATGAGCGTCATACCTACTCTTTCCGCTACCCGCCTTGACGGATGATTCCCGACACGGATCAAACTTACGAGTTTTGTCAGATTTAACTCCGTAAAACCGAAGTCACGTACTACAATGGCGGCTTCCGTCGCATAACCATGATGCCAATGATCACTACGAAAATCGTAACCCAATTCCGCGACTGTTTCGCCTTTGACATTCATTTGCTCCAATCCGCAATCTCCGATGAGGAGCCCACTGGACTTAAGAATAACCGAAAACAAACCGTATCCAAATTCCTGCTGATGATCGAGATTGCATTGAACCCATTGTTCCATCTGAGTACGACTAAAAGGAGAAATGCCAAAGGAAGCTATTACTAGAGGGTCGGTGAAGATAGTCAGCATAGCGTCGATGTCAATGATCTCCATAGGACGGAGGATAAGACGTTCGGTTTGGATAGTATTCATCAAGCGCCTCTTTTTACTTTAATTGCTGGATACGAAGAAACTAAAATAGCCGTGGATGTCACACCCGCGGCTGATAATCATTGGCAGAGTTGGGAGAAAAACTTCGGAAATGGGAAAACCATTCCCGGAGGGAACTGCTAAGCCCTGTCCCGTATGAGTGGCTTTATCGCCATCCCGCATTTATCGGGACTTGATACGGGATCCATTTCAACTTAAGAAAAGACCTAGCCTGACACCTGCCGGGGTGTGACAAATTGAAACTTAACGATGATGCTGAGCATTTCACACCCCCTTTGAGATTTTGTGTTGGAGATGTTATCACTATAATTATGAATAGTCAATAGCAAATAGTTCAGGTTCAATTTTATTCAAGTATCCCGTCTTACAGGTTCATTGAACAAATCTGGCAGTCACAGAAATGTCATTCTGAACTTGTTTCAGAATCCAGATAGTGTAGGTATATACTGGATTCTTTCGATGTCGGTCGAATGGGTAAGGAGTAAGTTGTTTAGATTCCCGCTTACGTGGGAATGACAATTAAGCTATTCACTAACTTGTTTTGTATTTTGTTATTCGGTATTTTGTCCTTCAGGTCTTTCGTCACTGCCAGTGTTATTGATGTTTTTTATCTATATATTCCTCTTTAGTTAACCTGAAATGATATTGGTATTTCCCTTTTTGAGGCTGGGGCAAATTTTCGGCAAGTACCAGTTTGAATCCGTTTTTATCCCATATTCTACAGGAACGGACATTATAGTCTTCAGATAGGCAATGTAGAACATCAACATGTTCGATATTGAATGCGAAGTCGATTAGCATTGGAATAAATTGTGATCCGATTCCTTTTTCCCAATAATCCTTTTCGCCGATTGCCATGTCAATCCTGCGAACATCAACCGAGTTACCGTACATTGATAGAACGTTCTGAAGGTTCATCTTTTGAAGCCAACATTCGCCTATTGGTATACCATTGGCTTCAATAAGAAAACAAAATGCATTTTGCGAGACTTTGCCATATATCCTGTTCACCATCTCTTTGTCATATGAACGTATAATATCCTCACCGCCTTCTGTCCAATAAAGTACCTCTGGATCGGCACACCATTTATACAGGATAGGTAGATATTGGTCAGCAAGTGGTCTAAGGACAATATTGTGTTTACTGCCCCCATATAGCGTAATGTCATGTGATCTTATAACTGACATACTTAAACCTGTTCATCTGATAGCAATAAAATGCTATTTTCACATTCATTACGCATAAAATGGAAGTATTCCGGTTTTTCCCGTAAACCTCGCGCGCCCTGCATATTAGTCTCAAAATATATTTGTATGTTTAAGTCAAAGATCAAGATGCCGCCTTTATTCAAGCAGGTATATACACATCATAAGCGTGATAGCGTTTCATTTCGATGATTGTTAGCGAAAATATATCGCACCGAATCGCAAACCGGCCGGAAGCCGATCTTCATATAGATGGTGGGGATTTGCCGCTAGCCGCCGCGCGATGCCGTAGAGGGGGCCGTAACGGACCTCATCGGACCGGAGAAGATCCCCGGCTGCAGTCAGGAAATCGGCAGCAGAAAAGAAATCTCTGACATTCATATAAGTACAATTATAATATAAGATGTCAAACGAACTAAACCATGGTCAATAATTGACTCGAAATTTACATCCTTTTCGGCCGCTCATTTATTTTAACGGTGCCATGCCTGCTTCCAACCGGGCATCGTTGATATGGATCCGGATTGCCTCCTCCAGGGGCATGCATTCGAAGCCGAAGTCCTCTTTTGCCCTGGCTGAGCTGACATTCAAAGGCTTGCCCCTCCCCATGGGAGATTCCTTGCTGCCGAATTCGATGACGGCCCCCGGGATGAATTTCTTAACAGCGGCGACAACGTCCTTGAAATGAGTCAGCGGCGTGCCCACATTATATACCGGGTGCGGTGATGATGATGCTTTTAGGAGCATCGTGGTGAAAGCGGCCAGGTCATCGGCAGAAACCAGCGATACCGACATATTGCCATCGGTTTCCATGTGGTACGGTTTACCGACCGCCACGGTCGACGGCATATCCGACCACATCTGGGCGGGAGAACGCCCGCCGTGTCCGTAACCAATGGTAGGCCGGACTCCGGTGAAGCTGATACCGTATTGTTGTGCATATTGATCGGCGATGATTTCGGCCAGGCGTTTACAGACGGCATACGAGCTGTTGGGGGAAAGTACGACATCCTCGTTGATCGCTTTATCCCCATACAGTTCAGAAGGCCCGTATACGGTCATCGAACTTGCATAGATGACGCGCTTCGCTCCCATCAATCGTGCTGCTTCAAAAGCATTGCACATGCCAAGTGCATTCACTTTCGTACTCAACCTGGGGTTGGAGTTGAGTTCCTGTAGATTCATCACGAAAGCCCAGTTTACTATGCCGTCGATCGGGCATATTTTCATGCCGTTTAGAATATCTTCAAGATCGGCGACTGAGCCCCGCATAAAATGGAATTTACTTTTGTATTCATTGAGCTGCTGCATCGCCCAGGCAGGCGGCGGCGCAATATCCATGGACACAACATTTTGTACCTGTTTCTCTTTAAGCAGGTGCAGGACGGTCTTTCTGCCGAACATGCCGCTGCCGCCGAGTACTAATACATTCATCGTGCTCTCCTTACTCTAAAGTAACCACAGAATATGCTGATTGTGCATCGGTGTCAAAGGCAGAGGCCAGAACGAAGACGGCGCGAGAAATGTGATGAATTAAATGGTTAATACTCAGGTATTTCACCTTTTCCGGTTAAGCGCATCTATTATTTGTACTTCTGGACGGCGAGGATGAAGTGGCTCCCGGTATTAACCAGGCCGGGGTCGCTGCGCAGCCTGCGTTCCAACTCCACCAGGTTCGACCATACTCGTTCTTCGTTCATCTCTTCCGGTACCGGGAGATGTTCGGTAAGGGTAACGCAGCAGCCGGCAATCTCCAGCGTCCTGCAGCCCCGGAACAGCACTTCCAGTTCTTGTGTCGTGTACAGGTGCATGGGGGCATGAGGTATCCCGGCACTGGAGGGGAATCCCCGCAGGTCACCGGTCTCGACTACGTCCCAAAAAGATGACAGGCCTGGCAGGTCGATATCCCGGTTGGAGGGTTCCCTGAGGTATCTCAGGTCGGGCTGTTTCACGGCTCCCAGGGCCGCGCCATACCGGCTCATCACACTGGACATGATAATTCCACCTGGTTTGGTTACCCGGATAAGTTCATTGGCTGCCTGCTGGCGTTTCTCCAGGACGTAAGATAAGGCGCCGCCAAAACAGATCACGGTGTCGAAATGATTGGCCGGCAACATGGCCAGGTCAATGATATCCCCCTCAAGGATTTGTTCCACATCATTGAGGACTCCCGCCTCGGTTAGTTTTTGCCGGGCTAGTGCCAGTTGCTCCGGAGAGATGTCCAGTAACGTGACCTTTGCTCCGGCCTCTGCCAGGAGAATGCTGAAGCGTCCCGGGCCGCTGCCCGCATCCAGTACCTTATCGCCCGGTTTGACGTAACGGTGGATAAAATCGGTATGTGTGATTGCCTCGAGACGGAAATAGGCGGTACGTTCCAGCCGCGACCATTCCCGTTCCCCGTAAGCATCATAAAATTGTCTTGTATATTGTGGATTATACATTGGCAGATTGTACCATAACGAATAGTGGAAACGTAAAACTGGCTTGATATTAACACCATTTGCATATGTTTTGAAAGTGGAGTATACTCCCCGGTAATTTATTCGTATCCGAGTAGTAATAGGAATATACTACTAAAGAACTATCTCCCTAGGTACCTCAAAATTACTGGATTGTTTTCTCCTGGAATGGGTTTATATGAACAAGTGTTGGCAGGGACATGCTAGCAGTTTGAAACGGGATAATTGCAACATCAGGAAAGGAGGTGGCCGGAGCGAAATACGGGACAGATTATCAGTATAAAACCTGGTAAAAATTTTCTATTAGGTGGGAGAAATGAAAAGAAAATCTGTGTGGCTGATATTTACATCCGTTGCATCGATTATCTTGTTGTCTTTATCCTGTAGTCCGGAAACTACGCCTACCTCTTCATCTCCACCAGCTACCAAAACCACGACCCCAGCAGCTTCTTCCCCGGTAACAACAATCGCTTCAGGGGAAAAACCCCGGTACGGCGGGACACTGACTGTCTGTGCCATGGGCACCGTGATGCAGCTGGACGAAGCCCTCGGTCCCATGTCCCACTCTTTTGCCGCTTATACCCACCAGGAACTGTTCATGGGCGACTGGGCGAAAGGCCCGGCTGGCACTAAAGAAGCCGACTGGACCTACACCGGCAACAACCGTTTCGACCTCAAGACCGGTGCCGTGGCGGAAAGCCTGGAAGTCCCGGAACCCGGGCACATGATCTTTCACATCCGGAAAGGGATATACTTCGGCCTGAATCCCACGTTTGAGGCCAGTAAGTTGGTCAACGGACGGGAACTGACCGCCGATGACGTGGTTTACACACTGACCAGATTGTTCACCTCGCAGCGGGCTTACCTGCGCAATGCTTATTCCAATGTCTGGAAAAATTCGACCTTAACGGCCACCGACAAGTACACCGTCGATTTCAAGGTTGACGTGACGGCATTCGCCGATGCCTTCTCAGTGGTCCCGGATATGGCCGATATCGTTGCCCCGGAAATTATCGAGAAGTACGGCGATATGCTCAACTGGCGCAACTGCGTCGGTACCGGGCCGTTCATGATCACCGACTTTGTGGATGGCAGCCAGGCTACTTTCATCCGTAATCCGAATTTCTGGATGACCAACCCCTGCGGGCCCGGGAAGGGTGACCAATTACCTTACGTCGACGGTTTGAAAATGCTGATCATCGCCGATACCTCAACTAAACAATCCGCCGTCCGGACGGCGAAGATCGACCAATTCGGCACCTTCGCTACAAAAGAAGATTGTAAGGCCGTAACCGACAGCGCCCCTGAACTCATGGTAAACCGCTACCTGGAACATGCCTCGACCTCGATCGGTATGCGGATATACGCCCAGGAACTGCCCTTCAAAGATATCAAGGTACGGCGGGCACTGATGATGGCCACCGACTTCGAGGGCATGAAAGACGGTATGTTTGGTGGGGATGCCGAAATCTTCACCTGGCCGTTCGCTCCGGTGCGGGAATATGCCGATTGCTTCACGCCGCTGAGCGAAATGCCGGAGTCCGTGCAGGAACTCTACAAATACAACCCGGAGAAAGCCAGGGAACTGCTGACGGAAGCCGGTTACCCCGATGGCTTCAAGACGGTGATTTTGTGCAATAACGGCGATGCTGCCGGCATGGATAAACTGGAAGCCGTGAAGGCGATGTGGGAGAAAGTTGGGGTAGTGGCGGAACTCGACAACCGGGAGGCCGGTGTTTATACCTCGATCTGGCAGGGCCTGAAGTACGACGAGATGATACATGGCGGCGGTGCCAGTGTTGCCGCTTATTTCCGGTGCATCAGTTATGACACCGGAGCTTACTGGAACCTGAGCCAGGTCGATGACCCATATGTCAAGGAAGAAAAGGCTAAAATCTATGAATACTTCAACACGCTGGACTGGACAAAGATCAATGCCACGCATAAGGAACTGCTGAAGTATGTCCTGGACCAGGCGTGGAACATCCCCATGCCGTTGTCCTATTCGTATGTGGTCTGGTGGCCTTGGGTGAAAAATTACCACGGTGAACTGGCGGTCGCCTGGGCCGGCGGTCCGGGAGCTGCCGGCTTTGTGTGGATTGACCAGAACCTCAAACAGGAAATGATCGGTAGAAGGTAAACTGGATATCAGCTAATCATAAAAGAAGCGTACCCTTTATCCGGGGTACGCTTCTTTTCGCTTGTTGAATAATCTGCTTTACCGTAGGCGTGTATGCCAATAGAATACGTGTGTGATATACACTCAAAAAATCCAGCCGGTAAGGTTAACTAAGGATTTTCGTTCTGGGCTTTGTTTATAAAGGTGCTATTTGCGTCAACCGCGCCGTTTTCTGTAATTTCCTTTATTTCTTCTCCAGGTACCAGCGGTTGGCCACAATATGGACAAATTCTTTCCTGAGAATATTTAAGACTCCAGCCGTGAAATACCTTTTTACATTCAGGACATTGTGCACTAAACATGTTTATTTTGTTTTCCTAAGATGTTACTGATGCCGGTAAGGTGAGACAAATTCGGTTGAATCTGTGGATCGGCTTATTATCAGTTCATACATGGATGATTTTTTTGATGTTGTCTTCGATGTTTTCAGGTTTAAGTAATATACCGCGTGCTTGAAGGAATACCAGAGTAATGGCCGGGTCAAATTGGCTTCCGCTGCATTTTGAGATTTCCTGGAAAGCAATTTCTTTGGACAGAGCTTTACGGTAAGGCCGGTCGGTGGTCATTGCATCGTACGTATCGGCGACCGCTACAATACGTGCCCCGATAGGTATCTCAGCCCCTTCGTTTTTCTGGTTGATACCATGCCCGTCGTAACGGTAATGGTGACATCTAATAATATCGAGGATTTCCCTTTTAACGATCGGCCGGACAATATCCTGCCCGATTTGGGTATGCAGCATGATTTGCTTGTATTCTTCCTCGGTCAATTTGCCGGGTTTATTCTGAATAGCCGGATCGATGGCGATCTTGCCCACGTCATGTAACAACGCTCCCCAACGGAGATTTTCAAGTTCGGCTTGATCGAATCCGATCACCTGCGCAATTATCTCGGTTATTGCCGCCACTCTCCGCGAGTGTCCGGCAGTATACTGGTCTTTAGCTTCGATGGCATTCACGATGGATTCATATGAACCCAGGATGAGTTTTCTGATGGCCTTTTCTTGGTCACTGATTTTATGTTTCAGGAATTCACACTGTTTGATCAGTTCCGCGTCTTTTATCAATAGGGATAATTTCTCTTGCACCGCATTTGTAATACTGGACGTATTGTTACGCGGCCCTTCCCCTCTGGTCGTTGTATCCTCACATACAATATTCGGCTGGGATTTTATAAGCGGCCGGACGTCGGTGTTGGCTGAAATTATTCCCGTTAACATACCTTATTTGAAATCATTCCCTATTTGCGCAAGCCTGGTCCCAAGGCTTTTTTTGCTTGTGACATGATAAATTCTGAATTAGATTATTCTCAATCAAAACAAGTGTATCTATTTTTGCTTAATCTGTACAATAACTAAAAAGGTGTATTTCGAAAGAGGATAGTAATAGCTTTAAAGTACCAGCAGGTTTCAGATTCTTTAAATAATAGAACGCGGCACAAATTTGACACATATGGGTTGCGGTTGCGATTATTGCGTTAATCGAGTACAAAAGAAGGGATCCCCCGCGGTTGGCAGTCGATTTTAGTGGTGGGCATGCGTATAGAAAAGACCGGATTGTGACGGTTTCTCTTACCGTGCTTTGTCAGAGCTTCCAGGCATTGACCATGGGCGGAATTGCCCTTTTTCTTCCCTTGATTCGCCAGGACTTAGGTTTGTCTTCCTCTCAGGGAGGTTCGCTCGCCGCGGCTACTACACTCATCTACGCCCTCATGCAAATCCCCGCAGGCTTTATTTCAGATAGGTTCGGGGCGAAACGGGTTTACTGGATCGGCGTTCTTGGTACAACGATCTTTGCCTTCACCTTCGGCCTGGTGGCTAATTACTGGCAAGCGGTGGCCAATCAACTGCTGTCCGGCATCTTCCGGTCTTTAGTTTTTGCGGCCGGAATGTCATTATTAACAGGCTGGTTCTCGCCCCAACGGCGGGCTACTGCGATGGCATTGTGGTTGGTGGGGGGCTTTTTAGGGAACGTAATACTGGATATTGTAGGGCCGCTGCTGGTAGCCCGCTTTGACTGGCGTTTCCCTTTCCTGAGTTTTGCCGCCGTAGGTATATTGTCTTCGCTATTACTCATGCGCTTCGGTAAGGAATCTCCCATTTCAGGCGGGCATCGGGATCGCAATATCCTGGCGTCACTCCAATTCTTCCGCAGCAGGTTGATGTGGTCTTGCGGCATAGTTCAATTTGTCAGATTGGCGGTCATGCAGGGTATTTCGTTCTGGTTGCCTACTTTTCTCATCGAGGAAAGGGGTTTTTCCCTGGAAAATGTCGGTATTCTGGTGGCGGTCCAGGCTGTACTGACCGCACCCTTTAATCTTGTGGGAGCGGCGGTCTCCGATAAGCTGAGAAATCCCCCGCTTGTCATCGGCTTTTCGTTGCTTGTCCTGGCGGTAACCACTGCGTTGTTCGCCTCCGTCTCCAGTACTTTCTGGTTGATTTCCCTGATTTGCCTCAATTCTATCTTTGTACAAATGTACTTCGGACCGCTTTTCGCGATTCCCCTGGAAATCCTGGGACAGCAGCAAGCAGGGATTTCCACCGGCTTCGGCAATCTGTTTGCCAATGTGGGAGGTCTGGTTGCGATGTATTTACTTGGCCTTCTACGGGATGTTACGCACTCGCTGGATGCCGGATTTTTCCTGATCAGCGGTATCGCTGTCGCCGGCCTGGTGACTACTTTCTGGTTAGCCAGAATTAGAACGAGCACTCATACTACCGGCTGAACTGTAATAAGCATCGCCTTATAATGCTGCCCTGCGCACAGGCATTGTTTTTTTAGTCGAGGGAGATTGTCAATCATGAGGGACAAGGCGTGAAAGATAGTACTATAATTAAGTTAACTGAAAAGTTGTGTTTTGTTCGGAAAAACAAGATTAAGAAATATTCCCGGTATTCTTGAAGATCCTTCTCTAGAGTAGCACATTCGGGAGGGTAAAATGCTGTTTACCAGAATCGATGAGAATCCCATTCTCAAACCAAAGCGGAATCATCTCTGGGAAGCCCAGGCAGTTTTTAACGGTTGTCCGGTTCGGCGGGGGAATGATATTTTCCTGTTCTACCGGGCGTTGTCTTTTCCTTATTATAGCGCTATTGCCGAAACCACACTCCCGGTTTCCAGTATCGGTAAAGCATTGAGTAAAGACGGCATCCATTTTGCCGGGCGCCGGCGGTTTATCTTTCCTGAATATTCGTGGGAAAGGTATGGCTGCGAAGATCCCCGGGTCACCAAATTCAACGGTAAGTATTTCGTGTTTTATACCGCTTTATCCATTTGGCCTCCCAATAAGGACGGCATCAAAGTCGCCCTGGCGATATCGAAGGACTTGAATAAAATCAAGGAGAAACACCTGGTCACACCTTTTAATGCTAAGGCGATGGCGTTATTCCCTCAAAAAATAAACGGCAAGATATACGCCGTTCTCACTGTCGATACGGACCAGCCTCCGGCGAAAATATGCCTGGCGTCCTTCGAAGACGAAGATGAAATCTGGTCGTATCACTATTGGGAATCATGGTACAGCAGCCGGGATAGCAGTAAGCTGCCGTTGCAGCGCCGGCCTGAAGACCATCTGGAAGTGGGCACGCCCCCCATCAAAACCAAGGACGGCTGGCTCTTGCTTTATTCCTATATCCAGAATTATCTTTCCCCCACTAAAGAAAAGTTGTTTGGCGTTGAGGCCGTCCTTCTCGATTTCGATGACCCTCAAAAGATTATCGGCAGGACTGAAATGCCTATCCTGTCTCCGGAAGAATATTATGAGAGGATCGGCCTGGTGCCTGATATCGTTTTTCCGTCCGGCGCCCTGATGAAATCCAGCCGGTTGCATGTCTATTACGGTGCCGCCGATACTACCTGTTGTGTGGCTTCCATCAGGAGTTCGATGTTGCTCGGGATACTGAAACGGAAAGAGACGATTCTACAGCTGAAGCGTGCTGAGGAAAATCCCATCATCACCCCGGTTAAAGAACATGGTTGGGAAAGTAAAGCCACCTTCAACCCGGCTGCTTTGTACCTGCAAGGGAAGGTGCATATCGTTTACCGGGCAATGTCCGGAGATAACACTTCGACCTTCGGCTATGCTAACAGCAGCGATGGGATTCATGTCGATTACCGTGCTGCTGAACCAATTTATAAGCCCCGGGATAGTTTTGAACAAAAACTGGTCCCCGGTGGCAATTCAGGTTGTGAAGACCCGCGCTTAACCCGTATCGGCAACAAGATCTTTATGCTATATACTGCCTATAATGGAAAAAACCCGCCGCGGGTTGCCGTTACGGAAATATTAGTGAAAGATTTTCTCAAGCAGGAATGGCGGTGGTCCCGGCCGATCCTGATTTCACCACCTCAATTTGACAATAAAGATGCTTTCGTTTTCCCGGAGCTGGTCAACAACCAGTATATCTTCGTCCACCGGTTGGGAACCTGTATCGATTATGATTTCAGCAAAAGTATCAATGACGTACTGCATGGCAATGCCTGGTTGGATGAACACAGCTGGATTGAACCCAGAAAGGGCTGGTGGGACAGTGAAAAAGTTGGTGCCGCGGCGCCTCCTTTCAAGACTCCGGAAGGATGGGTGATGCTTTACCACGGCGTTTCCGAGGATATGGTTTATCGTGTGGGGGCCGTCCTTCTTGATTTAAAGAACCCGGTCAAAATCTTGTCCCGGACCATTTATCCCATTTTCGAACCGGAAACGGCATATGAAAATGAAGGACAGGTGGCCAGGGTGGTTTTTCCTTGCGGTAATGTCGTAATGGGAGGAAAACTTTATGTCTATTACGGGGGTGGCGACAGCGTGGTGGGGGTAGCCACGGTAGAAACGAAAAAACTTTTGAAAATCCTGCAATTATGCAGTTACTAGGATTAAAACCGCTTTATCTGGAGAATATTTGTTGTTATAGCAGTGAATTGACCTTAAAAGATGATATTTTCGTTCCGCATTTCGGACAATATCCCTGGATAGCCTGTTTTCCGTTTTTCAGGGTGATTTTATAAGGATTTTTAATCTCGCGCGGCTGCCGGCATTTCAGACAATATCCCTTCACCAGGGGTATTGTTTTGTCTGTGATACTTGATGGACCAGTGATGAGCGTGGTTGAGGTGGCCTCTTTATGCACCGTAGTTAGTTGTTGCAGGAAATATTTCAATTTTACCGAGGCGACACATACCACCGTGTCTGCCCCCCCATAATATACAAACAACCGGTCATCCATGGTTACCGCGCCGCAGGGGTAGACCACGCCTTTTTTCCAGCCCTCGTTTTCGTACCAGGCATCAGGTTCAAGAATGGGGTTTTTGGTTCGGGCAATTATCTGTGTCGGATCGTTCAAGTCAAATAACATGGCGCCAATTTTGTAGCGGTAGTCGCCTCTGGTTCCCACGGCCTGGTATATCAATAACCAGCCGTCTTTGGTTTTGATGGGCGGCGGGCCGGCCCCAACCTTGAGATTGTCCCAGTCCGAACTCAGTTTCCGGGCCGGAATCTTATACCGCGCTTCCAGCCAGCGGGTCTGGCCGTCAAAATTCAAGTCGTCGACATAATCGATCAGGATATCCGGAAATACCCGGTGATATATTACATATTTGCCATGTATCAGTTCCGGCAGGATACATGCGTTTTTATTGGTAATACCGGGTTTGGAGATCAGCACCGGTTTGACCCAGTTCCAGTTCCGCCTAAGAAAATCATCCGTGGAGATAGAACTTAAGGCCACCCGGGGGTGGCTGAAACCATTATAAGCGACATAGGTTAAGTATACCCGGTCGTCGATTCTGGTTAACCGGGGGTCCTCACACCCTCCCACACCCCCACCCCCGGAAGAAAACACTGCCGGTACCGGGGAATACACTCGACGAGTTGACGGGACACCTTCAAAGGGCTCCCGCGGGATATAAACCGGTTCCTTAAACCGTTCCTGGATATTCAGGCCATCAATGCTGGCTGCATAACCCAGTACCGAGACATCATTTTCGCCGATGGCACGGTACAGGAGATGTACTTTTCCCTCTTCATAGATGGCTGCCGGATTCAGTACCGCTTTACTTTCCCAACTGTTGTCACGGTTGGGTCTCAGGATGGGATTACCTTCATACCGTTCCAGTGACAGGCGGATATTTGAGATGTCCCTTTTGGGGTGTATTTTGACCCTGGCCAATAATACCCTCCCCGAAAGTAGCTGTCCCTATATTAAAGTATATACGATATCTTTTATAGAGATAAGATGGATAAAGAAATATTAGCACATGGTTGGAATAGGTTTAAATGATATCTAAAAGAAGGTACAATGATTGGATATCTGTATCGGTTTTAGCGCATCTTCGCGAAAATTGTCTATAATCCTAATATATGTCTGTAAAACAGGAGGGTTGGCGGGCATTTCCGAGTTTCTCAGTTGATTTCTTAATCGTGGCGTAACTGCTTTAGACCGGAGGAAGCATTATGGAACTCTCGGGTAGAACTATCCTGATAACCGGCGGGGCAAGCGGCATCGGCCTTGGGCTTGCGGCCACGTTCCGGCAATCGCGAAACAGGGTGATTATCTGCGGACGCAGTCAAGATAAATTAGCCCAGGTAAAGGAAAAATATCCGGATATCACGACACTCACTTGTGATATCAGTGATGTTGAACAGAGAAAGCAGCTTGTTTCCGAAATATTGCGGCGTTTTCTGGATTTTGACATACTGGTCAATAACGCGGGTATTCAGCGGTATATCGATCTTCGCAAAGGATATGATGAACTCAAATCCGGAGAAGATGAAATCGCCACTAATTTAGTTGCGCCCATCGAACTGACAGCTCTTTTCATAGACCACCTGATAAAACGGCCTTCCGCTGCCATTATCAATATTAGTTCCGGACTTGGCTTCATGCCGGCATTCAACACTCCAGTCTACAATGCCACGAAAGCAGCGATTCATGCCTATTCCCTTGTTTTGCGGCAGCAATTGAAAGATACCCCGGTTAGAGTTGTTGAAGTTGTACCGCCGATGGTGGATACCGGCCTTAACAAAATAGGACGTGATGCGGTTCAAGTCAAAAACAGGGGGATTACAGTTGCTGATTATGTCCCCACTATCATCCAGGGACTCAAGGATGATGCGGAAATAATCTTCTACGGAGAGAATACCGGTTTGTTAGCCGAACCTCGTGCCGTATCTGAAAACCGTCTGCTGAAAGCTTCCTGGTGAAGTATACGGCCTGATGGTCGTATTCGGTCAAGATAAGGGAGATGCTGTTAACAACGGCTTCATTGGGATGATCCCGGGTACCGATTCCATCAGGCTAATTTACGTAACCGCTCAATAATATCCTCGGGCGTCATTCGGTTACTGACTTCGATGCCGTTCTCTTTGGCAATCCTCTCGAGATTCTGCGTTAACAGGATGGGGATCCCGCCCCAATCAATCTTGGCGAGTAGTTCTCGCGCTTCAGCAGACAGGGTACGTTTCTTGAAGGTGAATAAGTCCGCTGCTTTGATCAATGGTTCTTTATCAGGTTCTATATGCTCATTCATCTGTGCCTACGGTTCCGGTTCGTGTCCCGTGCCGATCTTCTCGGCCTCTATCTAATGGGAAATGATGCCCTGTATTAGTGATGGTAATTAATATTTTAGCCCTGATTGCGATCTGTTTATTTTATATTATTAGTGACTAACGATAGACCTCTTATTTGGGCCTTGCTTTTGGTGTAAAATTAATTCTATCAAATTCATCCCGGGAACGTAATACTGCAAACCGCAGCTAAATGGAAAATAAACACAGCGTGTATAATTTTGTTCGCGGAGCTTATACGCACAGACATGATGTCAACTGGGTAATACCAAATTAATATTTGTTTCAAGTTGACATGATTATTAACTTTATTGTTATAATCAATAATAGGATTTATTACTGATAATGAATAGAAGAGATACCAAACAAAGAGAAGCTGTCTTAAACTTCCTGAAAAATACTCGTGCCCATCCCACTGCCGATCAGATATATGAGGAGATTCGGAAAGAGATCCCTAATATTAGCAAGGGGACTGTTTACCGGAACCTTCAAGTATTGCGTGAAAATGGAGACATCTCGGAACTGAACCTCCACGGGGCCTTGAGTAGATATGAAGAGAAACAGGATAAACACTATCATTTCCGATGTGACCAGTGCGGACGGGTTTTTGATCTGGAAGAGCCGGTAAATTTGGAGATCGATGACAGAGTTGCGAAAAGAACTGGCTTTAAGGTTTTGTCTCATCAAACAGAATTCCGCGGTTTGTGTAAAGACTGCCAGCAAAACATAAAATATGAAAAGGGGGGGAAAGATGCCAGAAAATGGTGAATCAAACAAGAACCCAGCCACTGCTGCCAGCAGAGGCATAATGAACCGGGACTGGTGGCCGAAACAATTACGGCTCAATGTCCTGCACCAGCATTCTTCCCGGTCAAATCCAATGGGAGAGGATTTCAACTACGCTAAAGAATTCCAGAAGCTCGACTTCGCTGCCCTAAAAAAAGACCTCATTGCACTGATGACCGATTCACAGGACTGGTGGCCGGCTGATTGGGGTCATTACGGGCCACTATTCATTCGCATGGCATGGCACAGCGCCGGCACCTACCGCGTAAGCGATGGTCGCGGCGGTGGTGGTAGGGGGCAGCAGCGCTTCGCGCCGCTCAACAGCTGGCCTGACAATGTCAGCCTCGACAAGGCGCGCCGGCTGCTCTGGCCGATTAAACAAAAA
>CAZSHH010000054.1:0-19729 GCA_964606525.1 uncultured Dehalococcoidales bacterium
ATTTCTTTTTTATAATCTTGGCGGTATCATCACCCTTACAAAAGCCTCCGCCAGCTGGAATTCCGTGCCCTCCGCCGCCCGCAGCGCCCCGTCGCGGGTGAATTTCAGGTGGCCTTTCTCCGCCTCTTCGTGGCTGGTCTGCTCATCCATCCAGTCCTCGATCTGGGTCTGGTGGCAGAGGATGGCCTTTTCCTTGATGGCGAAGGTATCGGTGACATCGACCCGGTAGTTGGGCTGTTCCGGGCTCCATAACAGCACTTCCTTCACCTTGTGCGGCAATAGTCCCTCTTTGACCAGGCCGGGATAGAAATTCGGTGCCTGGGCGCAGGGCCAGACCATGTCCAGCACGATGCGGCCGAGTTTGCGGTGGTCGGGATTGGATACGTACCGCCCGTTATAGGGGTCGCGGGTGCAGACTACTTCCGGCCGGTAGGTCAGGAGGATGCGCAGGATTTCTGTGCGCAGCTCCGGGGTGTCTTCCAAACCCAGGTCGGGCTGGCGCAGGAAGATCACCTTCTTCGCCCCCACCACCTTGCTGGCCGCCTGTTGCTCTTTTTCCCGCCGCTTCGCCAGCGCCTCCGGCTTGACGGCCGGGTTGCCGCTGCCCTTATCGCCGTTGGTGCAGATCACACAGACCACTTCCCTGCCCTGCCGGGTCCACTTGGCCACCGTCCCCCCCATCCCCCCTTCCGTGTCATGAGGATGCGGCGAAAACGTCACCGCATATACCGGTTTGGTTGCCATATCGATCGTCCCTCCTGTATTAAGTAATTTGTAATTTGTAGTTTGTACTTTGGCTTTTTCCTTTTAATTCCCTCGCTACTTGCTGGAGAGGGTCGGGTAAGGTTCTCTTGTTTATTGTTTTTCTCCCGTTATTTAGTACCTACTTAGAATTTAGTATTTAGTATTTAGAGTTTCGGTTCAGTATCATACTTCCATCCGCTTACCGGTGGCCTTGGGTTGGGCGGCGGGGGGTCCGGCATCCCCAGCCGGAAGTGCTCGCCGGTGGCCTTTCGCTTCCAGCGCGTGCGCTGGTTCATGGGATGGTTGAGGGTGATGGCGCCCTGCTGCCATAGCGGGCAGCTTTCCACGCATGCCCCATCGTACCAGCACTCGTCGGGATACAGGATGACCGGGGGCTGGTGGGACGTGGGGTTGGGCATCAGGATGTCCATCACGCAGTGTTCCACGCAGTTGTTGCAGCCGGTGCACACCTTTTCATCGAAGACCACCGGACAGCCCGGCGTCACCATATTGGGCATCATCCGGACATCGTCCGGGCGAACACCGCCGGCAGAAACCGGTTCGCTGTTTTGCTGTTTCTTTCGTACCATCGTGCGCTGCTCCTCCCTTTAAAGTCCGGCATGTTCCCGGTAGTTTTTCTCCAGGTCGCCGTGGTAATCCAGCGGCAGGCTGCCCGTCTTGATGCCGTCTTCCGACAGCCTGATGGTAACCCATTTCCGCCATTCCGGCGGGTTGATCTCCGGATAATCGGTGCGCACAAAACCCAGGGCAGTATTGCAGGCATGCCGCGCCCGGCAGCCCTCCATGATCATCTGGCCGTTAGTTAAAATATTGAAGACTTCCAGCACCCGTACCAGTTCATGCGGGTTACGGGCAATCACGGAAGCCGCTTCGCCTTTTTCGGTCTCGGCGAACCATTTTAAACCGATCTGCAGCAGGGTCTCGCTCTTTTCCGCCCCGCAGTAGTCCTGCATGATCTTGCATACGCCGGCGTTGAGTTCCTTCCAGTCGATGCCGTTTTGGCGCAGCACCGGGGCATAAGCCCGGGCTTTCTCGGCATCGATCTGGCGGCGGTCAACCTCGCTTTCCCCCCGCCCCGCCGCGTAGTCCGCCGCCCGCCGCCCCGCATACCGCCCCGTGGCCGCGGCATAGGCATGGTCGCCGTTGAAAAAGACCTGCCCGCCGGCGGCAAACAGGCCGTCCAAGCTGGTCATCAGGTACCAGTCCGTTACCGGCCCGCCCCCCGACACCACCCCGCCGCCCGAAGCCTGCCGCCACTTGGGGAAGCCGCCCTGGTTGTAGCCCTGGAGCATATCTTTATCCGGGTCGAACCCCGCCTGGGTGAAAGCCCGGTAGACGGGGATGCGGGTCTTGCCTTCCTGCCCGATCATCAAGCCGAAGATCACCCGCCGTTCCTGTTCCGGCATCCCCGGCAGGTCGGCATACAGCGGCAGTTCGGCCTCGAAAAACTTCGTGTCCGGGCTGACGGGGCCGAAAAACTCCCCGCCTCGCACCGGCATCATCTGCGGGCCGCGGTAGCGGTAGTCGGGTCCCTCGCCACCCCCGGAAAGGAAAAAGCGCTGCCCCGGGGCGGGGTAATAGCGCTCGGAAACCGTCTTCAGTATCCGCCCGTCACGGTCGACCCACGGCACCTCGCGTCCTTTGGCATCGACCATCGTGCAGGCATACCAGGTGTTGTGGGGATTGCCGTAGGCATACTGGGGATAACCGTAAGGCCCGGAACCACCCGGGCTGGAAGATTCCACGCCGGCCATCAACGCCCCCGCTTTCCAGGTCAAAGCGTGGCCGTCGCCGGTGAGGTTCGGCGTGCGGTGGCTGTAGGTCAGGCCGCGTATCTCCGTAGAAAAGATCCACTGCCGCTGCGGGAAATACATGGCGATCACGGCAGCCTTGCTTTTGAAGATATAAAACTCCCCGGTACGGGCATGCACCCCGGTAGCGCCGGTGACCCGGGCGCCCGGCTTGCCGCCCGCCGTCAGCAGGCGGGATACAAAGGTATGGTCGTAAATCTGCACGCCCAGTCGTTGACATTCTTTGTAGATGGCCTTTTTCACATTGTGGCCCCACACCCGGGCACAGTACTTGGCCGAATAATCGTAAGCAAACAGCAGTTTGGTGGCCTCGTCGCGGAACTCGGCGCCTTTGAACTCGTCGTCCAGGTCGCGCACCCACATGCCCATTTTTTCGATCTCCAGCAGGCAGTCGTAGCTTTCCTTGCTGGTGATGTACAGGGCCAGCCCGTTGCGCCAGCCGTCGCGGCTGTCCAGCAGGGCCTGGGTGAATTCTTCCGGTGATAGTTTGCTGGCGGGGTTGGTCACGATGCAGTGCCAGTGGTCGACGCCCGAGCCTCCGGCCCCCGAAGACACGGTGGCCCCCTTTTCCACCAGCACCACCCGGGCGCCTTTACGGGCGGCGCCGATGGCCGCCCAGCAGCCGGCGATGCCGCCGCCCAGTACCAGCACATCGCAGTTGACTTCGTTTTCCTTGCCGTAATGCACGGGGTAAGGCCAGCGGGGGGCCTGGCCTTTGATCAGTTCATCATAACGCATGGCAACGCACTCCTCTCTAAAATCAACCGCCGGAGGAAAAAGCCCATCGTCCCGCCACCGGCGTCAATGTTAGCCGGATTATACCCTTTTGGGGGCGGGAAGGGAAAAGGGGGAAATAGTTTCCCCTCACTCTGACTCTCTTCCCGATTCCGCTGCGCTACTTCGGGATCTGCGACCCACAAGGGGCGAGAGGACTAGCTTCGGTACCCCCTCACCAATTCACATTTACTCAGGGCAGGTTTTACATCTCTCACGCGGCGGGGAGAGAAAATTTGTTCGTAATTCAGCCTTATTTTCCTCTCCCTCGACGGGAGAGGATCAAAGTGAGGGTGTCAATACATACAACCCTTTTCTCGCTTTCCCCTTACTAAAGGGGCAAAGAACCGCAGAACAACCTGAAGCTAGATCACGGATTTTGTTAAAACAACCTCAGGCACGGTTTAAAGCTAAACGGTTGATTTTTACATTATGTCCGGTAAAAGCAAATAACTTAATCATACCAACACCTCGCTGATCTTTCTTAATACCAACAAACCCAAAATGTAAAAACAGAAGTTCGCATATCATAGCACGGGTGTTCGGGCATGTCAAACACGCCAATTGACTGGTTAATAATTATGCGGGGTAAATCGGGTAAAAGAAAAGAGGGGGTGGCCCCCCTCCTTGCTAATAAAAATCCTGACTTTTAGTCTTTTAAGCTTATTTTCCCGGCGCCCGGTACATGGTAATGCCGATCAGCCCCAGGGCGAGCCCCACGATGATCATGAAAGCTCCGGTCGCCAGCACCACCTGCACCAGCCCGAAGGCCGTGACCGCCAGGTACAGGTAGTTCTCCAGGTTCATCGCCTGGGCGTAGGTCAGGTGCTTGGGGTTGGTGGGATCGAAGCGGCCGTCACCCAGCAGGTCCTGGTATGACGGCGAGATGGAGCGGCGGTGTTCGGCGATCAGGTCGGCCGCTTTCTGGGCGTCAGTCGAGTTGTTGATCGGGGTCAGTTCGTCGGGTTTGTCCGGGTCGACCGCCAGGGCGACCTTCTCCACATCCATGCGGCCGGTGATCAGGTTGTTCTTGTTGATGCCCATGAAGATGAAGACCGACCCCAATACGACGGCAACCAGGCCGATGAGGGAAATAGCAAGCGACAAGAGACGGTTGGTACCTTTCATTTTATTGACGCCTCCCTTTTTTTCTTTTTATCGTGTTCCGGGGCGCCGCGGCCTGATGCCGCCTGGCGGGTACTCCGGAACTATTGTTGACTAAGATTATAAACATTATAGTGTTTATCGAATGTGATATTTATCACGTAACAAAGACAATTTTTCCTTGACTCTCCCGGTACGCCCTACCTATAATTAGCCCGGCGGCGGGAGCCGGAAAACTTTATTGCGGAAAAATAAGGAGGTATGTGATGAACGTACTTGTTATCGGAGGCAGCGGCCTCTTCGGACGCAAAACGGTACTCCATATGCTCAAGGAAAAGGAAATCAGCAAGGTGGTGTCCATGGACATGGCCCCGCCTACTGAATGGTTCATGAAGACCATCGACAAATACAAGAGTAAGTTCGCCTACTACCGGGGCAATGTCTCGGAATTCGAGGACTGCCTGAACTGCATGAAACTGCACAAGATCGACCGCGTGGTCAACTGGGCTTTCATCATGGTCGCCGGCAACGTGCAGGTCGACCCCCGCCTCATCACCAAAGTCAACGTGATGGGCATGAGCAATGCCTTCGAAGCGGCAAAAATAATGGGCGCCAACCGCGTGGTCTATGCCAGCTCGGAAACGGTCTACGGGCCGCAGGACATGTACGGCGACCGCGAAGTAACTGAAGAAGACCAGACCAACCCCACCCACTCCTATGCCGTCTGCAAGAAATACGCCGAGATCCTGGCGGCCGACTACACCCAGCAGTTCGGCATGAAATTCACCGGTGTGCGCCCCACCATCGGCTACGGCCACGGCGGGCGCTCCCCGGCACAGTACTGGTCGGACATGCCCTCCGCCGCCGCCCTGGGCAAATCTTATACCATGGAGACGGACGGCAAGAACCTGACCTCGCTGGTCTCGGCGGACGACCTGGGGACATTCACCACCCTACTCATCAAGGCCCCCTCTTCCCCCCACCCTGTCTACAACGTCGGCGGGCCGCCGCAGACCCCACGCGACCTGGCCGCCGCCATCAAGAAATACATCCCCGATGCCAAAATCGCCTTCGGCAAGAAGGCCATGCCGGCACGCGGCGGCCTGCCCTGGTTAGTCAGCATGAAACATGCTATCGAAGACTTTGGCTTCCAGTGCGCCCCCATCGAGGAATCGGTCCTCCTCCACCTCAACGACGCCCGCACCGAAGCCGGCCTGCCCCCCATCAAGGCTACAAAATAATCTACAAAAAAAGGCGGCGGGTGAAAAACCCGCCGCCTTTTTTTCTTTTCCCCTTGTTCTCTTCCATAAGGGGCAAGGGAAAATTACTTCATCAAGATATTTTCCTCTCCCTCGACGGGAGAGGAATAAGGTGAGGGTGTCAATCAATCACTTCATCTTCTTACACCCCGCCCAGCCACTCCAGCAGGCCCCACTCCACGACAAATACCACCACGCTGATGCAGATGCCGAAGCCGAGGCCCCTGGTGATTTCGCTTTTCCGGGCGAGGCCGAAGCCTGCCGCCGCCAGGACGGCGGCACAGATCAGGCCGGCGTTGATGATGGTGAGGGTATTCGCCATATCTGCGACCCAGGTGCCGCCGGCCGCATTATGCCTTAATTGAAAAATGACCGCTGCCACCGTCAGCAGCAACACGGGGACGGCAACCGCCAGTATCGCCGTGATACGGGAGCGGGCGGCATTTTTCCGGGGCCGCAGCCACCAGCCGATCAATACCACAATAAGAATCAAGGGGATGATTATTATCACCTGCGCCACCTTATTACAAATTACCTGTTCATATTGTACTCTTTATCCCTGTCCTCTTTCTCCGCCGCACCTCACCCCACCCTCCCAGTCGTTCTCGTGTTCTCCTCTCTCTTCGTAACCCCCAAATACCAACTACAAATTACATACTACTCTTCTCCCCGCTCATGCTGAACCTGTCGAAGCATCTCATCCCGCCTGTCAACTTGCTCCGGCAGGGTTGGGAGAATGTGTCTCAATATTTCATCCTGAGGAGTGAAACGACAATTGAGCCGTTTCCCTGTACCTGAAGATGGATTCCTTCATCGTCCCGATCCTTCGACACAGCTCAGGATGAGCGGGCCGATCGTATCGGACTTCTCAGAATGTCATTTCTGGGGTTTTAAGACAGTCTCGCTGTACTTGCTCTCAATAATGACGATATGACAGGAACACGGCTCAGGTTTTATTCCCTGGCGTTTTTAATGATCATTATCTGCCCGGAGGTGGTCTGCAGTGTCACCTTATTGTTCCCGATACCGGCCCGTCCGGTGATGTGCCGTTGGTTTGTATTTCCCGCGGTATCGATCGTAAAATCCGACTGTAATTTCCCGCTAGTCATCCTGGCTTCGATTTCAAATCCTGCCGTTTCCGGCAACCCCAGGGTCATCCCGCCGCTGGAAGTATTGATGATGACCTGCCGGCCTTCGAATTCCCGGTATGCCAGGGCCACCTTGCCCGAGGTATTCTTGATACTCGCCTTAACCACCAGGCACTCGCCGATATTAATTGCGGCTGAGGAGCCTTTGATCTCCAGTTCATCGGTACGGATTTTCTCTATCTGCACCCTGCCCGAGGTGGTGTGGATGACTATTTTCCCGGCCTTGATCTCCCCCGCCTCCAGTCCCCCCGAACTGGTATTGAGCGTAAACCCCGCCAGTTCAGCGGATTCGATGGTGACCCGGCTGGAGGTTGTTTTGACTGCCAGGCGTGCCCGGTATGCTGCCGGCAAGCGAATATCCAGGTGCGTGGTTTCCGCGGTACCGAAAAAGACATATTTACGGCTTGGTTTTATGTAAAGTATCTTGTCCCTGACCTCGGCGGTGAGGTTGATCTCCTGCAGCGACTTGCCGTAGTAATGGAAATTGGCCTCACTACCGGTTTCGTTACAGGTCACATGGACCGGCGCACTGTCTACCGCTACCTGTATCTCGTCGATTGCGGCGACATCGATGACTGGTTGCTCATCGATCTCCCGGAACATATTTTTCCCCTGTGTTGCTAAAAAGATGCCCATTACTGCCAACACTCCTGCTAATATTGATACCGTAATAATCCCTTTTTTCTTCATCTGCCGGTTGTCCTGCGAACTCCTTTACCGTCGAATGAATATTTTATATATTCATTCATTATTAAACAAAAAAATAACCCGGCCGTGATTTACCTCTTTTTCACGTCAGCCAAGCCTTTGATGATGAATTGATAAAGCCAGGTGATGATTTCCGGAAAATGCTGGATACCAATCTCGGTCTTGTGCATATCGACATAGACCACGGAATACAGGAGGGCCAGTATCATCTCATCATCGATGTCCTTCCTGATCTTCCCGCTGTTTTTCCACTGCTTGACCAGCCCGGCGATATCGTGCTGCATAAAATCGGCGATGCTCCGGGTCCCCTTTTGTTGATAATAGTACTTTTCCAGTTTGCTGAAGAGTTCCCGGTTGTACCATTCGGCTAGTATCCGGTTCGAATTCACCGCGGCCACGTACTGTACCATCATCCGGGTACAAACGGCGGCCGGTTCATCATCCGCTTTGATCTGTTTAAACATGCTGGTTTTCAATTTCGTGTTCTCGTCGATAAAAACCTTCAGGAAGAGTTCTTCCTTGGAGCCGTAGTAGGTATAAAAAGTACCGACGCCGATCCCGGCATCTCGGGTGATTTCGGATACGTTGGTGTCTTTAAATCCTTTCGTGGCGAATAATTTCCTGGCCGCGGTATAGATGGTATTTGCTTTTTCCTCCATCCGGCTTCTCCCTGGCGATATGAATGAATTTGTTTTCTATTCATTCATAGGATAACACGGTATATCACTGCTGTCAATATCCCGGTCGATCTGATCTTCTTATCACCCTCATCCCTCACGCTTCGCTCAGGGCAGGCTCCGGCCTTCTCCCATCAAGGGAGAAGGCGCTAACTAAGGTTGTTAGTCCTCTCGCCCCTCTGTGGGTCGCAGATCCCGAAGTAGCGAAGCGGAATCGGGAAGAGAGTCAGAGTGAGGGGAAAAGCTGTAACCAAAAAAGGCCTGCCCGGGGGGCAGGCCTTTTTAAGGAAGAGGATCGCTTTATTTCTTGACTAATTCCTTGATCGCGGCAATGGCCGCTTTCTGGTCATAGCCATACTTGGCACGCTGTTCCGGCCCGGAGCCGAAGCCGGCATAGACCTGGGGAATGCCCAGCCGCTTGAATTTCCTAGGATAAACGCCGGTCTCGGTATAGACATCGGCAATCGAGCTGGCGAGGCCGCCTTCCATCAGGTGGTCTTCCCAGACCAGGACGTTCTTAGTCTCTTTAGTAGCTTTGACCACCAGCTTGGTATCGATCGGTTTGATGGAATACATATCGACAACACGGACATCGATGCCTTCGGCTTCCAGGGTCTTGGCGACTTCAAGCGATTCAAAGACCATTTCGCCGTGGGAGAAGATGGTGACATCTTTGCCCTCACGGGGAGTCAGGCCCATGCCGATGCCATATTTATACTTGCCTGGTTCGTACAGGACACGGTCCTGTTTGCCCTGGGCCAGGCGGATGTACAGGGGGTGGGGGAAAGTCATGCTTTGATACATGATGTCCCGTACCATATTGGGGTCACCGATGGAAAGGACATTCATATTAACCATGGCCTTCATGATGGCGATGTCTTCCATGGCATTATGAGTGGAACCGCCGCCGGAAGTCAGGCCGCCGCCGGTGCCGATCATGCGCACGGGCAGGTCCTGGTAGCAGATCTCGGTACGTACCTGTTCGCAGGCTCGCATGGTCATGAAGGGGATCATGCCCATGATGAAGGGGACGTTGCCTTCCAGCGCCAACCCGGCGGCAATGCCGGCCAGGTTCTGCTCGGCGATGCCGACGTCGATATACCGGTCCGGGCAGTCCTTCTTGAATTCCTTGATGGCGCCGCCGGTATCGGCCGTCAGCGCCCAGACATTGTTATGCTTGACGCCCAATTCATGCAGGGTATCACCAACTACGGACCTTGCCGATAAGAAAGAACCGAAATTAAAAGTCTGTCTCATTATGATGCTCTCCTCGCTTTGGCATAAGCCGCTTCGACATCGGCGATGGCCTTGTCCATATCGGCCTTGCTCAGGGCGCCGGCATGCCAACCGACGTTCTTCTCCATGAAGGAGACGCCCTTGCCCTTGATGGTATTGGCCACGATGACGGTGGGTTTCTGGGCGGTGACGGGGGGCAGCTTATCCAGGGCATCAACGATCTGTGCCATGTTGTGGCCGTCGATCTCGACGACATCCCAGTTGAAAGCTCGCCAGCGGTTTTCATAGTTTTCGAAGCTCATCGCTTCTCCAGCCATGGTCGTCATCAATTGGGCATTCTTATCGACGATACCGATGAGGTTACCGAGTTTATAAGAACCCGCCGTGTTGGCGGCTTCCCAGATCTCGCCTTCGCAGGTCTCACCGTCGCCCATCATGCAGAAGACCCGGTGTCCCTGCTTACGCTGTTTGGCGGAGAGGGCCATGCCCACCGCCACTGCCAGCCCCTGGCCGAGGGAACCGGAGGAACACTCGGCGCCGGGGAGATACACCTTGCAGACATGCATGCCGTATTTGCTGTCCAGTTTACCGTAGGTCGCCAGGATCTCGTCATAATCGAAAAAGCCCCGCAGCGACATGGCGATGTACATACAAACCGCGCCGTGCCCCTTGCTGAGGATGAACCGGTCGCGGGTAGGCATCTGGAGGTCCTTGGGATCAACATTCATACCGTGATGCCAGAGGCCGATCAGGACGTCGGTCATCGACAGGTCGCCGCCGATGTGTACCGCGCCTTCGTAGTGGCCGCAGAGATTGAGCAGTTTCTTACGCATTTCAAATGCCAGGTCTTCAAGCCGTCTTACTTCTTTTGGATCCGCCATACATACTCCTTATTCAAAAATGAATTCCTGTACTTTTCCAGTTTACTTACATTTTAAGCAGAATTTTAACAGACTTTCCCTGCTTATGCATTTCAAAGGCTTTCGCCACGTCGGCGAGAGGCAATATATCAGTCATCAAAGAATTGACATCGATTACCGACAGCAATTCCAGCGCCCGGGGGAAGCAGTAGGGTGAGAGGAAAACGGAGCGGATGGTCAATTCATACTGGTACATGTAAAAAGGTGGGACCTCGATGCGGGCGTCGCCGGGATAGACTGAAGCCCAGACCACAGTACCGCCCTTATCGGCCAGTGTTAGCGCTTGTTTGGCCACCGCGGCCTTACCCGAAACATCGATGACGGAGCGGAAGCCGCGGCCGTCGGTGTATTTCTTACCGGTTTCCTCCAGGTTTTCTTTGAGGGGATCTACGGTCATGGTGGCGCCCAGTTTGCGGGCCAGCTCCCTTTTTTCCGGAATGGGTTCCGAGACCAGTATCTTCACCGCCCCGGCACGCACCGCCAGCTGCAGGGCCAGCAAGCCGATGGGGCCCCCACCGAGGATGGCCACTGAGCCGCCGGTGATGATATTGGCGATATCGATGACATGGACGGCGATGGAGGTGGGCTCCAGGAAAGCACCAACTTGAAAGCTGAGATTATCAGGGAGAGCGTAAACCGAGCTTTCCTTATATACCGCGTATTCGGCATAAGAACCCGAGGCCGCCAGGGGGCTTTCGCAGAAATTCTCCATGCGGGAACGGCAGTAGAAACAGGTGCCGCAGGGGCTGCGGAAGTTGCAGGCCACACGGTCGCCGGGTTTAAAATGGCGGACATTTTTCCCCACTGCTACCACGGTACCCGAGGCTTCATGACCGGGGATATGGATGGTATCCGGGGTCCACTCGGGAGGGGCAAAATGGCCTTCCACGATCTCAGGATCGGTGCCGCAGATGCCGCAGTAAGCCACCTTCACCTTGACTTCATCATCGGCTGGCTGCGGTTCGGGGACATCTTCGATTTTGATTACATTCGGAGCTTTCAGGACAGCGGCTTTCATGACATACACCTCCAATAATGATAGAAAGAGCATCCGGCAGAAACAGCTTCTCTCCACCCCACACAAAATTATTAGTTGAATGCCCGCGTATTATAACACCGCCTATCTATTTTAGGAAACATCGGTCAAAGTTGACAATAAGGCCGGAAAGTAGCAAAATGGCATTTGGTGCTAAAACAGCGCAGATATCCACAATAAATTCAGTTGAATCTCGTCTGACGATCGTTGTCAACCTGGAACATCGAAGTAAGGCGCGTCAACTAAAGAACAGGAGGCTAGAGAATGCCGTTTCAGTTATCTCCCGCTGAGGAGATGGCCCGTAAGATCGCTCAGGAATATACGGAGAGGTATATCATCCCCCGCCGTAAAGAACTGATGAAAGATGATAAGGCCATGTGGGAAGAAGAAGCAATCAGGCAGAACAAATTTGGTTTTCATCTTCATATCATCCCCCGGAATGAAGGGGGTACCGGCATCGGTTATGTCGCCAGTATGATTTCGATCGAAGAACTTTGCGCCGGCTGGCCGGACCTGCAGTTCGTCACCTATGGAGAAATGGCTTACTATTCAGCTAAAGCTATCGGTGGAGCCGTCGAAAAGAAATTCCTCCCTGGTATTATCAAGGGGGACATTAAAGCCACTGTGTCTTCAACCGAGCCCAGCGGCGGCTCCGATATGCTCGGTCTCCGCTCCATCGCCCGTAAAGTCGAAGGCGGCTGGGTGATCAACGGCCGCAAATGCTTTATCAGCGAAGCGCCGTGTGCCGACTTCTTTCTGGTACTGGTCAAGACCGGGGATCCCAATGATCCGGCAACTAAAGGGACCCGTTCGTTAAGCACCTTCATTGTCGAGAAAGATATGCCCGGCTTCCGCATCGGCCGTATGGAAAATACCCTGGGCCGTGATGGTGACCTATCCGAATTGATTTTCGATAACGTCTTTGTTCCTGATGACCATGTTGTAGGACAGATCGGACGAGGTATCCCCCCCTTCTTTGGCGCCGTCGCCGATACCGGCCGTATGACCATCTTCGGTATGCTCAACGGTATTACGTTGGGCTGCTATCGGTGTTCGGTCAAATATGCTAAGGAACGTCAATTATACGGCCGTTCTATCTCTGAATTTCAGGCTATCCAGCACCGTATCGCTGATATTGCCATCGACCTGGAAGCCGCCCGGCTCTTGACCTATCGCGCCGGGGCACAGCGGAACAAGGGTATGAAAGTTGATGGTGAGTTAGCCATTGCCAAGTACTTCTCGACTCAGGCTGCCTTAAGAGCATCGCTGCATGCCGTAAATATTCATGGCGCTTACGGGGTATCTCAGGACTATATGCCCTACCATTACTACAAGCATGCTCCTCTCCGCATCGGCGCCGGCGGTACCGACGAACTGATGAAAAACATGGTGGCCGCTTCCGCCCTGGCTGATGCCAACCCGGACCTGAGTGATAAGCCGATGGAAGAGTCTTATTTCGGTACCTGGTAAATTGATTTGAAAATTCTGGAGGAGCAAACATGCGACCTTTAAATATGATAATTTGTGTTAAACCGGTTCCCGATTCAAGATATTGGGACAAATTGACCCTCGACCCGAAAACCAAGACTCTCCGCCGGGCCGGGATCCCAGTAGTCATCAGCCCGCTGGACAAGAACGCCATCGAAGAAGCCCTGCGCATTAAAGAAACATGCGGCGGGAAAGTCAGCGTCATCAGCATGGGCCCCCCCAACACCACCGAAGTGCTGGCCATGGCGTACGCCCTGGGCGTGGATGAAGCCATCCTGCTGTCCGACCGGGCTTTCGCCGGGGCCGATACCCTGGCCACCGCGGCTGCGCTGGGCACGGGCATCAAGAAACTGGGTAAATTCGATCTGGTGATGTTCGGCAACGAAAGCCTGGACGGCAGCACCGGACAGGTGGGGCCGCAGGTGGGCGAATTCCTGGGCATCCCCAGCCTCACCCGGGTAGAAAAGATCGATGTCGTCGATGACGAAACGATCCGTGCCCGCTCCCGCATCGAAGGCGGCTACATGGTCACTGAAATGAAACTCCCGGCTGCCTTAGCGGTCACCAAGGACATCAACGAAGTCCGGCTGATGCCGGTATTCGGTGCCCTGTGGGCCACCGAGAAGCAGACGAAAGTAATGTCGGCTGCCGACGTTGATGCCAATAAAGAGCAGATCGGTACGCCGGGTTCACCCACCTGGGTCTCGGATGTTTCCAGCATCGATATGTCCCGCAAGGGTGAAATCATCAAAGGCGAAGCGGCGGATGTTGCCCGCAAACTGGTCGAAAAGCTGAAAGCCGCCGGCGTCCTCCCTGAAGCATAACCCGGAAAAGGCGTGAGGAGTAAGAAATTGAATATTGCAGATTATAAAGGAATTTGGATCTTCGCAGAACAACGAGACGGTAAACTGGCAGACGTCGCCCTGGAAATGCTGGGGGGCGCCCTGAAGATGGCTAAAAAGACCAAGGGGGAAATCAGCGCCGTTCTCCTGGGAGATAAGATAACCGCGTTAGCCGACGAACTGGCCGCTTACGGCGCCGATAAAGTATACGTCGCCGACAGCCCGGTATTAAAACAATATACCAACGAGACCTATGCCCCGGTCCTGGCAGCGCTAGTGGAGAAACATAAGCCCAGCATTTTCATCATGGGCGGCACCAGCCTCGGTATGGACCTGGCGCCGCGGGTAGCCGCGAAAGTCGGCACCGGCCTTTCCGCCCATGCCGTAGATGTAGATATCGATAAGAACGGCTTCATGACAGCCTTCATTCCTTCTTTCGGCGGCAGCGTCATGGCCCAGATCACCTGCGACAAGCGCTGTCCCCAAATGTCGACCATTCCCGCCGGCTTCCTGCCCAAACCGGAAAAACAGAGTGGCAAGAAAGCCGTCATTGAGAAAGTAGAGGTCAACATCGATACCGCTAAGTTAAAGACTAAAGTGGTCGAGGTGTTCCATGACGAACCCAAATCCAAACCGCTGAACCAGGCCGAAGTCGTCATCTGTGGTGGCTACGGCATCGGCAGCAAGGAAAACTGGAAGATGGTGGAAAAACTGGCGGCCAAATTGAACGGCAGCGTCGGCGCCACACGTCCCGCCTGCGACGAAGGTTGGGCCAGCCTGGAAGACCAGATGGTCGGCCAGAGCGGTAAGACCATCCGACCCAAGCTGTACATCGGCATCGGGATTTCCGGCGCCATGCACCACCTGATCGGCATCAAGGATTCCAAGGTCATCGTCGCCATCAATGCCGACGCAAAGGCCCCCATCGCCGCCGCCTCCGACTACGTCGCCGTCGGCGATTACAAGCAAATCGTCCCTGCCCTGATGCAGGAACTGGAAGCTGCTAAAAAATAGCACGAAAAAATAGGCGGTTTTCTACAGAGTTAAAATAAGGGGGATGCCCGGATAGGCATCCCCCTTTTCTCTGATATCAAAAATTTAAATCAACCGGCAACCGACACTAATTTCCCGGGGCGGCTGTTAAGATGAGATTTGACCGCTTCTAAAAATGCCGAGGAACCTCGGACCAGGGCAACCAACTCTTCATCACTTAACTCATCCAATACCTCTGAAATATCATCCCGGGTCTGCTGGCGGATGCCATCCAGGAAAGCCTGGCCTTTTTCCGAAAGTACCAGCCATTGCACCCGCCGGTCGGTGGAATTGACCGGATGCCGGCGTTTGACCATACCCTGCCTTACCAGGCGGTCGGCGATCCCGGTGATGACCGAAGGGGTGACCCCCAGAGCTTCCGCTAATTCTTTAAAACTGGCTTTTTTACGGCTGTCGATATAGATAATACTTTTTAGTTGGGATATAGTAAGGTCGACGGATAGCCACTTTTCCAGTTTATAGGTCAACTCGTACTGGTTGATACTGTCCTGGAGACGGACGGCCTGCCGGATCAATTCTTCTTTTTTCATCACACACCTTCTTTGTACACGACTGTCTAATAAAAACCCTCCTGGTAAATTCGGCCATATATCCCACACGAATGCCTACTAGTACCAGTATATACCTGCTGCCTCTTTTGCTGTCCCGGTGATAATAAAACGGTATCTTAGCGAAGCACGGTTATTTTATCAAGTACGGCCCTCCCGGGTCCCAAAGCTGACAACTATCCGGTTAATGGCCTTTGCCCGCCTATTATCTAACTTGCAACCAGGAAATATGTTAATTGCCTAACTTGCTATTTCTTCTGGCGCTGATGATGCTCCAGAGTACACTGCCGACAGTAATGCCAACACCCAGGATTAAGAAAACAATGACGCCGGTAAACCTGCTCAATTTAGATCTCTCCTGTAATAAATGTTACACTATTAATCATTATTATGTCACGTAATGTATTGGTTACGGATACAGTATATATAACAGAAACTAATAAGTCAAAAACTGAAGATGGCGTAACCGAGATCAATTCAGCTATTTTACTGATAAAAACAGAAAGCACTATGACAAAAGATTTCGATTTAAGAAATATGATTGATGATCTAGCAAAGAAGTACTAACGAAAAAAGAAACGGCCCGATATTTCTACCGGGCCGTATAATTACCAGACAGGTTAGCGTTTTGGAGGCTCGACAAGTTCGACGAGAACCCCGTTCATTGATTTAGGATGTACGAAAGCAACCTTGCCTTCCAGCCCCTGGCGGGGTTCTTTATCGATCATACGGTAACCTTTATCCGACAAATCCTTGATGGCTTTAACGATATCATCAACTTCAATACAGATGTGGTGGATGCCCTCGCCCCGGCTTTCCAGGAATTTGGCGATCACACCGCCGGTGCCGGCAGGTTCCATGAATTCCAGCTTGGTCTCCCCCACTTCCACCATCTGTGCAGCCATATCCGCAGTGCGGTGAACTTCCGCATCCACTTTACCACCCAGGCCGCCCCCATAAGCCTTGATCGCTTCCTCGAGGCTTTTTACAGCGATGCCGATGTGGTTGACGCCCTTAAGCATTGACTTTACTCCGGATGTAGTCGGCCACATCTTTAACTGAACTGCCGCCGGCGAAGACGGCGCTGACGCCGTGTTCGGTAAGATAGGGGACATCCTCAGGCGGGATATTGCCGCCGCCGATAACGAGGACGCTGGCCATGCCCTTCGCTCTGAGCTGGTTGACGACTTCGGAGAACAGGTAGTTGTGAGCGCCGGAGAGGCAACTCAAACCAATGACATCGGGCTGCTCTTCAACGGCTATTTTCGCAATCATTTCCGGAGTCTGGCGCAGGCCGGTATAGATCACTTCCATCCCTTCATCACGCAAACCCATGGTAACTACCTTAGCCCCACGGTCGTGCCCGTCCAGTCCGGGTTTGGCAATAATCACTTTTATATGTTTCTTTGCGTTCAATTATCCATCTCCTCTGTGTTAAATGGAGCCGAAAGCGGAATATTCACCAAGAGTCTTGCGCAGGACACCGCAAATTTCGCCGATGCTGGCATAAGCCTTCACGGCATCAATCGTTGCCGGAATAACATTCTCTTTATCGTCGGCAGCCGCTTCTTGAACCGCTTTGAGGGCTTTTTTAACCAGTTTATTGTCACGTTTCTTGCGGATATTCTGCAGTTTTTCCACCTGCAGTTCTTCGGCCTTAGCCCGTTTGCTGGCATCATAGGGGTAAGGGATCGCCCGGTTGGGCAGGACTTCCACTTCCTGCGGGCCGTTGAAGGCATTCACGCCGACCACCAGCTCTTCCTTATTTTCCAGTTTCCGCTGATATTGATGGGCACTTTCGGCGACCGCCCGCTGCATGAAACCGTTATCGATGGCGCCGACGGAACCACCCATTGCATCAACTTTGGCAATAAGCTCCCAGGCTTCTTTTTCGATCTGGTCAGTCATGGATTCAAAGAAATATGAGCCGGCCAGTGGATCCTGTACTTCTGCTAATTTCGCTTCATAATGCAAGATCTTGGCCGCGTCTTCGGCCAACTGCTGGGCTTCGATGCTCCAGCCAAGGCCCAGCGGCTCGTCATAAGGTGGTTCCGCCGAGGGGATATAACCGGCCAGGGCGCCGGCGAAACCGCCGATGACAGCGCGGGTTAAGTTGTTCATGGGACGCTGGGTGGTGCAGTTCCAGGCCCCGGTGAGGAAGCCGCCGGCTTCCCGTAAAATCTGGCTGCGGGGGTTGGTACTGCCGAATCGTTCCTTAACAATCTTCGCCCACATGCGGCGGGAAGCCCGGCGGGCGCATATCTCTTTGAGGACTTCCATACTGCCGCCGAGGGTATTGAAGGAAAAGCGGCCGATGAAGGAATCGACGTTCAATCCGGCATCAACGCCGACCTGGACGTAGGCGATAGCATTACACATGGTAAACGCCAGGGCTTGAACCCGGGAAGCCCCGGCTTCCCGCATATGATAGCCGGAAATACTTATCGGGTTAAGGTTGGGGAGTTTTTCATTGCAATAGACCACGCAGTCCCGGAACAACCGCAACGATTCTTTAGGCGGGAAGATGTAGGTACCGCGGGCGACATATTCCTTAAGGATATCATTTTGCAGGGTGCCCTTCAGCTTGGCCAGGTCAAGGCCGCGCTGCTGGGCCAGGGCAACATATGCCGCCAGGATAACAACGGTAGGGGCGTTGATGGTCCAGTTGGAAGCGATCTTGTCGAGGTCGGTATCGCCTTTAAATGGCTCGTAAAGGACCTCAAAATCGGCCAGGGTATCGAAAGCCACGCCGGTCCGCCCCACTTCACCCCGGGACTGGGGGTCATCTGAATCCAAGCCGATCTGGGTAGGCAGGTCGAAGGCGACGTTGGGACCGCCCTTACGGCCGCGGGCGATTTCACGGTGATAATACTCACGGGTATCTTCCGCCGTGCCGTAACCAGAATACCGGCCGGCCCGGACCAGTCCCCCACCACCACCGATATGATAGCCACCGGTGACCGGGCCGCTGCCCGGAACCGAACTGGCATAGGTACCGGCGGTGAAGGGATATTCACCGGGGAAACCGACCTTTTCAACGAAATCGAAATCCGGGATATCCGCCGGGGTGTAGAACTGGTTGGGGCTCTTGGAAATCTTAAAGCGGTCTAAGGCCTGCTTCAGAGTTCCCTTTTCCCATTCTTCACGTTTACGTTTAATGTTTTTTAAAGAATCTTTGTTGTAGTCACCGGACATGTTGTCCTCCATTTAACTAAATAAGGGTAGATGTCACCGAACCGATAAGGCTAAAATCTAAGACACGGGCAACCGCTGCATATCTTTTCACTAATTATGAAACTGAAAAAAACCAGCGCTGCTTCCGTTTACCAGACTTAAATTATGTTACATCGGTGTCTTGATTGTGTCAAACATGACTACTATATATTCCAGGGCATATTTCATCCATTTCGAACCTGCTGCAGGATGGATTATATTCACATACGATTTTTTAATGACAAATATTTTTTGACTAATATCATATGTAGTCATATAATAGTAATGGATTTGGACCTATGAATGTACATAAATCCAAATTTAGTATCTTTCCCGTCTGTCCTTTAAACTGGTAGATTTGTTCATAGCCAAAAATATTAACATGTCGATGAGATTGGCCAGGTCAGTAAATCATACTTCATTTTACTATCGGTGGATAGATTTTCTCAGCCTCAATGTATCAATACTCCAGCGTTTTCACTACGAAACAGAAACAATGCCGAGGTTTATCGCCAATTAGCATATTTTAGTAAACGCGCGAATTTCACGTCTTTTGAGTATTTATGATGGAGAGAGTCAATTGGATGATTTAATTAAAATAACTTTCGATGGTGAAAGTATTGAAGTCAAGAAAGGGATAACTGTTTTAGAGGCAGCTGAAGAAGCCGGGGTTTTTATTCCCACTCTCTGCTCCGATGCTGATTTGCACCCATATGGAGCATGCCGTCTTTGTGTCGTAGAGATCGACGGAGTTCGCGGCTATCCCACCGCTTGTACCACAACAGCAACCGACGGAATGGTCGTACGAACCGATACTCCCGACCTCACCAGGATACGGCGGGCCGCCATACAGCTTATTAGAAGTGACCATCCTACTGATTGTGATGCCTGCCCGCGGAACCAGCAGTGTGATTTACAGATGACCGAAGCCATTCTCGAAGCCGCGAAACCGCGTTTTCAAACGCTAACCAAGGATCTGCCCGTTGACAGAAGTAATCCTTTCTTCAATATAAACCGGAATTACTGTGTCCTGTGTGGAAAATGTGTTCGCTCCTGTGATGAGATCAGGGGTGTTTACGCGATTAATTTATCTAACCGTGGTTATAAAACAAAAGTTAGCACTGCCACGGGTAACTCCATAATCGAA
>CAZSHH010000055.1:0-19620 GCA_964606525.1 uncultured Dehalococcoidales bacterium
CCCCGGGAATATATCTTCGTGAACTTCCCCTTAAAAAAAGAAAACGGGATCATCGATAAAGAAGCTTTACGAACACGTCTATCTTTACCTCCGGTTTTCCCGAATATTTGAAAACGTACAAATTTAAGCTGACAACGCTATTTCCAACCTGGAAGATTTACTATAATAAAACTGTTGCGAAGTTTCGGCAGCTCTGATACCATGGTTGATACATAGAACATCAAAGTATTTATGGTAACGAGGTAGTATTAATGCTGCAACGGCGAGAACTAATCAAAGGAAACATCGATGCCCTGTTGTTAAGCCTGATCAGACAACAGCCGATGTATGGTTATCAAATAATCAAAGAACTCGATACCAAGAGTCGCGGATATTTCCGCTTCAAAGAAGGCACACTATACCCCGCACTGCACCGGTTGGAAAAAAGCGGCTTGATCGCAAGTAAATGGGAGTTGCTTCCCAGCGGACGGCAGCGCCGCTACTACCATATCACCGAACGTGGTAATGCCCTATTAAGAGAAAAGAAAAGCCAATGGCTTGACTTCGCGGTAGCCATGAACCTGATCATCCAACCTGATACACTCGGTGCTTGATACCAAATCTGAAGACAAGCATAACCGATCTGAGGAGCAGCAATGCTGAAAACGGTTAGCCGGTACCTTGATGAAATCAGGAGCCAACTGAAACTCGACAGGGCTTCAGAAACAGAGGTGATGCGCGAACTGGAGACACACATCGAGGACCGGCTTGACGAGATGAAAGGGACCGGTGTTTCAGACGAAGAAGCCGTACAAAGGTGTCTCAGCCTGCTTGGTTCATCCCAAACAGTAGCCCGGCGCTTATATGAAGCGCACAGCCAGGGTACCTGGCGGCAGGCGTTGATGGGATCGCTCCCGCATCTACTGTTTGCCCTGCTATTTGCCCTCAACTGGTGGCAGGGCATTGGCTGGTTGGTAATTGTCCTCGGGCTGGTATTAGGCACCGCATTATACGGGTGGCTGCACGGCCGGCCGGTCTGGTTATTCCCATGGTTAGGCTACTTCCTGGTTCCGGTCATCGGGGCAGGCCTGGTTCTGTTATATCTCCCCCGCGGTTGGTCATGGCTGGCGGTTTTAGTGTATATTCCCCTGGCTTTCTGGCTGGTTCGTATTGTGGCAATACAAACTATACGTCGTGACTGGTTATATGGTGCACTCATGTTAATGCCGGTACCGATAGCGATCGCCTGGTTCCTGGTAGCCGCCAGAGGCAACTGGTATTTAGGTTTAAATCTGGAACAAATCAGCAACCTGGCAAACTGGATCGGCTTGAGTTTTGTCTTGCTTGGAGCCACCGCGGTCATTTTTTTCAGGGTAAGGCAGAGATGGATAAAAGTCGCCGTTCTCCCCTTATCCGGAATATTCATCCTGATCATGATAGCTTTTTATACGGGACCCGGGTTAAACTTCGCTACCTTCTTACTTTTAACCATGGTTTTAACCGGCTTGATATTCAGTCCCGCCTTACTGGATAAAAGGATAAGGCACAAGAATAAAACCACGGTATATACAACACAATCTGAGATTGCCGATATAAAGACCGGCCGGACCGGTTAACACGATAATGATATTGGAGGCACAGATTGTTCGAGGTCGCGGTAATTACCGACAGCCTGTCCTGTCTACCACGGGATATGCTGCAAGAAAATAACATCGGCCTTGTCCCCATCAATATCGTATTTAACGGGCAAACATACCGGGATTCGATTGACCTGACGCCGGGAAAAGCTTATGAGATGTTCCTGAAAAATCCCGATGCTTTCGCGACATCACCAGCTTCACCCGCACAATATCTCGAAGCGATGCGGCATGCCGGTCAGACCGCCCGGAATGTCCTGTGTATTACGGTGTCCAAGCATCTCAGCACCGGGTATAACGTAGCTTGTCTTGCCGGAGAACAGGCAGTACAAGAGAGGCCTGGATTGAGGATTGAAGTTATTGATTCAACAACCGTCCTGGCGGCGCAAGGTTTCATCGTCCTGGCAGCCGCCCGCAAGGCAAGAACAGGTGGTAATCTCGAAGAAGTAATCCAGGAAGCTAAAAATGTTAAGGCAAATGTAACCTTCGGATTGGTATTGGAGACAATCCGTAATGTTTACCGTACCGGGAGAGTCCCGAAAATCGCTGCCCAGGCAGGTTCCGTCCTCCCGGTGAAAGCGATATTATCGATCTCCGGCGGCGTAGTAAAGTTAACCGGCCTGGCCAGGAATATGAATCAGGGTGTTGATCATATAATCAAGACACTAAAAACAAAGGTAAATTCGACACCCGTCCACATTGCGGTCATGCATGCGTACAATCCTATTGAAGCAGAAAAACTCCGGCAACGAATTGCTGCCGAGATGATTTGTGCAGAATTATGGATAACTGAAGTCAGTCCGATAGTGGGATATGCATTGGGTGCCGGGGCTCTTGGTTTTGCTTATTATAAAGACCCTGACAATTAAGTTGATTGATCAGCGGTTCGTACTATTTCTTGTTCAGAGATGATCAATAGTCTGGTTAAACTAATCAAAACAAGTTATAATTGACATATGAAGTCAGCCACAGGCGGAATACTCACTTCCGACGGCATACGCCTGATTCAGAAAATGAGTCGATTACGAAAAACACCAGGGATCATCCGGAATAAACCAGCCACGATACCGGCCACAAGGAAATATGATCCTCCCCAAGAAATTCCCCATAAATTATCTTGTGTGATGTCCTTAAAACAGAACGTCTTAAGTTCACTATCTCCCTTTTTCCGATTTCGTACGTTTGTCAAAACTCCTCAACACCCTCACCAGGTATCTAATTTCCAGAGTATTTCGCCGATACCCGATAGCAATTTAGTACTAGTATTTTTCAACAATTAAGGATGATGGACCGGGGCTCCCGCAGTTCATTTGCCCAACTTACAGGAGTCATAGATGGATATCAACGTAATCACAAGCGCTATCAGCCAGGTAATAACCGATGTAATTATAATCGGAATATTTGAACAACAACCACTTGAAGGCGACGCTGCAATAATAGATGCGGCTACCGCTGGAGTCATTTCCGGGTTGATATCAACCGGGGAAATCAAGGGGAGACTAAATGAATTCACAGTAATCTATACCATGGGCAAGATACCAGCAGTACGCATAAGCATACTGGGCCTGGGGAAAAAAGAACAGATCTCAGATGACAAAATCAGGGCAGCGGTTGCTGAAGCCGGCCGCAGCTTACGCCGTAAGGGTATAAAAACAATAACAACCATCCCCCTTGCCGCCGGGTGCGGACCGGTAACCAGGTATTCATCGGTGAAAGCAATAACCGAAGGGATGATCCTTGGACTTTATAACTTCCGGAAACATATTACCAAAGAACCGGAAAACGGAGAGGTCAAACAGCTTATAATTGCCGGAAACGGCAACGAAGATATCAGTGAATTACAGGCTGGAGTAAAATCCGGACAAATTACCGCCGAAGCAGTAGTCATGGCCCGCGACCTGGTGAATGAACCGTCCAATCACATGACGCCTACGCACCTGGCAGATAAGGCGAAGGAAATGGCAAAAACAAATCAACTGGAGATAGCGGTACTGGAACGGGAACAAGTAAGGGCGTTGGGTATGGGGGCATTCCTTGGAGTTGCCCAGGGGAGTCAACAGCCACCTTTGTTCATCATCCTCCGTTATAGTGGGCGAGGCGGGACAGAAAACGACCTTGCCCTGGTTGGTAAAGGCATTACTTTCGATTCCGGCGGTATTTCGATCAAACCCACCGAGGGAATGGGCGATATGAAGGGGGATATGGCTGGAGGAGCAGTGGTCATGGCGGTACTTAAAGCGATTTCCGAATTGAAACCAGCCATAAATGTGGTGGCCATCATCGCGGCGACGGAAAACCTGCCCAGCGGAACAGCCTTTAAGCCCGGTGATGTTCTGAAATCGATGAGTGGTAAGACCATCGAGATCATCACTACCGACGCCGAAGGGCGCTTAACGTTGGCCGATGCAATCAGCTACGCCCGGAAGCAGAATGCCAAGGCCATCATCGATATTGCCACTTTAACCGGTGCAATTCAAGTAGCTCTGGGGAATATCTGTACCGGGGCATTCAGTAATAACCAGGAATTGATGGATAAAGTACTGGCAGCCGGGGAACAGGCTGGTGAATACATCTGGCAAATGCCGATGTTCGAAGAATATAAGGAACAAAATAAAAGCGATGTCGCCGACTTGAAAAACAGCGGCGGTCGCTACGGCGGGTCGATCACTGCAGCCCAGTTCCTGGCCGAATTCGCCGGAGATACACCCTGGGTACACCTGGATATTGCTGGGACTTCCGATACCGATAAAGAAAGGGGTTACCAGGTAAAAGGAGCCACGGGAATACCGGTACGGACGATTATCAATCTCGTAATGGCTATTGCCAAGTCGTAGTACAATAGAAGATGTAATAACCATAAATGAAGACAAGACAGCGGAGGAGAACATTAACCGATGAGGATTAAGTGGCTAGGGCATGCTTGTTTCCTGCTTACTTCCGCTAGTGGGGTAAAAGTCATTACAGATCCGTATAAAAGCGGGGACCCGATCAATTATGGTGCAGTGGATGAATCAGCCGATGTGGTCTTAATCAGCCACGACCACTTCGATCATAACTATCCGGCGGCAGTAAAAGGAAACCCGGCTATCATCAAAGCTACCGGCAGTTCGGAAGCAAAAGGCCTGAAATTTAAAGGAATACCGGTTTTTCATGACGACACAAAAGGCAGCCAGCGCGGCCTAAACACAATTTTTGTCTTTGAAATGGATGGAGTACGGATCTGTCACCTCGGCGACCTGGGCCACAGCCTGAATAAACAACAGATCAACGATATCGGTAACATAGACATTGTTTTCGTCCCGGTTGGAGGGTTGTATACCATCGATTGTGCAATGGCGTCAGAGACAATAGCGGCATTAAACCCCAAAATCGCCATACCGATGCACTTTTTAACCCCGAGGCTAGACGCCACCAAGTTCGGGAAAATATGTGGTCCGGAAGACTTTATAAAAGGAAAAGCCAACGTGCAGCAGCTTGATTCCTCCGAAGCAGAAATAAGCGCAGGGAAATTACCAGCGGCTACACAAATCATGGTTTTTAAACCGGCCAGGTAGAAAAGGATACCGGCATCGATATCAGGCGATATCTGGTAAAAAGAATTTTCACCATGATGAAGAGAGGTAACTGAGGAATTTGGGTAGTATTCCTAAAGAGCAAATGAAAGCGTGTATGAGGTAGCATCTTGAATTATAAAGCCTCAGAATTTGTCTTCAAACCACCATCAGTGATCAGCCGCGCCCGGCGGGTGTTGATAAAACCAGCAGCGGCCTATCCGATACCATATCCAATCAGCAGCAGCCGTGAATTACTTTCCAGTATCATCCGCGGCATCAGGCAAGTAAGTGAAGCCGATATCCTGATACTGGAAAGTACGCCTGGCGGCGGACCGGTGTATCCGGTATATCAACAACTGGTATATGATTTCCCGCGAGTACTGATGCTGGATGTCAGAGATTGTATCTGGGTAGAGGTAGATAATCCCCTTCCTAAACCGCTGGCCGTACCTACATTCTGGGTACCCAACGTGATATTGTCAAGCGATTACCTGATTTCCGTAACTCCCCTGAAAGTAATCCAGGGTCGGGCTAATTTAAGCATCATGAACCTGCTCAGTCTGCTGCCGACCAGTAAGTACAGTGGTGATAAAACCGAAGGGTGGGGTGCTTTGTCCGCCCTGGGGATGGATAAAGTACTGGCAGATCTTTATTTTACCCTGCCTTTCGACCTTGGCATTATCGAAGGAAAACAATTATTCACCAGCAACGATGACCCGACACAAGGAAAGACGGAAAAAAAGGACCAGATTTATATCGGCGAACCTTATGAAACCGACCTGGAAGCCACAACAGTCCTGGGAGCGAAAGCGGAATACCTGGACCTCATCAGGGAGGCTAAGGTAGGTTTCGAATTCTAGATAACAGGAAATAATACAAAAAAAGCCCTCTCCGGTTAAAAGAGGGCTTTTTTTATCAGTTATTATTCGTTTCCACTGAACGGCGGATACTTATCTGTAAGCAGATAAGTATAGCCATTCACCCGGGTGGACCAACGGAAATAATATGTGATAAAGTCGAACAGGCTGCGGGGGAATTTCCCGGTAAAGAGAATAGCAAACCAGGAAATTATCAAGATTACACCGGCAGCGATCTGTACAAAATAAAGTACAATCATTTGCGGAATGAGCATAAAACAACGAAAGAAGGTAGTCAGCCGCGATAGTTTTTCAGGATACTCTACTTTGAGGTTAATCGGATAGGCCATGTTTTGTCATCCTCCTAATAAACCGGACTTTTCCAGCCGGTAAATATCACTACGGCAAAACGGACACAAGAGCAGCACAACCCCCGATATCACCGATATAGTAATTACAGCGACCTTTACTGGACCGCTAATTTTTTCCTGGTTAACCAGTATTCCACGGCATCAGCCAAGGCCAGCCAGCTTGCTTCGATGATATTGACAGAACTGCCAACCGTACGCCATTCACTATCACCGTCAGTGGACTCAATAAAGACACGTACCTGGGACTCGGTCCCGGTACTCTCTTCCAGTATTCGTACTTTATAATCGATCAGTCTAACGGCGGCCAGGTGGGGATAGAATTGCAGTAGGGCTTTCCGTAAAGCCTGGTCTAAAGCGTTAACCGGGCCGTTGCCCTCGGCCGCCGTATGGATTACTTCGTTGCCAACACGTACCTTGATCATAGCTTCGGCCAGGGTATCTTCAAGGTGGTTGCGTACCGGTGCCCGCCGCCGGGTTTCGACTAATACCATGAAGTCAACTAATTCAAAGGGAGGCCGATAGTCAGTGAGGGAACGGTATAACAATAACTCGAAAGAAGCCTCGGCATGCTCATATTGATAACCATGACTCTCCCTTTGTTTGATCTGGGTCAGCAATTTTTGGATCATACTTTTATCGGAAGGAAGGGAAATGCCAAGTTCGCGGGCTTTAAAGGTGATATTATCTTTACCGGACAATTCAGAAATCACGGCACGTTTCCGGTTGCCGATGAGTTCGGGGTTAACATGCTGGTAAGCCTGTTCCCATTTAGCCAATCCATCAACATGGTATCCCGCCTTATGACTGAAAGCACTCGCTCCGACATACGGAGCAAAGGGGTCTGGCGACAGATTGGCCGTCTCACTAACAAAACGCGCAATTTCGGTCAACCGCGACAACTGCTCATCGCTGATACACTGTATATTCATCTTGAGTTGAAGGGCCGGGATGATTGTACACAGGTTAGCATTCCCACAACGCTCCCCGTACCCATTGATCGTTCCCTGGACTTGACTGACTCCAGCTCTAACCGCAGCCAGTGAATTAGCGACGGCTAAACCGCCATCATTGTGGACATGTATCCCCAAGGCCACTTTTACAGCCTTATATGCAGCTTCGGTTGCCCGAGCTACTTCTTCCACCAGCGCCCCGCCGTTGGTATCACACAAAATCACGCATTCTGCTCCGGCTTCCGCCGCCGCAGCCAGAGTACGGAGGGAGTATGCCGGGTCGACTTTATAACCATCGAAGAAGTGCTCAGCATCAACGAATACACTCATACCGTTCGCTTTCAGATACTGAACCGAATCGGATATCATTTTCAGGTTTTCTTCCGGGGTAGTGCCCAGGACCTGGGTGACCTGCAGGATGGAACTCTTGGCAACGATAGTAGCAATCTTGACACCTGTTTTCACCAACATAATCAGGTTGTTGTCATCTTCTGCTTTCATCCCAACACGGCGGGTACTGCCAAAAACAGCTAATTTTGCCTTTTTCAAAGGCAGCCTCGAGGCAGCTTGCAGAAACTCGGCGTCTTTAGGGTTGGAACCCGGCCATCCCCCTTCGATATAACTCACACCAAGATCATCGAGTTTCTCTGTTATATGAAGTTTATCAACAACCGAGAAGGAAATACCCTCACTCTGGGCACCGTCACGAAGGGTTGTATCATACAGGTATACCTTAGACAATTAATTTTTCTCCCTCAACCACCGAAGAATTCAAGTCTGCTATTAAAGTTTTTGTTGGGCGTACTAAAGTACGCCCAACACGAAGTCATTTACGTAAGAATAAATCCCAAAAGCCTTGTCACGAAATCTTCCCCGCAACCAGATCACCCATTTCTCGGGTACCGACCCGGGTTTTATTTTCGCTCATTATATCATAGGTCCGGTATCCGGCATTCAAAACAGCTTCGACAGCCTTTTCCACCGCATCCGCTTCCTTAACCAGGGCAAGTGAATAACGAAGCATCATGGCGGCGCTCAATATAGTGGCGACCGGATTGATATCGTCCTGGCCGGTATGTTTAGGGGCGCTACCATGGATCGGCTCATACAAGCCAAAAATCCCGGTGCCTTCCTCAGGTACGCCAGCCAGGCTGGCCGAAGGCAGCATCCCCATGGAACCTGCCAGCATGGAAGCTTCATCAGTCAGGATATCGCCAAAAGTATTCTCGGTAACCAGGACATCGAGATAGCGGGGATTCTGTATCAGGCGCATCGAACAGGAATCCACCAGCATATGTTCCAGTTCGATATCCGGGTATTGTTTACTAACCTCGATGGTTACAGTCCGCCACAGGCGGGACGATTCAAGGACATTGGCTTTATCTACGGATATCAGCTTCTTCTTGCGAGCCCTGGCCACCTCAAATCCCACCCGGACAATGCGTTCGATCTCCTGCTCACTGTAAACCATGGAATCAACAGCTCTACGGCCGCGAGTAGTCGTCCAGCGCCGCTTCGGTTTACCAAAGTACAGGCCGCCGGTTAACTCACGAATGACGATCATATCGACCCCGCGCACAACTTCTGGTTTCAGGTTCGATGAATCTACCAGCATCGGGAAAACTTTTACCGGACGCAGGTTAGCAAACAGGCCAAGTTCTTTACGCAAAGCCAGCAAGCCATCCTCGGGCCGTACTTTCGCCAGAGGATCATCCCATTTCGGACCACCGACTGCCGCCAGCAAGACAGCATCCGCCTGCTTGCACATTTTCAGGGTTTCTTTAGTTAAGGCTTCTCCAGAAGCGTCGATGGCAGCACCACCCACCAGGCCATCATGGAAGTCAAACTGGTGATTATACTTACGGCCGACTACCTGTAATACCTTGAGAGCTTCATGCATAACCTCAGGGCCAACGCCGTCACCGGGTAGAGTTACGATATCAAATTTCAATGTTTCTCCTCCTGACACCAGGTCAATTTATAATCAGGGAACAATATCTTCATACAGTCCCTGTAATCCTTACCGTACCAACTCCAAAACTACTGAGGTCTCAATCTGCCGATGGGGAATGTCCCAATATGTCCGTAATAGTTTCTCTTTTTCAGCACAAAGCTTAAAACCATGTTTCTTGTAGAAATCCAGCGCCCAAGAAGCATCTGCCCAAGTTCCTACCAGCAGCCGCTTTCCGGTATATTTGCCAACCGCAAAGATGAGGAGTTTACTCCCAACACCCTGCCTTTGATATTTATTGGCAATATAGACGTGACGGATAAGACTAACATCTTTTACCCGCTCCAGGCCCATCACCCCAGCCAGTATGCTATTGTCCTCCCAACCGTAGAAAGTCATGCGCTTCATTTCCTGCCGTAATTCACTTTCCGGCATATATGGCTGATGATAACGGTCGGCAGGAATGACTCCTTCATACTTCTGTGCCGCTTCATTAATAATGCGGTACATGACGTCGAAGTCCTTATCGGAACAAATCCTAATCAAGGTTTTAAGTCCTCATGTCCGGCTATTTATCGAATTCAGGATATTACTTTACAGCCAACCTTTTCTGCGTGTACGCAATCAAGCCACCAGCAGCGATCAAACCGGACATGAATTCCGGATAAGGCCTGGCAGTATATGTTTTTCCCGTCTTCAGATTCTTAATCACACCGGAAGCCAGATCTACTTCCACAGCATCTCCAGTCTCAATATTGTCCGGGGCATCCTCACATTCCAACAGGGGCAAGCCGATATTAATCGCATTACGGAAAAAGATACGGGCAAAGCTTTTCGCAATCACGCAGGAAATCCCGGAAGACTTGATGGCCAGCGGGGCGTGTTCACGCGAAGAGCCGCAGCCAAAATTGGTGGTAGCAACCATAATATCGCCTTTCTTGACCTTTTTTACAAAATCCAGGTCGATATCTTCCATACAATGTTTGGCCAGATCCGCTCCTTCAGAAAGATTAAGATACCGTGCCGGAATGATAGCATCGGTATCAACATTAGCTCCATATTTATGTACAATACCTTTCAACATAGCTGGTTCTCCTTTAAAACCACAGTTTACTTTATTAAACGGAACTGTTTTTTCATGATATTACGGCTGAGTAAACTTTCGAAAATATCGCCTTTCCCTTCGGGGATCCGTGATTCCGGAATGACAAAAAAACTCCTTTTTGCACCGTATATCAGGTAATAGGATCCTATTTTGCGCCAGCGGAGAAATGACTCCCACTTCTGAGTTTGACTCCGGTTAGCCGTCTCCTTTTTTACGCCGGAAGCATCAAAAGTATATTTTACCGGGATATAAGCACCCCGATTCTTTTTAGTATAGACACTGACGAGTACAGCACCGCCATAAATCAGAACCAGTAATCCGGCGTATATCGCTAAAAGTGAAAAATTCCCCAGGTTAATGCTCCACCAGACAAGGTACAATAAAACGGCGGCGAGAATGACAAACCCCCAGGAACGTATACCTAATAGCAGTAAGATACGGGCATACATCGACCTGGTCAAGGCACTCTCGATCACGATAGGTAGAAAATTGCTTCTGTTGCCCTGCCTGGACATATTTACAGGTCCATTTCCAATTCAATCTCATCCCGAATCGGGATTCCGTTAGCACCGAGTAGTGGGATCCCCGGTTTTTGTTTACGGGTTTCTGCGATGATTCCAGCATATACACAAACCAAGCGGAAGCCCCGCTTCTGCCAAAAACGCAAGGCGTTCATATTATCATTAGTCGTAATCGCTACAACTCTCTTTAAAAAAGCATCCCGGGCAACATTTACGACTTCCCTCACCAGAGCCGTGCCAATCCCTTGATTTTCCATCAAGCTGTTGATGCTGGTAATCTCAACCTCGTTCGGCAGCATCTGGTAAGTAATAAGGCCAACCTTTCTGTCATCCTGCTCAGCCATAAATCCCCATATATCATTAACATGGTAAGACTGGCCCCGGGTTATGATGAAATCACCACCCCAATATTCCTCCCAGATACTTTTCATCCAGGGCCGGTCGATCTCAGATATTTTCCTGATGCAAAATGATGCGTCCGTTGTTAAGTCTCCACCAGAACTTTTTCGTATTTTTTTACTTTTTTCGGTTTTCCGTTCTTATCATTGATGATCGTGTGACCTTCGGATTTAAGGTGTTTACTATGGGCATCCACGCCACCTGGATATTTATCACTCAAGGCACCACCAACCTTCACGGTACGCCAATAAGGCGTATAATCCTTTTTACCCTCGGCCGCCATCTCCTCGGCTGCTTTCGCGGCAATGCCGGCAAAAATGCCGGTAGTAATCGGTCAGCCGATGGTGGCGCCATGTTTTCGGGCTATTTTTTCCCGGATCTGGTTAATGGTGATCAACCTGCCCTCTGGTACCGTCCGCATAATTTCATCGACTTCACGCGGTGCGGGGATGGCACAGGTCCCACTACCCCACCGGGTACTCATACTTCCGGTAATCTCAACTACCCGAGGCAAGCCTTTATCATCGGCCAGCTTTTGTTGCCACGACAATTTCAGTTTTGCCATAATTTAGCCCCTCGCTTTCTTTTTCCAGATACTATTTCCTACTTAGCCTCAAGCACACATGTTATTTCAATTCATCGGGGCCACCAATTCTACCCAGAACGGCGCTGGCGGCAGCAACAGCGGGATTAGCCAGATAGACTTCCGATTTAATGCTGCCCATCCGGCCGACGAAATTGCGGTTGGTAGTAGAAATACTCCGTTCACCCCCAGCTAATACACCCATGTAACCGCCAAGGCACGGCCCGCAGGTCGGAGTACTGACGGCAGCGCCGGCCTCGATAAAAGTTTCGATCAAACCTTCCTTCAAAGCAGTAAGATATACCGATTGTGAACCGGGAATCACGATACACCGGATATCAGAATGTACCTTTTTTCCTTTCATTACACCAGCAGCCAACCGCAAGTCCTCAAGACGGCCGTTGGTGCAGCTACCGATGACCGCTTGCTCAATTTTTTGTCCGGCGATCTGGCTAAGGGGTTTGGTATTCGCCGGTGAATGCGGACAAGAAACCTGAGGTTCCATCTTAGTTACATCCCATTCATAAACCCGGGCATATTCGGCATTCTGGTCCGGTTCGTAAACCTGATATTGACGTTTCGCCCGGGCGTTAACATAGTCCAGTGTCTTCTTATCGACACGGAACAGGCCGGCTTTTGCACCGGCCTCGATAGCCATATTGGCAATAGTAAAACGGCCATCCATAGGCAGTGAATCAATAGCTTCACCGGCAAATTCCATAGAAGCATATAACGCACCATCAACCCCGATCTGGCCAATGGTATACAGGATCAGGTCTTTACCACCTACCCATTTACCCAATTTGCCGTGAAACAAAAACTGGATCGTAGGAGGAACTTTCATCCAGATGTCGCCGGTAGCCATAGCAGCGGCGATATCAGTCGAACCCATACCGGTAGAAAAAGCCCCTACAGCGCCATAAGTACAGGTGTGAGAATCCGCTCCCACGACAACATCACCAGGCAAGACCAGTCCTTGCTCGGGGAGTAAAACATGCTCAATTCCCATCTGCCCGACATCATAAAACAAGATACCATACTCACGGGCAAAATCACGAACAAACTTCGTCTGTTCAGCAGATGTGATGTCTTTATTCGGCACAAAATGGTCGGCCACCATTACCACTTTTTCAGGATCGAACACTTTCTTCAACCCCATACGCCGGAATTCCTTAATGGCAATAGGGGCAGTGATGTCATTGGACAAAACCAGATCTACTTTTACATTGATGAAGTCGCCCGGTGACAGATTCTTCCGGTCGGTATGAGCTGCTAAAATTTTCTCAGCTAAGGTAGGCATATTTTCTCCTCATTCAAATTGGTAACAATAATCCTTTATTTCGGCGGACCGCGATGAGGTAATATCAATACTAAGAAAGTGAGTAACGCCGCTGCCGGAGCAATAATGTAGAAACCTGCTCCGCAAGCCAGGCCAATAGCAGCCGCTACCCACATCGCGGCCGCGGTAGTCAATCCTTCTACTATCTGGCGGTGATGGAAAATCGTCCCGGCACCGAGGAAACCAACACCGGTGACGATTCCGGCCGCAACACGGCCAGGATCACCACCGGTAAAACCAAAGGTACCAATGACAGTGAATAAAGCGGCACCGAGTGATATCAGGATCATTGTTCGAAATCCTGCCGGTTTACCTGATCTCTCCCGTTGATAACCAATGATGCCGCCTAACACCGCGGCCAACACCAGGCGAAGGACCGTCTCCAGTTCTGAGTTCACCTGAACATCACCTGCCCTTTTTAACGTTCAGTAAACGGTTTAGGGCATTCATATAAGCCTTGGCACTGGCAACGATAATGTCGGTATCGGCACCCCGTCCGGTATAAGTAATACCGTCGCTTTCAATGCGGATCAGGACTTCGCCGATGGCATCGATCCCTTCAGTAACTGAATTGACACTAAACTCAGTGAGGGTATTAGGAACACCGACCAGACGGTTAATCGCTTTGTAGACCGCATCCACCGGCCCCGTACCCAGAGCAGCATCGGCCAGTATTTCACCGTCCGGACCGATCAACCTGATGGCCGCGGTTGGCATACCCCGGTCGCCGCAGGCTACCTGTAAACGGTCAAGGTGATAAGTTTCAGATACAGTACGCTTTTCCTCGGCAACGATAGACTCGATATCCTTATTGGTCACATCACGCTTTTTATCAGCCAACTCTTTAAAGGCGGTAAAAGCACGATTGAAATCATCTTCAGACAGACTGTAGCCTAACTCGGCCAACCGTTCCTTTAAAGCATGCCGGCCGCTGGTTTTTCCCAATACCAGGCTGCTGGAAGGGACTCCTACCGACTTGGGTTTCATGATCTCAAAGGTCTGTGCTGCTTTAATGACACCATCAACATGTAAGCCGGAAGAATGGCGGAAAGCATTGGCCCCTACTACGGCTTTATTCGGTTGGACTGGAAAGCCGGTCAACTCACTAACCAGCCGGCTGGTGCGGTATATCTGAGTAGTATCGATATTAGTTTCGAGATTAAAGTAATCCGGCCTTGTCTTTAATCCCATGATTATTTCTTCGAGTGAAGCGTTACCCGCGCGTTCACCAATACCATTGATGGTACCTTCAACCTGGCGGGCACCGTGTTTCAAAGCTTCCAGGCTGTTAGCGACAGCCAACCCTAAATCATTGTGACAATGGATACTAACGACTGCCCGTTCGATATTTGCCACATTAGTAAAGACACCGTCGATTAACTGGCCAAATTGATTAGGCATGGCATAACCCACTGTATCCGGGATATTAACAGTGGTAGCACCGGCGGCAATGGCCGCTGACAATATCTGGTAGATATATTCCGGTTCGGTACGGCTGGCATCCATCGCCGAATATTCGATGTCGCTGCAATATTTACGGGCATGGGCAACGGTTTCACTGACCATTTGCAGAATCTCTTCACGGCTCTTTTTCAAAGCGTAAAAGAGATGGATATCGGAAGACGATAAAACGATATGGATACGGGGTTGTTCTGCACTTTTTACCGCTTCCCAACTCTGATCGATAGCTTTCATGTTAGCATGGGTTAATACACAAATCGAAGCATTCCTGACTTCCTGAGCAATCAAACGTACCGCTTCGAAATCACCGGGTGAGGTAACCGGAAAGCCAGCCTCGATGATATCGACACCCAGTTTTCCCAACTGCCGGGCAATATCCAGTTTTTCCTGGATATTCAAACTGCCGCCGGCAGCCTGTTCACCATCTCTTAAAGTAGTATCAAAAATAATTACTTTTTCCATAGCTTTTTTCTGTGAGGGAGAACTCATTCGAGCAATCCCCGGACAGTTAACTCTCCTAAATTTTTTATTGACAGGTTTCAGGGTACCCCTCTTCTTCAGGAAGAGGGGCTGGTAAGGATGAGTTCCACTCTCCGGACTAAAGAGTATTGACAAGTAGCCAAGATATAGCTGCAAAAAGGTTTCATATTAGTTGACATTTAACTTCATTACCACTTCCGGCTATCTTAAAAACTCTATTAAGTAAAAGCCGGATATCGTATATTCACCGTATACCTCGATGCCCTAAGTTTTTGCTTTTAGTACCGGTTTAATCAACAGGATCGGATTAGTAACGCCGACCAGAATATTTAAAGCCACGCTGCCATAAACCAGGCGGCTGAGCCCGGATCGTCCGTGAGTAGCCATGACAATAAGGCTATTGGGATTCTTATTGGCATAGTTAACGATCTCATCCGATGCTTTACCTACCAGTACTTCAGAACGTACCTCGATGTGATTTGCTTTCAAACGGTTTTCAATTCCGGCCAGATATTCAGCTGCTACCTGTTTGCACCGGGTAGTTTCCTGCTGTGCATATTGTCCCCAATGTAAAGGTATCTCGGACAATTCCGGGCTGTAATAAGTGGGCATAGAAGGTGGTTCGCAAGCCCGCAGTAAGACTACTTTAACGGATTTAATGCCTTCCGTACCGGCAAGTGTTTCCACATGAGGCAGGACATTTTCTGCTAACTCAGAACCGTCCAGTGGTACGATTAATTCTTTAATCGGACATCGACTGGTCTCTGGCTGTTCAGAGGTCGGTACCAGCAGCACCGGGGTAGTGGCCGCACGCAGAACTTTATCCGCCACGCTGCCGATACCCCAACGGTTGCGGCCAGAACGGCCATGGCTGGCCATCAATATCAGGTCGACTTTCTTTTCCTCAGCGTATTTCAAGATCTCATCAGGGGGATAACCAGAGACGAGATCGCTCGAAACGGCGATCGGTTTAGTGAGTAATGCTTTCCATTCCGATGTTTCGCGGCCTTTGATATGTTCAGCAGCGTGTTCGACATAAGCATGAGACATCGGCAGGAAATCTTTACCAAGGTTAGAGATATGAAGCAAAATAATCTCGGTACCCAGCAGGCCGGACAACTCCCGGGCAAAAGGGAAAACCACTTCGGCTAACTTCGAGCCATCTAGGGGAACCAGCATTCGCTTATACATTCTCTCACCTCCCAATTTTGCAGTGATGATACATTACCAATTGATGGAATTCAAGGGTTTTCAAATTTTTTTTATTTTAGCTTTGTTGTTATCTCTTTTTCCATCAGTAACGGAGATGTCCCGCCGCGCGGCATGGCTATTCTCCCGGTACGGGATAATTCCTTGATACCAAATCCACGCAACAGGCTGGCCAGGGAATTAATCTTATCTTCATCGCCAGTAACTTCAACCGTCAAGGAATCAGCCGCAACGTCGATGATATTGGCGCGGAAGATATCAACGATCTGGATAATTTCACTTCGTGTACTGGAATTAGCTTTAACTTTTATCAAAGCCAATTCCCGTGCAACGATCTGTTCTTCCGAGATATCAGATACCCGGACGACGTCGACAACCTTTTCCAACTGCTTCCTAACCTGTTCAACCGTGATATTAGTACCGTCAACCACAATCGTCATCCTGGACAAATTGGGTGTTTCACAGTGACCGACCGCAATACTTTCAATATTAAAACCACGCCTGCGGAACAGGCTGGCAACCCGGTTGAGGACGCCGGGTTTATTTTCAACCAGTGCTACCAGGGTACGCTTGGATGGTGCCATGTCGACTCCTCTAACCGGTTTTATACGTTACTTACCAGCGATTTCGCAGAATGAGAAAAAGCTCTCGACCTCGGCTTCGGTTCTTCAATAAGTTCGGTCAGTGATGATCCGGGAGGTACCATCGGATAAACATTTTCTTCCGGCTTGACATGAAAATCAATTAAGAACGGGCCCGGTTCAGCTAAAGCTTTCTCTATAGCCGGCAACACTTCTTCCTTATATTGTACTCTTAAAGCAGGGATCCCGTAGGCGTCAGCCAACTTGACAAAGTCAGGCCCGCCCAACCGAGAAGCTACATAACGCCGGGAATATAGTAACTCCTGCCATTGCCGCGGCATACCAAGATATCCATTATCAATTATAGCTATCTTGACCGCGGCTTCCTCCTGAACGATGGTAGCTAACTCATGAAGAGTCATCTGGAAGCTGCCATCGCCATCAATACACCAGACCGTCTCTTCAGGGCGGCCTAATTTCACTCCGAGGGAAGCCGGCAACCCAAAACCCATCGTCCCCAAACCGCCAGAAGAAATGAAGCTGTTAGGACGGTCATACCAGTAATGGTGTGCCGCCCACATCTGATGCTGCCCGACTCCGGTCACGACGATACTCTGGCCATTAGTGGCTTCGTATATCTTCCGGATGACGAACTGCGGAATCAGTTCTTCACTCTCTTTCAGCACGGTTGATGGATGGTCATGGCGCCAATCATCAAGTTGTTGAACCCAAGCGATATGATTTTTTTTAGCGACAGACTGGTTCAGTTCCTGGAGGACGACTTTCACATCACCCACGATAGGGACGTCGACAGCTACATTTTTCCCGATTTCCGCCGGATCGATATCGATGTGGATGATACTGGCTTCGGGAGCAAAGCCGGCCACTTTAGCCGTGGCACGGTCATCAAATCTCATGCCGATAGCAATAACCACATCAGCATTACTGACACCCATATTAGCATAGGCCATGCCATGCATACCTATCATGCCGTAACTTAAGACATGACTTTCCGGAAAAGAACCAATGCCAAGTAGTGTTGTTACGACCGGAATCTGGCCGGTCTCAGCCAGGGAATGCAGTTGTTCATAGGCACCGGAGATAATAACTCCCCTACCGGCGATGATCAAAGGACGTTGTGCTTCATTGATAATTTTAGCGGCTTTCTTAATCTGGGCGGGATGCCCCTGCAATACCGGTTTATATCCGGCTAGATTAGGTTTGGTTGGATAATGATATTCTGCTTCTTCAATAAAAACATCCCGTGGGATATCGATAAGGACCGGGCCGGGCCGGCCGGTTCGAGCCAGGTAAAAAGCTTCTTTAATAGTGCGCGCCAGGGAACTGGCTTCCGTAACCAGATAGTTATGTTTAGTGATAGGTAAGGTAATGCCGGTAATATCTACTTCCTGGAAGGCATCTTTGCCGATATAAGGCCGGGCAACCTGTCCGGTGATAGCCACCATTGGTACAGAATCCAACTGGGCATTGGCAATACCGGTGACCAGATTTGTTGCACCAGGGCCGGAAGTCGCGAAACAGACGCCGACTTTTCCCGAAACACGGGCATAACCATCGGCGGCATGTGCTGCTCCTTGTTCGTGCCTAACCAAGACATGATGCAGCTTAGGATACTGCGGCAAGACATCATAGAGGGGAAGTATCGCGCCACCCAATATCCCGAAGACGATATCTACGCCTTCTTTCAACAGACTTTCACAAACTATCTGGCCGCCGCTTAATTTCATTGCGGTCTCTCCTCTATTCAAATACAGCGCCGGTACTGGCCGACGACACTTTATCAGCATAACGCCTCAAGTAACCTGTCTTCACCGGAGACTTGAATTCGGTAAATTTTTTGAGACGGGACGCAATTTCTTTCTGAGTTAATTTAGCCTCGAGTTTTCCAGCCGGAATATCGATCAAGATAGTATCTCCCTCAACCAGAGCAGCGATCGGGCCGCGGCTGGCAGCTTCCGGTGAAACGTGTCCGATAGCGGCGCCGCGGGTGGCCCCGGAAAACCGCCCATCAGTAATCAAGGCAACTTCTTTGTCGAGGCCCATACCGGCGAGGATAGATGTCGGCCCCAGCATTTCCCGCATACCCGGGCCACCTTTAGGCCCTTCATAACGGATAACAACTACGTCACCTGGTTTTATCTTGCGGGCAGTAATTGCTTTGGTAGCTGCTTGTTCAGAATCAAAGACCCGGGCAGGGCCCTGGTGTACCATCATCTCGGGAGCCACGGCACCCTTCTTCACGACAGATCCTTCGGGTGCCAGGTTGCCGAAGAGTATTGCCAGACTACCGGTAGGCGAGTAAGCATTCTTAATAGGCCGAATGACATCATCATCGATGACCGCGGCCTTTTTAATGTTTTCACCCAGGATAGCCCCGGTGACCGTCATGGTCTGCGTACGGAGGTATTTCTTCAGCACTTTCATTACCGCGGGGATACCACCAGCACGGTCCAGATTCTCGATATGGTGGCTGCCGGCAGGACTCAGTTTACAAATCTGAGGGGTAGCTTTGGAAACATCATTGATGGTGGAAAGGGGGAATTTTATCCCGGCTTCGTTGGCTACGGCTTTCAGATGAAGCACCGAATTAGTGCTGCCACCAAGAGCCATATCAACGACAAA
>CAZSHH010000056.1:0-19360 GCA_964606525.1 uncultured Dehalococcoidales bacterium
AGAAAAAAACAAGATACTGGAAGAAGCCCGGGCAGCGGCCGATAAAAGGCTAAATGATCACATTTCAAGTTCAGACAACCCGGCGAAAGAAGGGGTATTATCAGTAAAGCAGAAACTGCAGCAGGAATTCTCGGCAATATCCGAAGAAAGCCTGAAATCGTTTGAAACCCGTTTGGCGGAAATCGCCGACCATATTAACACAACCTGTGCCTCCGAACTAGATACCTTAAAGAAACAATCCGATGCTTTCCGCAAAGAGCTGGAAGAAAAGTTTGCCGGATTTGAGATCCAGGGCTTTCCACCAACGGAAACCCTTAACCCGCCGGTTATACAAGCAAACAACCCGGGAACCGATCCTGTCAATGCAACTACCGCTACCGATAATGCTATCAGTATGCAGAATCTACCGGAGCGAGAAGCGAACGATATCCGGGAACAACGTATCATCGAAATCTTGCCCCCGAGAGACAAGGAGCGGATCGATTACGTACGGAACCACCTTAATTTTCTCGAAGAAGTAATACAAACAGAAATCCAACACCAGGTCGACCGGACATTTATCGTGGTAGCCCTGTCCAAACATCTCGACCTGGCACAGATGATGTCGGAATGGCCGGAAGTCGAGCGGGCCCAGGAAGTCGTGGTGGAAAACCAAACCAGGATCCAGATAAGCCTGGGAGTGGAAAAGGAGATCGCCCAGGAAAAAGACCGGCTTACTTCGAAGATCAGCCGGTTTACGCGCTTTAAATCCAGATAAACAGAAACAAAGCTAAAAAAGTGGAGTATTTGCTGTTAGGCGCAAACACCCCACTTTTTTTACGGGTATCAACAGAACAAAATACAGTCGCTATTTAGGCGCCCACAATATCATCCGGGGTTTGACCAGATCCTTGGCAAGGTCATCGATCTTGCCGTATTTCAGGCAAGACGCCATACAGGTCTGGACGCAGGACGGTTGCTGCCCCTGCTTGGTCCGGGCAGCGCATAATACGCAAAGTTCGGTGAATACCGGCAAATACATCAGGTAGTGCTTATCATTGGGAAGGTTCTGGACGATCTCCTGGACGCGTACCCCACCCATCCCGGCCGGCCAGTGATGTTCCTGGGCGCAGGCAACCTGGCAGGCATAACAGCCGGTACAATATTCATAATCTATCAATAAGCCATATTCCGGTTTTTTCGTCATTTTATGTTTTCTCCTGCCTTCCGATGTCATCACACACCGGGTATTTGGAAACCATTGTTTACACTTTATACACCCGGCACATCAGGTGTTTGGTGGGAGTACCAAGGCCGTCTTTACCCTGCGCTCCCATCGGCATCAGGTAATTGACATTCGATTCCAGTTGTTTATCCAGTGACGGCTTTTTCCCTTCCTCGGGCGGGAACCACCAACCATGAGCGGCCATGACCATCCAACGGGGCACGATAGGCGTAACTTTGGCCTTCAGTTTACACTTGCCCTGCCAGTTTTCCACCCAGACCCACTCCCCGTGGCCAATACCCAGTGACGAAGCCGTATCGGGATGTATCTCGACCACGGGGTCGGGATCAGCATCCCGCAGCCACGGGATATTGCGGTGCTCGGACAGGAAATAAACGGGCGAACGGCGTCCAGTGGAGAGGATCAGGGGATATTCTTTCGCCAGGTCCGGCCGGCTGACAGGCGTAAAGGGCGGTTCTTCGTAATGCGGAAAGGCTTCGAGCTGCCATTTTTCCCGCAGCGTGGAATACAGCTCAACTTTACCGGAATTGGTGGTAAAGCCGGGTTTCTTATCCGGCCGCAGCAAGCCTCTGGCAAAGCGGTGATACGGGGCGCTGGGATCGCCGTCAGGCGGAATCACCCAACCTTTTTCCTGCAATTGTGCATAGGTCAATCCGGATGGTTTAAGGATGTCGTCGAACAATTCATGGATGGTCTGCCAGCGGAAATTCTTATCAAAGCGCCGGGACAGTTCGAAATTGATCTCGATGTCCGACTTACATTCGTCCACTGTCATGATCTTGTTGATGCTCTGTAAGGGCACCCACCAGCTGCGTAAGCTTTCTTTTTCCAGGAAAGTGGCCGCCGGGAGGACTACGTCGGACAACTGGGCGGTCGGCGTCATGAAAAGGTCGACGGTAACGATAAAGTCCAACTTGCTCAGGGCATCGATCCATTTTTTCGTGTCGTAACCGATGCCGCCGATCAGGTTGCAGCACTGGAACCACATGCCCTTGACGGGATACGGCTTACCGGTATTGATGGCTTCCAATGTCCGGTCGGTTTGGCTGCGCCAGACAAACTGGTTGAACGGGCCGTATTCCTGGGCACCGATCCGTTTGTCATCGATTTCTTTAGAAGCCAGCTTGATCACGCCTTTGGCCCCAGGCAGGGCATAAGCCACCGCATTAAAGGCATAACGGGCAATGACGTTGCCGCCGGGGGTATCCAGGTTGCCGGTAAGCGCCATGAGGTCGATGATCGCTGTGGCGGTGGGGGTGATGGCGGGGGTGGAATCGATCGCCAGGCCCCACTGGATGGTGGCCGGTTTACTTTTCGCATACAGGTGGGCAGCTTCGATGATATCTTCTTCCTTCAACCAGGTGATCTTCGCCACTTTATCCACTGGGTATTCGGCCGCATTGCGGCAAAACTGGCCCCAGACGGTGGCAGCGGTGATTTCGCGGCCGTCCGCCAGGTGGACCCGGAATTCGCCATCAAGCGCCGGTTTAACACCCTGGGTTTTAAAAGCAGCTTCTTTAGGATCCCAAACCGCAGGGGTGGCAGTATTGGTGTCCCAGATTACAAAATTATCCGGAGAACCTTTGGCATTCAGGTCGCTCTCGCGTAACAACGTGAAATTATCTTTGCGGATCAGATGCGGGGCATTGGTCCATTGTTCGACAAAAGCCTTATCATAGAGATTTTCTTTAATGATGATGTTAAGAAAAGCCATGGCCAGAGCGCCATCGGTGCCGGGGCGAAGCTGCAGCCATTTGCTGGAACGGGAAGCAAACCAGGTCAGGCGCGGATCGATGGTAATCACCTTGGTACCCTTTTTCATGAGGTCGATGACCCAATGGCCGAAGATGTTATCGGGACAGGAGGCGGCGATATTATAGCCCCAGATGACGATGCATTCAGGGGTCTGGTATTTAGGGTCATTATGCCCCTGAGGCAGCCACTGGCCGCCATCGAACATGCAGTACTCGCCGGTCACGATTTCCGAAGCCACGATACGCGGGGTATAGCAGCCGTTGCCGCTCATAATAAAGCTTACATTGGGGCTGCCGAAGGCATAAGCCAGCATACAGATCCAGGCACCGATGTCGCGGCCGGTGCCCATGGCAAAAACGACGCTTTCGGCGCTGTACTTATCACGGATATCACCAAATTTTTGTTCAATGAGGCCAAAGGCTTCATCCCAGGAGATTTCCTGCCACTTGTTTTCACCCCGCTCGCCGACGCGTTTCAGGGGGCGGCGCAAACGTTTGGGATTATAGGCATACTGTGTCATGGCAAGGCACCGGGAGCACAACCGGCCCCGGTTCATGGGGTGGTCGGGGTCACCCTCGATCTTGACCAGCTTGCCATCTTTGATATATGCCAAAACGCCGCAGCCGCCGTGGCATCCGGGTCCGGCCGACCAGGTAGTCGTCTTGTAAACCTTTGTCTCGTCTTTCATAATTCGACTCCGTAAAAAAATAATATCAACAAAAAGAAAAAGCCCCTGGGGAGGGGCTTTTTATATCTTCCTGTGTTGGTTTTCAAATTCGAAGTATATTCAGCCCCCCAGCAGAAGCTGGATAGTAGTAGTAATATTCGTAGTAATAGGCGTAATTATACTTCACCATTGCGCACAGCATAACATGTTAAAAAACCGTCTGTCAACGTGAAGCGATCTTCGATGATCAAACCATCCGGCATTCAGAGAATATCCTTCCTGTGACAACAACGGTCAGGTTAGTCCGGATGAGATGGTTTCTTTTCGAAGACCTTCTTGACCATATCCAGTACTTTTTCTTCATAATTTGCGTGGCCGACGACATTATCACGCAGTTCATTGACACTATTGATCAATTCCAGGCGTTTCGTAAGCAGTTCTTCTTTAGATAATTTGTCAAGGTTCGCCAGGCTGGTTTTTACATTATCGAGCTGCGAAAATATCTTTTTATGGTCATGAAGGATATCGTTAAGCAGCAGTTCGCCGAGCACCAGGGGAAGCACCTTCTCTTCATATTCAAAGTGCTTCTTCAAGCCATCGCCCATAATATTAATGGTATTCATCAGCTGGTCGCGTTTTTCGAGCAAGCTTGCCACGGAAAAGGCACTTTGAGCGGTCTGGTAGGCAGCCACCTGTACGCCGAAAACTGCATCGACATCATTCATCCGGTCACCGGTAGTCTTAATGTTTTCCGTGATCTTGAAATGTTGTGCGAGTACACTCTTGATAACTTCCAGGGCATCCGGCATTTCTTTCCTCCTTAACACTACAAAAGTACACTTGAGCTACGATTGAGTTACGATTGGGCAAGACCGAAGCAACCAAGATTCAATTGGTAACTATCGCTAATAGATGATATTAATACTATTATACAAAAAAGCAGACGGTATCTATAATTGTCTTCACTACCCCTTGCCAGAAAAAGACAACCAGGGAATGAACAGCGAAGTATAATATCTGCAAGACAACCATAATAATCCTGAGAACCCACCGAAATCTCCTATGTTTGGGGGTGAGTCATGACACTGGATATCAACTTTTTGTGCGGGGGAGAAGCAGGGCAGGGCATACAATCAGTAGGCTTGATATTAGCCCGAACCATGACAAACGGCGGTTATCATATTTTTGCCGACCAGGATTACGAGAGCAGGATCCGGGGAGGACACAATTTCTTCAGGATAAGAATCAGTGATCACAACATAACGTCAATTTCCGAGGAACTAGACGTTATCGTTGCCCTGAACCGGGAGACGATCGAGTTACACAAGAACAACCTCAAACCTGGTGGGGCGATCATTTACGACAGCGCCGAGGCGAGTTTCAAGGGGGAGGAATACCTGGATATTCCCCTGGCCCAGCTAGCGGAGGAGGCCGGCCGCAATAAGATCATGATGAATACAGCGGCGGTAGGGGCGGCGGTGGGTTTGACCTCACTGGATTTCTCCCTCCTGGAAAAAGTACTGGTTAAGGAATTTAACACTGCCGGCGGAGAAATCCTGGCTAATAACCTTAAAACCGCCCGGGCCGGGTACGATTTTGTGCGCCGGGGAAGCCGCAGGTTGAATCTACCTCCAGTCACGCGAGCGGAACCAAAGATGCTTCTCAGTGGTAACGATTCCCTGGCTATCGGAGCACTAGCCGGCGGCTGCAAGTTCGTTGCCGGATATCCCATGACGCCGTCTTCATCCATCCTCGAGTACCTGGCCCGGAAAAGTAATCAATACGGTATCGTCATGGTCCATGTCGAAGATGAGATTGCCGCCATTAACATGGCAGTAGGCGCCGGTTATGCCGGAGCCCGGGCCCTGGTGGCTACTTCCGGCGGAGGATTCTCCCTGATGGTAGAGGGACTTTCCCTGGCCGGGATGACAGAGACACCAGTAGTCATAGTCCTGGGACAGCGGCCGGGTCCGGCGACCGGACTCCCGACCCGTACGGAACAGGGAGAGTTATGGTTTGCCCTGCATGCCGGACACGGCGAATTCCCCCGGGCGGTACTGGCACCGGCAACGGCGGCCGAAGCCTTTACACTGACCATCAAGGCTTTCAATATGGCCGAAAAATACCAGATACCGGTAATCATCCTCACCGATCATCACCTGGCATCCTCATACAATACGGTTTCCCGGTTTGACCTTACACAGGTACACATCAACCGGGGTGACTTATTGTCTGAGGAGGAAGCAAACAAGATAACCGGTTATCAACGCCATCAAATCACCGCTTCCGGTATTTCCCCACGCGCCCTGCCGGGCCTGGGTAAGGCCCTGGTAGTAACCGATTCGGACGAACATGATGAAGCCGGCCACCTGATCGAAGACGCCGGGACACGAATCCGTTTAAACGAAAAACGACTGCGGAAGGGAATAAAGCTGCAGATGGAGATTTCGGCACCTTTTTTCAGCAATATACCCAAAGCAGAACTCAACCTGATCGGCTGGGGCAGCACTTACGGGGCGATTCATGAAGCCGCGGAAATACTACAAGCCGGGGGAATTGCGGTGAATCACCTACACCTCAGCGAAATATGGCCTTTCCCGGTTGATGCGGTTGCTCAAGACCTCAATAATAATGCCAGGAACATCGTCATCGAAAGCAATGCGACTTCCCAGATGGCGGCCTTGATCCGCCGTGAAACCGGGATAAAGATAGAGAGAAGTATATTGAGGTATGATGGACGTCCGATATCAGCGCAATATATCATCAACCGCCTGAAAAAGGAGATAAAGTAGACATGGTTACCGTACAGGACTATGCTTCTAAAATACCGATAGCCTGGTGTCCCGGCTGTGGTAATTTCAGTATCCTGCAGGCCTTCCGCAAGGCGATGGCAGCACTCAACCTGGAACCTTACCAGATACTGATGGTATCAGGAATCGGACAGGCGCCCAAGCTGCCGCATTATACCCAAGGCAACGTATTCAACGGCTTGCACGGCCGGGCGATTCCGGCTGCCGCCGGAGCTAAAATTGCCAATCATGAACTGAATGTGATCGTAATCGACGGGGACGGCGGGGCTTACGGGGAGGGGCTTAACCATACCCTGGCGGCGATGCGGCGCAACGTCCGGATGGCTTATTTTGTACATAACAACCAGGTATACGGTTTAACCAAAGGCCAGGCATCTCCCACGAGCGACCTTGGCTTTGTCACCACAACCACTCCATTCGGGGCCATCCAGCCATTGAATCCGCTGACCTTAGCCCTGGCTTCCGATATCAGTTTCCTGGCCCGGGGATTTGCCGGTGATATCGAGCATCTATCCCAACTGATGCAAATGGCCCTCCGGCATCATGGTTTTGCCCTGCTGGACATCCTGCAGCCGTGTGTCTCTTTCAATAAGAAAAACACCTTCCAGTGGTACCGCGACCGGGTTTACAGGCTGGATGAAGACAAAAACTATGATCCCGGTAATAAAATGATGGCTTTTGCCAAAGCCCAGGAATGGGGTGACCGTATCCCCACCGGACTAGTCTATAAACAGGAAAGGCCCGTTTTTGAAGAGCTACTGCCGGCATTGAAAAAGGCACCGCTGGTTAGACAACCAATCGATCCGCGGCAATTTGAAGCAGCGGTCGATGAGTTTGTTTAATAGCGAAAACAAACTTTTACATCAGGATAAAACACAATGTAACCGGCCTTTTCCCATCTTTGTCATGCATTCATTGCACGAAGTACATGCCGAACTATCTGAGATGCCGTTTACTAAATCTCTGACCAGATACGGGTTATGGATAAACGGCCGGCACAACGAAACGGCATCGGCGATATTGTTATCCAAAACTTGCCGGATATCCGAGAGTTTTCTCATCCCGCCCACCAGTATCAGGGGAAGAGATAAGACTTTTTTCGCCTGTTCGCATTCTGCCAGATAATATGGTTTCACGGCCTCACGGCGAATATGGTGGAAGAAATCCTGTTCGAGCCCTTCACTCACTTCAATGGCATCGAAACCATCCTGCTGCAACAATTTGGCAATTTCGATACCTTCCGAAACAGGTTTACCCTGAGGATGGTAGTCTTGCAGCCCAAGCTTAATCAATACCGGATAATCCGGCCCGGACACTTTTCTAATACCACGGTAAATTTCCCGGATAAAACGGGCTCTATTCTCCAGGGAGCCACCCCATTCGTCTTGACGACGGTTGGTGGCCGGAGAAAGAAAAGCGCTGATCAACCAACTGTGAGCACCATGCAACTGTACGGCATCAAATCCGGCTTCAATGATCCTGGCGGCAGCCTGCGCGTATTTTTCCGCCAGTTCATATATTTCACCTGAAGAGAGCTGCCGTACCTGCAATCCGGAGGCGGGATGAATAAGTTCGGACGGACCCACCGGGGGCAAGCCGGTCACTTTCGGGTTGCACATCCAGCCGCCGTGAAGGATCTGGGCGGCAATCCTGCCCCCGCCCAGGTGAACAGCATTGACCAGGCGGCGTAAAGACTTTATCGCGGCATCAGATTCAACCCCGAGCTGCCCGGAAGAGCATTGTCCCTCTTTGGTGGGATACAGGCCGTGAGAAATTATCAGGCCGATTTCTCCCTTACCCAATTCCCGATACATCTCAATCTGCGTCTCCGTGACCATACCGCCTTCAGCCATACTATCCATGGTGGCGGAACGAAGAAAGCGGTTTGGCAATACCAACTTGTTTACTGTCAAGCTATCAAAAACACCCGCCATTTTTCTCCTCGAAGCGCATTACTTTATAAACTAGCGAATGGAATATTATGTCAAGCCGCGTTTCTTAGATTACAGCAGCAATTGCCATATCGGATACCCGTTGATAGTTCACGGTATCATGGTAGTGTTCCAGCAAACCGGAGCGTAAGAAAATAAAAGTTACGCCCCATGCGGGATCAACCCAGAAACCGGTCCCGCCTAAACCAAATTTACCGAAAGTCCGCGGTGAGGTGAAAGTACCCATGGTATTGAGACTGATTCCATCACCCTTAATCAACAAATCCAGACCGATATTGGCCGGCCCGGGCTGCAATCCGTGTTGCTTGATTACAGGGGCATGGTATTCATTGATCAAGGTGCCGGTTTGAATCGTAGTAGCCATTTTTACAGTTGCCGGCGATAAAATACGTACGCCATCAAGTTCACCCTGGCAGCGCAACATTTCCGCAAAACGGAAAAGATCGGCAGCAGAAGCAATACCTCCCATCCACGGGATTTCGGCACCCTCGACGATAAATTGATTATGGTTTTCGACTTCTTCAATCGTCATCTGCCCGACCTGCCCAAAGGCGGGGTCACGCGCGACAATAGGAACCACCCGTGAACTCAAATCCCGGCGCCGGCCCAGGGCAGTACTTGCCATTTTCAAGGGACCGAAAAGTTCTTCCTGGAAGATGTCACGTAAAGCTCTCTTCCCACCGTCGAGACGGCGAATAATTTCTCCCAAAATGGCGTGTCCCCATAATGGGCTGTAACTAACTCTAGCCCCCGGAGTAGAGACCAGGTCCAGTTTGCATATTTCCTTAATAACCGCAGATAGATTTCCCATCTGGTCCGCTGCAACCGGGAAAAGGACCTGCGGTGAACCGGCGGTGTGTGTCATTACATGAAAAACAGTGACGGTATCCTTAACCCCACCTTTAAATTCCGGAATGATATCGGTAATCCTGGTCGTCAAGGCCAATTCACCGCGTTCTATCAGCGATAACACGATCACGTCGGTAAAGGCCTTAGTAACCGATAAAATATTAAAAACATCGTCAATATGTAAACGACGGCCGGCGGCGCGGTCGGCATAGCCGATGGCCTCCTGTAAACCAATTTTACCGTTACGTGCCACGATGACAGCTGCACCGTCATATAGTTTAGAAGCAACGTCACTGTGAATAGCTGCGGAAAGGCAGTTTAGCTGGTTTTTATCCAAACCGATGATTTCACTATTTTTATGAGTTCGTGAAGTATAACTTTTTTTCTCTTCCGGGCTTGACTTTATTTTCTTTGGTGCAGAATCCTGTAATTTTCCCACGTTATTCCTCCACAATGAAATGCCGACTATTTTAAAGATTAGATTCGCAGGACATAAAATTGGTAATTAGCGGCGAAATCATCAGCGCATGTACCCCCCGCTGACTACAATACGGTCACCGGTAACATACCGGGAAAGGTCTGAGGCAAGAAATACAGCGGCATCCGCAATATCCTCAGGGTTACCTACCCGACCCATGGGGATAGTCTTATTTAGATTTTCAAAATACTCGTCTTTGGGGATATCTTTCGGACGAACGGCATCGTGAAAGTCGGTACGGGTGATCCCGGGAAGGAGCGAATTGACACAGATATTATGTTCCGCAACATCAATCGCCAGGCATTGGGATAACATGACGACACCACTCTTGGCGATACAGTAATCAGCAATCACCCTGGAGGGGGAAATGGCGCCTACTGAAGCCACATTAATGATTTTCCCATATTTTTGAGCTTTCATGTGAGGTATAACCGCTTTACAACAAAGGAAAACACCTTTCAAATTGACCGCCATCACTCTATCCCACTGCTCCTCGGTAATCTCGACGAAAGGCCGCTCAGGAGGGGAAACGGCGGCATCATTGACCAGGATATCGATTTTATGATATCGGCCGATCACCTGGTCGACCATCTTTTGTACTTGAGAATTTTGAGAGACATCACAACTAATAAAGAGCCCTTCTCCTCCCCGGTCCGAAACCAACTTGAGTGTTTCGGCAGCCTCATTAGGACGAAGGTCCACGATAACGGTGACAGCACCTTGTTCGGCAAATTTCAATACCATCGCCCGGCCGATGCCGCGGGCCCCTCCGGTAATTACGGCGACTCTGTTTGAAAGCAGCATTCATTCACCTCACAAACCATACATTAGCAAGGGGAGATATGGTACGAGTATTATCCTGACTTGGGCATCATAGTCCTCGCGCCAGGGTCCTCGGGATGAGTTTCATTAGTTCTTCCAGCGTCCAAATCCCATCTTTATAGATGCCGCGTATCTCTTCGGGTTCCGAGTAGAGGGCAACCCGCCCCTTGGTAGCGCCAAAGACCCGGCCGCTGATGTTTTCTGCCTCGTCGGTGGCTAGATAACACACTATAGGAGCGATTTCCTTCGGGTCGGCAGGTTCTACCGTATCTTCATATAATTGCTGGTCGATTATTCCTGCCTGGTAATACTTGTCCCACATTCCATGCCATTGGTCAGGATTGGAAAGGCGCATCTGGTTCAACCTGGTACCGCCGACAGGAGCGATAGCGTTACAGGTGATTTTGTGCCCCTCCAATTTCATACGGCTGGCGATGCCCCGGGTCAAGCTGACTACCCCACCCTTGGCCGCAGTATAAGTATCAGCCCCGGTAACACCCAGCCAGGAAGGCGAGGTGAAATTGATGATCCTACCGGTACCCCGTTTCATCATCACTTTCAAAGCATGAGTACAGGTATTGAGGGTCCCCTTTAGAGTGACGGCAAACACCGCGTCCGAATCCTCTTCACTGGTCTCCCATAATTGACCGCCTCTGGCAATCGTAGCGCAGTTAACCAAAACATCAATTTTGCCATATTCATCGACACAGGCATCAATAATTCGAGCGGCGGCGGAAAAATCAGCCACGGATTCAAAACATGTAGTTGCGACGCCCCCCGTTTTTCTAATGGTAGATACCACTTCTTCCGCTGGTCCCTGATCCGAACCTACCCCATTAAGTTGGGTCCCGGTATCATTTACTACAACCCGGGCTCCATAGTGTGCCATTGCCAGTGCTATTTCTCTACCCAAACCACGCCCCCCACCTGCAATTACGGCACACTTACCTTCCAGTATCTTACTCATTTAAAATGTCCCCTTTTACAGAACGAAATTCGAAATTATCCGCCACTGGAACAAAACAGTTGATCAGTCATACTCCCGTAACCATACAATTATGATTTCAAGTTAGAAGAATAAAATAATCGTTGGAAAATAAGACAATTTCATTGATATTTGAGTATCATATTTATCGTATCCGATATACTGGATACGATAATCGACTGGAGTCTAACATCGCCTTCCGATATTGTCAACTCTTTCTTCAGCGTAAGGTGCTGCTATATCATGCCAAATCGGCCTTATCTCCAAGAGTATTCTCCAGGAGCGGAGGCGGAGGAGACACGCCCCCCTTCTCTAAATACATGTTGATACGATCCAATAGTAATATCTGCGTGCTTTTTAAGAATTGATTACCACCTCATCGCCTTGCCACTCAAAACGGGCATTTAGCTCGGCGCCGTTAGTGATGTTGTTCATATACTCGAAGACTTGCTCTCCTCTATCATCATGCTTGAATATCTCCGGCGGTTGATTCTGCCCGGCAAGACATGGCAGGTAACCCACCTGAGTGATGTGCCCGTCATTTATGCTGCACTTGGCGATAACGGTCAGTTCCTGCTCCGGGGTATAGGGAAACGGTGTCTCTCTGCCGCCGCGTTCGAAGAAGAAAGGGCCGCCGTGTGCCTTGATGAACTGCCGCGTCTGGGCATCCCCTTGTTCGGATGCCGGAGGTGTATTGATTACGAAATTACCCAGACCGTGAAAGATCCATTTTCCGTTGTACTGCTCGATGCCTTTCAGGATATGCGCATGGGATGCCAGTACCAGGTCGGCCCCGGCCTGGATGGCGGCATAAGACACTTGTTGTTCATACATGGCCAGCCTGGCCGGGAGAAAGCCCAGTCCCTTACTGAAAAAGACCACCAGGACATCACACAGTGGCCTTAGTTTACTGATATCGCTTACCATCGCTTGCAGCCTTTTCGGCTCAGCAAAGGTGTAAGTGGTTGGATAACCCCCGATAACCGGGAGGTCCAGTTCATAAGCGGCAAGGATATGTAGATAAGCGCATCCCGCTTTTTGTGGCAAAGCCCATGACCCCATTGGGCCTGTACAATTATAAGCCAGGAAGCCGATACGAGTTCCCTCACGCTCGATTATCGCAGGACGGCTGGCTTCATCAATATTCATGCCGGCCCCGCATGTAGCAATACCTAATCCCCTCAGGCCGGCAATAGTATCTTCTACTCCCGGGTCGCCGGCATCCCAGGTATGGCAATTGGCGAGGGTCAGCACGTCAAAGCCGGCATCTTTCAATGCACTCATATTACGGGGATTGCCGCCCGGTGTTTCCAGCCGCTCACCTACTCTGGCCAGGCCCATATCCGGGAAAGTGTTGATACCCCTTGAGGTAAACATACACTTTATATGGCCGACGGCAACGTCGGCTGACCTCAGTACGGGGGCAACTTTGGCAAACAACGGCTCCGCGGGTGGTTGGCCGTGCAGATATATATCTCCCACCGCTAACATCGTCAAGGATTTTTTACTCATTCTCAGATCTCCCTTCGCGTTGGCAAACGTGGCATTTACATCTACATGCCCTCTATTCTCCACTAAAACCTGCTAAAGTTCGATAACCTTTACATCCGGAGCGATCTTAATCCGAGCGTCAGTCAGGCTTTGTACCTCTTCTACCGTCCATCCCGGAGCATATTCTTTCAAAACCATGCCTTCTTTATGGCCCTTTGGCCCGATTACCTCGATGACTGCCAAGTCGGTGATTACGAGGTCCACCATATTGCGGCCTCCGGTGAGGGGATAGGTCAACTCACGGACAATCTTGGAACGGCCCTGACGGTCGAGGTGGGTAATAGCAGCGATACAGCGCTTCGGGCCAACCACAAGTTCAAAACCGCCGCCAATCGATATCCCTGAGTGTAACACCGGCGTCTTAAATGTCCAGTTAGCAAAGTCTCCCTTTTCCGAGACCTGGAAACCTCCGACGACACCGGCATCGAGGTGATGCCCCCGCAACATTTGAAATGCTTCATTCATATCGAATACTACCATTCCAGGTTTCGGACGCACGTTGCGTATTGCCGCATCGTGAAGCCAAGGGTCGACCTGCTCCCATTCATCGGCGGTATACCCGCTACCGTAACCGAGTAAACCAGCCTCGGAGTGGTAGTAAATATCAATCGATGGATCGATATAATCGGCAGCACTCGTCGGGATACCACGGCCTAAATTAACGTAATCGCCATCTTTGAATTCCTTAGCAATACGCATCCCCATGGTCTGCCGGTCAAGCTTAACAGTTTGGTATTTTTCTACTAAGTGAGTCCGATCATCCATAATATTTACCCCCTCACATTTTCCCCAAATTACCAGGCTAAATTACTATTTACGCTGCTACATTTACCGCCGGGCATAAATTAAGCATTTTGCTAACTTTTTCCCATTCACGGCTGCCCATTCCACCCTGGGGTATCCTCACGATCCGGTCAACATAAATATGGGGAGTATGTACCTGGTCCGGATCAATCTCACCAGTCTCAACAATTTCCTGTACCTCAGCAATCGTAACCTTTGATGCCCGGGCTACCAGCGGGTTATGGACTCTTTGTTCGCGATAATAAACCAGGTTTCCCAACTTGTCCGCTTTCCAGGCTTTGACGAAACCGAAATCAGGTTGGAGGGGTTTTTCGATCAGGTACTCTTTGCCGTCAACTGTAATTTTCTGGCTGTACTCTTCCATAAAGGTACCAATACCGACAGGTGAAAGTATGCCGCCATATCCACAGGCTGCTGCCTCCAGGCGTAAGCAGATCGTACCAAATGTTACAGGTAAAACCTCAATATCCTTTGTAACTTCATCGTACTCCTGGGCGTGACCGACCAAATCAGAATAAACATTATTGGTAAAACCAACGATAATACGTTTAACTTTACCCGGCTGCATCAAGCAGTCAATAGGGCCATAGACTGGTAAATGTACACCAGGGGGAGGATCCCGCCGCGGATGCAACATATTTCCGATAATCGTTAAATCCTTCACCTGTTTCCGGGTGAGAGCTTCCCAAAGGTTGAGTGCTTGACTCGCAATACCAAATGAAGAATGAGCGATAATCGCACCATCGAATATATCTGTGATAGCATCATCAAAGCTTGTGAAAACTTTATTTTTCATGTATCTCCTTTGTTATAAACAGGCACTCTGGATATCAGTCACCGACAGTATAACACATGACCGATCTTCCAGAGTGCCGTTTGCCGGAATCTAGAAATTAATGTCCCATAGATTTCTTTAAATTTTGGTCCACCCAGGCCCATTGTGTCCAGTTCGGTTCGTTTATGTAACCGACCGTAGTATTGCCATAGTAGTTCTTAAGCCAGGGCTGCCACATCGTATAGGAAACCGGGCTCGGCATCGGAATCGCCCATGCCTGGTCAAGGACATACTTCATAAGTTCTTTATGAATCGCATCGGCAGCCTGGTTATCTTTAAAGGAAAGGGCCATCATTTGGGTCCTGGCTTCGTTAACTTTTGGATCGTTGATATAACTGCCGTTAGTTATCGTCTCACCCCACATCGAAGTCGCCTGGTGCAGATTGCTGATCGGGGCATAAGAACCATACATCAACTGTTCATATCCACGGCTTTTTAAGATTGAGTTCCAGACTCCGTATTCCTTAGGTTCGATAGTGACATCTACACCTACTTTCGCCCAGTAACTCACCAGCGTCGTATAATAGTCGACCGCCGTATCGCTGCTGCTGAGGACGATCAAACTTGATTTCAGCCCATCCGGATAACCGGCTTCAGCCAGCAGTTCTTTGGCTTTTTCCGGATTATAGGAATAGAGCTCTTTAACCGAATCAGGACACTCCGGATCATCAAGGTCAAGATAAGCATCCTTGAATACTAACCAGTAACCAATAGGCCAGGTAAGGATCCTTGGTTCCGGCCCGTAAAGTGATTCGGCGATACTATTGAAATCGAGAGCCATAAATAGGGCGCGACGGACTTTGATATCATTAAATGGTGATTTGTCCGTACGCATTATAGTACAACCCGTGGTGCCGGAACGCCCCCCTTCCAGATATTTTACACCGGGGATTTGCGCACTGAGGACAGGGAAATCTTCCCAGTTTATATTGGTGATGGTATCAATACGTCCCGTCCTCATGGCAGCTTGCCGGGTAGCCAGGTCGGTAATGACCAGAACCTTTACACCATCGGCATATGGAAGCTGGTCGCCTTTTCCCAGGCCAACTGGATTCTTCGCCCAATAATCAGGATTCCTGATAAATGTTAATGAACTATTATCCACAAAATCGGTTAACACGAAAGAACCGGAACCAACATTATTCTTCCAGTCCCGCATATCGCCGTATTTCTCCACTACCTCATGGGGAACAACTCTAAAGAAATCGGTTACCCGCAGTATCCACCCGGAAGTAGTACCCGGTTCAGCCTTTATTTCTAAAGTATAAGGGTCGGGGGCGGTTATCTCAGCGACCCTTAACGTAGGTGCCGCACTATAAAGATAGGCACGGGTATTGGTCAATTGCTGTTTTAAAGAGAAGACAACATCATCGGCGGTCAACTCGCGTCCGCCCACCAAACGGCTGGCTTCACTATTGGAATTAAGGGCGAAATTGATACCCTTTCTTATCTTAAAAACAATTTTACCTTCATCAAATCCGGATAAATCCCAACTCTCGGCAATGGCACCGGTTTTGAAGTTTTCCCGGTCTGCGCCAAAATCAGTTTCACCTGAACCTGCCGGGCCTTTGGTCCAGTCGCCAATCCACAGTTCTTCATTAGTCAAACGCATGGGATGAATACCGGCCGAACCGGCAAATCCATAAACCTCATCGAAATCACTGGTATTGTTGTTGTAACCGATGATGATCTGGCCGCCATATTGCGGTTTGTCCGAAGATACCGGGGAACTGGTAATTGGACTTTGTGTTGTGGTTTTAGGGGGAGTAGTCGTTTTTGTACTCGAAGTTGGCTGTGTCTCTTGATCTTTTGAGCAAGAAAAAAGTAGTACTACAACTAAACAAAGATAGAGTAAGATGCACAATTTTCCTTTCACTGGTAAAACCTCCTGTTTATTTCCTTGACGGTGCATTGTAGTCCCGGAGTACGAAAATAGAGTCAAGAGAAAACCACTGCAGGTGTAATTAAAACAGTAGCGAAATCTAGAGTTCAAACACCTCCTTCAAGTAATTAAAACGGTAATGTAATTAGTATTCCTTTTTTTGATCAGCAGCCTGTCTCATAAATGAGATTATTCAGTAAACGGGTATTATTGCGGGCAACCGCCGGTTTTCGTGTGCCATGCTACATATCCAGCATCATTGCAACTTTTTCCCGGTGATAGTCACTATCACCGAAAGTGACTTCAGCAGTTTTAGCCCGTTTTAAGTACAAATGCATATCATGATCCCATGTATAACCAATACCGCCATGTATCTGAATGCCATCAAAAGCTGCTTGTTTATATGTTTCACCGCACCATGACTTGGCCATTGAAGCAGCCATAGTTGCGTCAGGATGATCCTCTGTTATAGTCCATGCAGCATAGTACAAAATGGAGGCCGCTCCTTCGACGCTGACGGCAATATCGGCGAGTTTATGTTGAATTGCCTGGAAGCTTCCTACCGGCCGTCCGAAAGCGATCCTGGTTTTAGCATAATCGATGGAAGTTTCCATAACCCACCGGGCACCGCCGGTCATCCAGGCAGACTCCGCAACTTGCCCTTCAACCAGGATTTCCTTCATGATCGGCCAACCTTTATCGACGTCACCCAAAATATCCTGTTTCGAAACGGTAACATCGTTGAAGACAACCTCGCAGAGTTTTTCTCCGGTCAGCGTCTTTAGCGGCTCGATCTGAATTCCAGACAACTTAGTATCGATTAGAAAGACGGTGATGCCGTCTTCTTTTTCAACACTTTTCCGGGTTCTTGTAACGCAGAGCAGATAATCGGCGATATGAGCATGCGGCACAAATAGTTTGCTGCCATTGATTATGAAATTATCACCGGAAACGGCGGCAGTCAGTGCGATATCTGAAGCCTCAATACCGCCGTTAGGTTCGGTAAATGCCAGCGTCATAATCAGGTCTCCGCTGGCAATGCGGGGGAGTAACTGTTGTTTTTGAGACTCATTGCCATATAAAACAACAGGACGCCCGGATAATACTACGGTTGCTATAAACGGGCCGGGTAATAGGGCACGGCCACACTCCTCGAGGAGAACGGTGAGATCTAAAAAACTACTTCCGGCACCGCCGTACTTTTCCGGGAAGACCAGTCCAAGCCAGCCCAGGTCGGCGATTTTTTTCCATAATTCAGGAGAATATCCTTTCTCATCCTCCATCATAGCCCGCACTAACTTCTTGGGACATTCCTGCTGCAAAAAATCGCGCGCTGATGTCTTAAGCATGACCTGCTCTTCGTCCAGTTCGAAGTTCAATTCATCTACTCCTTTATTCGGTGTACCTTGGAAGGCCGAGTGTCCGCTGGGCAATAACATTGCGTTTGATTTCCGAGGTTCCCGTCATAATGGTTCTACCGCGTGAAGAAAGAAAGCTTCTTTGCCAGGCACCATTATCGATGGCATACTTGGAACCACTGACCAGTTGACTATATAAACCCTGCAGACTCATAGCAAAGTCTTCGATATGCTGTCCTAATTCCATTGTCAACAGGCTGCCGACGGAACTCTCCGGCCCTGGAGTCTGCCCACGCAGCTGCCTGGTAAGAGCGCGCAAGCCGATGTATTTCCCGACATTAGCTTCGATATAGAATTGTGCCATCCGCTGACGGGTTACGGGGTCTTTTGAAAGTGGTTGACCGTTTCTGTGAATTCCCTTTGAGATCTCAATTAAATTTTTAATAGTGCTAAGATATTGAATAGTTGACGTCGAATTAGATCTCTCGAATTCAAGGGTACTCATGGAAATATACCAACCGCCATCTTTTTTACCTAGCATCAGGCTTTTCGGAATACGTACATTATCCAGAAAGGTCTCGCCAAAAGCAGCGAACCCGGTAATTTCCCGCAACGGCCGTACAGTAACCCCGGGAGAATGCATATCCATGAGAAAATAACTGAAGGTCCGGTGTTTCGGAGTGTTCGGATCGAAATTTGTTTTTGCCAACAGGATAGCCCAATCTGCCCCCATACCGCCGGTGGTCCACACCTTCTGCCCATTGACGACATAATTGTCGCCATCCTCGACAGCCCGGGTCTGACAGCCAGCCAGGTCAGAGCCGGCGCCAGGTTCAGAAAACGCCTGGCACCAGGTCTCTTCCCCATTTAAAATATCAGGTAAAAAGCGCTTCTTTTGTGCATCATTACCATGCACGATGATCGTCGGCCCGGCCCAACCGATACCTAATCCTCCTACCCCTGAGGGAAGCCGCCGTTTGGCCATTTCCTCATTAAAGATGAATTGTTCCATGACCGTGGCTCCGCGCCCTCCATATTCCTTGGGCCAGGCGATACCTATATATCCAGCATCATACAGCTTCCGGTGCCACCAACGGCTGACTTTAAGAAGTCCTTCCGATTCACCCTGAGGAAATCCACCTTTTGAGTTATAACCTTCCCGGCTCTGTTTTTGCCGAAGTTCTTCAGAATTTTTGTCCAGCCAGGCACAAAGCTCTTTCCTGAAATTTTCCTCTGGCAGTGATAAAGAAAAATCCATATAGGCTCCTTCTGAATTCGCTTAAAAGAACTAATACTATTTAATTCCGGAAGCTAATGCCTTCTCCTTTAAGACTAATAGGTAAAGAGGTCCAGGCCTCCCATGACGTGCAGATCCTGCCCGGTGACA
>CAZSHH010000057.1:0-15997 GCA_964606525.1 uncultured Dehalococcoidales bacterium
TATTGTTCTGACTGATGAAATTAACCGGGCAACGCCTAAGGTACAATCAGCTTTACTTGAGTGTATGGAGGAAGGCCAGATAAGTATTGATGGCGTGACGCACCGGATGCCAGTGCCGTTTCATGTTCTAGCCACCCAAAACCCGATTGAATATGAAGGGACTTTTCCGCTGCCGGAAACACAACTCGACCGGTTTCTACTCCGTATCAGCCTGGGATATCCATCACTCGTTGATGAGATTGCCATCATGGAAAAACAGCATTATGCTCATCCGATCGATACTCTGGAACCGGTTGCCACTATTGCTGAACTGCTATCGCTTCATGCTGCCGTAAGGAATGTATTTGTAGATGAATTGGTCCGCCAGTATATTGCTGCCCTGGTCGCTGCCACCCGGCAGCATCCCGGGGTCCGGCTCGGAGCTTCTCCCCGCGGTTCGCTGGCTTTGTTCCGTACGATTCAAGCTCGCGCCTTGCTTGAAGGGCGTGATTATGTATTACCTGATGATGTTAAGTACATGGCAGAACCCGTTCTTTCCCATCGTCTGATACTACGGTCCAGGGAACAATCGGAGGACCGTACTGGCCGTAATATCATCAATGAGTTGTTGAACACAGTTCCGGTTCCGGGGGCCGTAGCAAAGCGATAATATGGAAAGCCTGGATAAACAGGGGAAAACAAGTAAAATGAAAATCAAGCCGGTCGTCTTTATCGTTCCCGCAGTGATACTGGTGGTTTCCCTACTCATTGGTTCCAGCCTGCTTTTCCGGGTTTTTGTTTCTCTTGCAGTGATCGGCCTGCTGGCTTTTTTATGGGCCTGGTTGGGATTATGGGGACTGAAAACCAGACATGAAGATATCCCTGTTTCCTGCCAGGCCACCGATAATATTAGTGACAGGATAACGATCATAAACGATAATATCCTACCGAAAATTGCACTTAAGGTGGAAGTAAAAAATAATCTCCCGGGGTATACGAATTTAGCTACATTGAGTGTGAGCAGCCATAAAGAAAGGTCATGGGAAAACATTATTAGTTGCCGCCGCCGTGGGCGTTATACACTAGGCCCAGCAGCGGTAACTTCGGCCGATCCTTTCGGCTTATTCTCACGATGTAAGGATATCGGTGAAACCAGAGAAATTACTGTATATCCGAAGATCATTGAATTGCCATTATTCCGTACCTCCACTGCTTCGCTGGTTGATTTAGGCCATGGAATGAGTGGGCGTCGAATCAGCCAGATCAGCCCCAGTGCTTCAAGTGTCAGGGAAATGGTCAATGGTGACAGCCAGGAACATATCCATTGGCGTAGTACAGCGCATACTGGGAAATTAATGGTTAAAGTCTTTGATGCCGAGCATTCTACGGAAGAGACTAAAGATGCCTGGTTAGTCCTGGATATGAATCAGTCAGTTCATACCGGCAAGGAAGAAGAATCGACTGAAGAATATTGTGTGACGGCGGCGGCTTCGCTTATTAAGAAGTATCTTGATAGCGGCATGCGGGTAGGATTAACGATCAATGACCGCCGATTCGAACCGGTGCCGCTGAATGTCGGGAATTCGCACTATCTTCATATGCTAGAAAGATTGACGCTGGTTAAAGCCGATGGCGACAGGCCACTTGCTGATATTATTCTCGATCCCAGGCAATTTGGCAACGGCCACCGGACCGTGATCATTATCACCCCGGCAGCGGATGAACGGATTGTTGACACTATTCGGGGATTGAAAAATTACGGGCATTCCGTAGTTGCTGTATTTGTCGATACTCAAAGTTTCGGCGGCCCAATTTCTCCGGAATTTGCTGTTAGAATTTTAGGAACTGCCGGTGTTCAGGGTTATGTTGTCCGCAAGGGAGATAACCTGGCACGCGCTCTTGATAGTAGTAAAGCACTCTGGTATTCGAGGTATGTATGACTTACGGATTTCCTGGATTATACGATAGGCCGGAAGATATCCCGGTTTACGGTTATGGCTCTTATCATCACCAATCCACTTTCATATCAAGCCTCCGTACTTTATTCCGGAATCTATTCCGGTTGGTAAATACCGGTGAGTGGCTGAGTATATTACTTCTCCTGGTGACATTAGGAATCGCCGTCTATTCCGTGCAGCAGGCAAAATGGGTTTCCTCGCAGTTACCACTGTTATTTATATTGATATTGGCGGTTTCCAGTACTGTTTTATTACTCAAGCTCAATATAAACAGGCGGATAAAGATAGGTGCGGCAGCGGGCTTGTTGTTCCTTGTCCTGCTATGGCAAGCGGTGAAACTGGCGCACGGGCAATCTATATTGCAAGCTCTTTCTGCAGACCCAAACGAGAGTACCATTCATTTTGCGCTCTTCTTGTTAGTAGTGACGTGGTTGTCAGGGGCGGTATCAACATGGTTTGTCCTACATAAGTACAATGCCTGGCTGCCGGCGGGGATCGGGGCTGCGATCATCATGGTTAACTTAAGCAACCTCTCTCCGGATTCCTATGTGATCTTACCGGTATATCTGGGATTTGCTTTTATTATGATAGGGATTACCTGGTATGTGAAATCGCGTCATGAGGCGACGCAGAACAGCAGCTATTATGCACAACGAACCACTACCTTGATCATCATCTCCATCATGCTGTTTAGCTTGTTGGCATCTCTGGCGGCTTGGTTTGTACCAGTGAAAACCATTGAACAGATCGGCTTTGACGCCGATAGTCAACTGATGGCAAATTTGCAGAAAAACTGGCTGAATGTTTTTGCCAGTGTTCCGAGTAAATGGCGGACAATTAGATATTCAGACCAAAAAGCCTTATTATTTGATGCTCCCCTGGATAACCGGTCGACAGTCATTTTCAAAATATCTTCCCCCCAACCTGCCTATTGGCGGATACAGAGGTATGATGAATATGACGGCAAAGGATGGAACAGATTCTCGGAACAATTGGGCAGTACCATAGAAGCAGGATCGAGATCTGATTCCGGATTGTTTCCGGACAGCCGAAAAGAAATCACCTATACTATTGAAACCTTTGCGAAAGTCGATATTTTGTTACTTGCCGGTGAATTTATCTCCGCTGATATTCCCGTCCAGTTTACTACTGTTGACCAAACGTCGGATGATATAACTTCGGTAGTTTCGACACATCTGATCCAACCGCGGCAAACCTATTCGGCAACCGTAAGCGTCAATATCGCCAACGGTAGTCAACTGGCAGGAGCAGGAAGTGATTATCCGGAGTGGGTCATGCAGCATTACTTGAAATTACCGGACAACCTGCCCAGCCGAATTAGCAACTTAGCCGCAGCAATAACCGATAATGTCAGTAATGCGTATGAAAAGGCAGTCGCAGTTCAGAAATATCTGAACGGGTATAGATATAACGAAGATGCCAAATCACCGTCACGGCTCGGTGATGAAGTGGACTCCTTTTTATTCTTGCAGAGAGAAGGTGTCTGTACGGATTTTGCTACAGCAATGGTTGTTATGTTGAGATCGCTTGGCATCCCCTCCCGGTTCGTTACCGGTTATGCCCCGGGAGAGTTTGAAGAAAGTTCCGGGTCCTTCATTATCCGCGGCCGGGACTATCATGCCTGGCCGGAAGTATATTTCCCTGGTTATGGGTGGATCGAGTTCGAACCTACTCCCGGTACAGTGGTTAATCTTGGTATTGCCTCCAGCGGTAGTGATATGCCAAATTATTATGAGCTGTTTCCCTATCCTGTTGATTCCGGCTCCGGCACGCTTCCGGATATTTCTCCTTATCTCCCCGTTAAATCCCGGCTTAATTACGTATTACCGGTTATCATCTTCTTACTTTTAGCCGCGGCACTTGGTAGTATAATCTGGATATTTGTCAATCGTGCTTATCGGAATCTACGTATGTCCGGTGACGCGGTTTCGGTGTATGCCAAAATGTGCCGCCTGGCTTCTTTTGCCGGCGGTACCCCATTTATTTCAGAAACTCCGCTTGAATATTGCCGAAGGTTGGCAGGATTGGTACCGGCAGGAGCGGAGCCGATCAGGAATATCGCTGTTCTTTATACCCAGTCCAGATTCAGCCCAAAGAAGAATCTTGCCGATACAGACCTGGTCAGGTTGCAGAAGGCCTGGATAGAATTATATCCGCTGCTTTTCAAACGGCGTTTACCATGGAACAGACAGTAATCCTGGCTATATAAAACTCTGTTTTTGAAAACACCCCTCTTTGATTCTATAATTCCCAATATATGCCGAAAAAGTCTATTACTCCTAAAAAACGAGTTGACTTGTTGCTGCTAGAACAAGGCCTGGCTGTTGATCTGGAATCCGCCCGGGCGATGGTTATGGCAGGTGAGGTTATCGCCGATGGCCAGGTGGTTGTTAAACCCGGCATTCCGGTGGATAGTAAAAGCAAGCTTGAAATTGCCGCACACTCTCCATATGTAAGCCGGGGAGGACTGAAATTAGCTTATGCAATCGAGCATTTCGGGCTAGATGTCCATCGGGTCACCGCCGCCGATATCGGTTCATCTACCGGCGGCTTTACCGACTGTTTATTGCAACACGGTGCCATAAAGGTATATGCCATCGATGTCGGGAAAGGACAGTTAGACTGGAACCTGCGCCGTGATCCACGGGTTGTAGTAATGGAAAATGTCAATGCCAGATATCCTTTAGCATTTACGCAGGCTGTAGACCTGGTAACGATCGATGTCTCTTTCATCTCAGTTATGAAGATCATTCCCTCGGCAGTTGGTATCTTGAAGGAAAAAGGTTATCTAGTCGTCTTGATCAAACCTCAATTTGAGGCTCTACGCCGTGAGGTGGGACGGGGTGGTGTTATCAAAGATCCGGAAATACATGCCCTTGTCCTGGGGCGTTTTCTTCACTGGCTTGTTTACCACGAGTTACGGCTGGGAGGATTAGTGATGTCACCCATCGCCGGCGCCACGGGAAACCGGGAATTTTTCGTTTTACTATACCGATAAACAGCCATACATTATTTCGATTTACTTAACATACTGGTTGCTTCCGGGAAATCGAATACGATATAATATAAGTGTAGGTTAAAGAGGCGAGTAAGCTTGCACGAAAGTTGCGGAGTATTCGGTATCTATGCCCCGGATGAAGATGTAGCCCGCCTTACCTTCTTTGCCCTTTTCGCTCTTCAACATCGCGGCCAGGAAAGCGCCGGTATTGCCACTGCTAATGGGAAAAAACTCCAGGTTTACGCGCGCATGGGATTAGTATCCCAGGTTTTTACCGAAGAATCGCTTACTCAGCTTGGCGGCCATATTGCCATCGGGCACAACCGTTATTCCACGAAAGGTTCCAGTCGCGGCAGTAATGTGCAACCTATGATCGTGGGGAAAGAGCCTGATCTCCTGGCGATTGCGCATAACGGCAACCTGGTCAATGCCGATTTCCTGCGCAAGGAATTAGAAGAACAGGGATACACTTTCAATTCAACGACCGATAGCGAAGTCATCGCTAATATGATAGTCGTTTCCCCGGGTAAGAACTGGATCAGCAAAATGCGTTATGCCATGCACCGGTTACAGGGAGCATATTCAATGGTGTTGATGACCAGAGACCGGCTGTATGGAGTGAGGGATCCTCTGGGCATTCGTCCGTTATGCCTGGGTAAGATCCACGGCGGATGGGTAATCGCTTCCGAAAGTTGTGCCCTGGACCATATCGGTGCCCAATTTGTCCGGGAAATTGAACCGGGAGAGATCGTTTCGGTCGGGCCGAAAGGCATCGAAAGCTACCATGAACCGGCATCGCAGCATGCTCTCTGTATTTTTGAATACATTTATTTCGCCCGGCCCGATAGTACGATAAACGGCCGTCTACTTTATCAGGCACGCATGGCCATGGGCGCCGGCCTTGCCGAGGAGCATCCGGTGGATGCTGATATCGTAATGGGTGTGCCCGATTCGGCTACGGCTGCCGGAGTGGGTTATGCTCACCATTCCGGGATTCCCCTGGTGGAAGCTCTGATCAAAAACCGCTATGTCGGCCGTACTTTCATTGAACCGGCACAGCGCATCCGTGACCTGGGTGTTGGCCTAAAATTCAATCCACTACCGCAGGTACTGGAAGGTAAACGGGTAGTCCTCGTGGATGACAGTATTGTCCGGGGAACTACTACTCCCAAGGTCATAAAATTACTACGTAAGGCGGGGGCTAAAGAAATACATATGCGTATCTGTGCACCCCCCATCCGGTTTCCCTGTTTCTTTGGTGTCGATATGGCGACTCGTTGGGAATTGATCGCTGCCCAAAAATCAATCCCTCAAATCAGGGACTATATCGATGCCGATTCATTAGGTTATCTTAGTATTGAAGGGTTGGTAAAAGCTGTTTCATTACCTGGAGACGGCTTCTGCCTGGCTTGTTTCAACGGCGAGTATCCTATTCCAGTACAGATAGAAATGGATAAACTATCGTTGGAAGCAAGGTTGAATCCGGAGTCTACCCGCAGTATCAGGTAGTAATTGCCTGATATTAATATCCCATAAAGGTGATGATAATATTCCCGTGGTCCGTCTTTGTTTACAGGCTTGCGTTGCCAGCCTGACCGTTATTATTATTTTTTTGAAGCAGCCATTCACGCCGGTATATTTCCATGAAGAGGAAATCATAGCCATCCTTTATTAAACGGACATAGGGTTTGAATCCTGATTTTCGAAAACAGGTCTGCGCACGGTAATTTGATGCCAGGGTCTTCAGGTAGACACGCTTCAACGCAGTATTCTCAAAGATATATTTCAGTAAAGTTGATATGACATCAACCCCATAACCCTGGTTCCAGAATTCTTTTTCTCCAATCATGATACCGAGTTCGGTTTCGCCGATACGTTCACTAATGTGATAATAGGCACAATTACCGATGTGTTTACCTTCCTGTGTCTCAATCGCAAAGCGGCAGCTGGCAAAATAGGGATGCCGAATCTCTTCTGCGTAGTCCTGTTTATATTTATTGAAAGGTAATTTTACCGGTACTGTAGCATCCAGGGCGGCTAATTCAGGATCGGTTTCCCACTTATAATCGTCATGTACATCTTCGATTGATTTATCTCGAAGAATAATACGATCACCTTTAATCATATTATTGTGTTCCTTGTTACTTGCCTTAGTATCGATGGATTTCATGTATATTCCGTTATATTTTTATAGTTGGAGTGACAGTGGGTCTTCATTTGCTTTGAGTTCGTTTAGTGACTGCATGGCGATATCCCGTATTGCGGCATCCCGGCTGCTAATAAGGGTGTGTAAATATTCCTTGGCTTTTATACCCCCGATCTTGCCTAATGATTGTATAACTGCCATCCGTACTTCCATATCGGGGTCACCACTGATTTTTAACAGGGGAGTCACTGCTAATTCATCGCCTATTTCACCCAGGGCTGTCGCTGCCTCAAACCGGATTTCCGGTTCGGTATTCCCTAATTCTTCCAGGAGGACGGGCAGCCATGCCGGATCGCAATTTCTGCCCATGGCAAAAATTGCGCTGACTTTCAACCTGGGATTGTGGCTGTTGTAGGCGCGTCTAATTTCTTCCTGTACCACAGAGATGCTTAATGGTGCGATGGCTTCAAGTGCCCGACGGCGGACTTCTTCAGTGATGCCAGCATCTTTGACTATGGTTAACAAGCTATCTCTTATCCTATCAAGATATGAAATCCTCAATTTGCCGTGTTCAGCTAACAAAATATAACGTCCCAGGGCGATGGCTGCCGCTGCCCGAACTCTATCAGAATTATCGGTAGTGAGTAATTTAAGAAGGGGGGTGATCAATGATATTTCTTCGTTTTCCCATAGGCCCTCAATCGCCTGGCTGCGGACGTCAGGGTTTGTGTCGCAAAGACAGTACTTGAAGATGCCGTCGAAATTAAGCTCGACGTTGTCTTCAGCTAAGGCAACGAGTTTCTTGATAATGTCCAGCCGGATATTTTCAGGCATATTGGTAAACGCAGTTTTAAATGATTGCAGTTCTTCCTGATCCAGACTACTTAATTCAGCGAGTTTTGTGCCTGAAAGTTCGCTTGTTGGATTAGCTTCTGAAAAGAGGTTATAGAGAGAATCGGGACCGGTACTCATGTTTTATTCTTCACCTTCTTCATCCTGGCCTTGTTCCCAGATGGGTTCGGTGAACAGGTCGATATATTCACCCATGGCTTCTGCAGCCATCTGTTTCAGTTGGTCTTTTGCTTGACCGGCGATTTGTTCAAGTTCAAGCAGGTCTACTTTGATATCAAGCATGCGGGTCAATACCATTAAAATAGCCAGCGCGGCCATGGGGTTTTGTAAACGGGCCGCATTGGCCGGTACTTCACCAAGCAGGCATATCGCATCTACGGCACGTTCCTTCGCTACTCCCAGCAATAATCCATTTAAGCCGGCGATTTGCAGGTTTCCCCGCTGCATGAGGCCGCGGCGTTTCAATTCCCCGGTAAGCTTTTTGGAGGTAGCTACACCCCATGCTTTAGGTATATCAGTATGGTGCATCCGGGTGACTGCAGCTGCCAGGGTATAAATCCGCTGCACTTTTAACTCTACTGCCATATCCAGGACGGAGTTTGCCAGGTCGTATGATTTGAATGCCGGTTGATCGTCACCGATAAAAAGGATAAGATCATTTTTCCCGGGTTTGTTTTTCCAATAGAAAAAACGGCTTTGAGGGAACTGGGGTTCCTGGACAACATTATTTTCCACCGTTACCCCGATCGGATCGAAGAAATAAGGGGCATTGATTTCCCCTAACTCTTTAAAGGCCAGCCGCTTTCTCAAGTAATCGGCGATAATATTGCCGACATTAGCAATTCCCGGCCAGACTGCCACCATGTTCGGGGTATGCAGCCTGGGACGGGTATATATTTTGTAAAGTTCAGTCATCGATTTATTAAGGACAATCCCCTGATATGATGTTTTTGTCAGCAGCAGCCGGATGGCGTTTTACATACACTATCACAGTTGCCTGTTAATTGCTGGCGACCGAAATACTCGGAAAATATAACGATGGCGTATTTAATCCTCCTAACCACCTGGAATCACAACCTGCCGCCGCGATTTCCTTAAGTAGTTGGTACACATTTCCCGAGACCATCGTATCCTTCACCCTACCCATTATTTTACCATTTTCTACTTTGAAGCCTAAAAGGACGTTGCCACTGAAATCTCCACCCAGGATATTACCTTGTTCGGCGCCCATTAATTCTTCAATAACAAGTCCGGTTTTTATTTCATGTAATAATTGGTCAAAACTGGCATACCCCGGCGTGATAACAAAAGCACTCGGTGAAGGAGCTGGTAATCCCCGGCCTCTTCCCGCGCTACCCGTCGATTTCCGCCCACCAAGCCCGGCAGTCTGAAGATCATAAAGGAAATTCTTGACGACGCCTTGTTCAATAAGAGGAGTACATTGGCTTATTATCCCCTCATCATCACAGGGACGACTGGACGGCCGGAAAGGCCGCGTCGGGTCGTCATAAAGTGAAACTATGGGACTAAAGACTAATTCACCCAGCTTGTTACCGATTGGCGATGCGCCTTCAAGGACTGTTTTCCCATTGAACGCTACCATTAATGGAGAAACCAAGGCACTGGCAACACCTGATGGCGTAAAAAGCACGGGATAGGATCCGGTCGAGAGTGACGCCGTATTTTTTGACCATTCCAGTTGTTTTTTTACGGCAGCAATTATGGAAGCGGTTTGCAGTATCGGATGACAGGAACTTTCTCCATCGCCGACAAACAGCATATCGGTACCACGGATTAGAGTTCCCGATACACCGACCGAAAAATGGGTTTGTTTATAAGAAGCATGCCCCCCATTAGTATTGGCAATGCTGATCGATGTATCTCCTTTGGAGATCCAGGCCTGGCATATCAGATCGGGACATTCTTCTCTTAAAGCGGAGATTATTTCATCGCCTAACTTGATCATCGTGTCAGGAGAAATACCAGATACTGCAGGGTCGTATATGTCGATCTCAGGATATTTAGTAGCGTCAGGGAATTCGAATTTACATTCCGTGCCAAATTGGGCTGTTTCCAAAGCTGCTCTGAGAAGGTTGGAAGCATCTCCCTCCTGCCGTGTCGCAGTAGCGTAACCAAGCCGCCCGTTTTTTACTACCCTTAAAGCCAGCGAAGAGCTCTGATGTGTCTGGGCATGTTTTAGCCGGTTGGTTTCAAATTGAATGGGGGTATTCTCCGATGTCACGGAGAATATTTCAGCCCGGTCGGTTTGCTTCTTTGCCTGTTCGAGAACATTATCCATACTCAGATGAAAGCCACCAGCCGGAGGCTGCCAGCTTTATTACCTCCCTCCTACCAGGCAGTGGCGGATCCGGATGTGGGGGCTACCGTTACTAACCGGTAACGGTGATTGCCCGGCTTTGCCGCAACCGCCGCCCTCATTCATATCCAGGTCATTGCCGATGGCGTCGATGTTTTTTAAGGTTGTGAATACGTTTCCGGTTAAGACTACCGGCCGCAGCGGTTCAGCGATCTTGCCATTCCTAATCATGTAAGCTTCGCCAGCGGAAAAGGTAAACATTTCCATGCTGGTAGTCCCGCCGTGCCAATTACGGGCATAAACGCCTTCCTTGATATCACCGATCATATCATTAAAAGAGGTCGATTTGGCTTCAATATATGTATTAGTCATGCGGACAATAGGGGGATGGCGGTAATTGATTGCCCGGGCATTTCCGGTTGGTTTTTCTCCCATCTTAGCGGCGGTTTCCCGCGAATGGAGACGGCCGACCAATTTCCCTTCCTGAACCAGGTATGTCCTGGTTGAAGGTACGCCTTCATCGTCGTACTTAAAACTACCGCGTAAACCAGGTTCTGCTGCAGTATCGACAATGTTCAGGTCTTTACTGCCGAATTCTTTACCCAGTGTCATTATTTCTCTCATCCGGTCGTCTTCGTATACGAAATCCGATTCGGAAAGATGTCCAAAAGCCTCGTGAACAAATACCCCGGCCAGTATCGGATCCAAGACCACGGTATATTCACCGCCTTTGACATGTGGTGCAGATAACATTTGAACCGCGCGTTGAGACATTTCCGCTACATCGCGGTCAAGATGTCTTATCTTGTTAAAGTCACCCAGGCTGCCAGTGCTAAGGCCAACCTGCAGTACATCGCTGTCTTTCGTGGCGATCGCCGTCAACCTCAGTGTCACGTCAGCCCGTTCTTGTTCGATATGACTTCCAGTGGAGTTGATAAAAATATATCTACGGCGTGCATCTCCGTAATTGATGTTGGATGTTTTCATACCGGGAGTATTCCAGATAATTTCGTTATACCGGTCGAGTAATGACTTTTTTTCGGCCAGCGGTATAGACGAGGGATCTTCGATAATGCGTGCGGGAACAGTATCGATGACGGGTGGTATTTCTGCCAGTTTTATTGTTTCACCATTAATAAATCTTGCTTGCCGGATTGCTTGTTCGATGCGGGCGTTCAGGTTATCAAGGCTATTAAAACTGGCGAATCCCCAGCCGCCTCCGACTAATGCCCGGACATTCCCTCCGGTAGAGGCCGCCACATCCACGGAATCCATCTCGCGTCCACGGTAGGAAATCCGGCTGCTGCTGCTTTCTTCGAGATGGATTTCGAGATATTCAGCGGGATACCTGGAAAGAGGCCCGATTTCACGGCTGATCGTTCGTATATCTGTCATATCAATATTTTAGCGTAATTTTGATTAGTTTATCTGCATGGCGTGAGTATTGTCAATTTGGAAACATTATCTGGTCCATCTCACATATTAAAACAAGTTATAACTGATCTGTTGGCTGTATTTCGGGAATTCCCCCGTAAAGCAGCCGAGGCATAGATTTTCCATTTTAAGCGGGCTTTCCTTGAGTTTCTTCTCACTTTGCATGGACAATATGGAGTTGGCAAATGACTCTACGGAATTAAACCATAATTTTTTCAAGCCTAATATCTTTTGCATTTCTTCGATACTGTGTTTGGCTGCCAGTAAAGATCCTCTTGGCGTGATATCAAAGGGACAGGGGTACTTGATCGGTGGAGTTTCTACTGCCATATATATTTCTTTTGCCCCGGCATTTCTTAACTTATAAATGCGCTCCCGCGTCTGGTTTCCTTCTACGATTGAGTCATCTACCATGATTATCGTTTTATTAGCTATCGCTGAAGCGATCGGTAATAATTTGTTCCTTGCTCTCGATTTCCTGATCCTCGAATCGAAGGGCAAAAAACTTCTTCCGCCCGCTTCTATATTGTAGTCATATACACTCTGGTAAGGGATCGAAGTGGCCAGGTGCAGCCCTTCTCCGGTAAGGTTTCCCGAGATGGGAAAACTGGAGATAATGTCTGCTTCGGGACAATCTTTAGCCAACTCTTTCCCGGCCTGGCATCTCGCGTCTCTAACCCAGATATCCTCGATCTTGGAGGAGCCGCGCGCCCAATATCCATATTCAAAACCGCAGATGCATAAACGCGAATTCGGTATGGTTTTCAAGACTCTAAATCCTTCCGGTTGGATTTCAATTATTTCACCGGGGCGTACGTCTCTGATGAGGTCCATCCCAATATGCTCCAGGCTGATGGATTCCGAAGCTGCACCACACCCGGCGTTCTCTCCCATGAGCCTGCCTAACTGCAACGGCCTGATACCGACTGTATCCCTGGCGATAAAAATTCCCTCCATGGTCAACAACATCAGGCAAAACGGTCCTTTGATTGTATTAAAGACACTCTCGATCCCTTGGAGAGGATTCGAGGCGGCGGCTACCAGGCGGGCCATAATACCGGCTTCAGAACCAATAAGATAAGGGGATTTTTGCCGGACTTCCTCTTTATTGATGATTTTGCCGTCGAATGCCAATGCAATTGGCCCCATGTCGGTTTCTTCGATCCAGGAAGGCTGGGGATTTTTCGGGCTTTGGTTGACATGGACGATGAATTGCCGGGCGCCGGCTAGATTCTCATGTTCCCGGTTGAATAAAGGTGTTATCTTTCCCTGGCTGGCGTACCTTTGTATAGTGCCATTTTTTCGTATGGCAATACCACCCCACTCGTCGCCCCGGGGCTGCATTATTCCTGCTGCGTTGGCGATGTCTTCCAGGTTGATATCACCATTTAAATTTAAGGCTAAAATACCGGACATATGAATCCCTCCTGAACCGTCACAAAAAACATAAAAGGCAATTTACCAATAGTATTCTTCAGACATACCTATTAGAGTATACCTGTTTTTAACTCCAGGGTGTTAAAAACAGACCATACAATATACCGATTACCAGCATTTCGCCAAGACCGGTAAAGAGACTGTATAACAGCGACTTAATCGGTATCGAATACATCATCCAATTCGAGAGTACAGCCATGATCCCCCGGCAAAACCATAATAAACCGGCAAAGCTCAATCCTTTTACAAGCCCATTATCACCGGGGAGACTTTTAAAAAGAAGGAGAAAGATGCCGGCCAAGATGAATCCGTAAAGTAAATCGATGACGATTCCGGCGAAAATGTTGATTTTAGGCTTTAAAATGGGTTTATAGACGGTAAATAGTCGTTTCGCCAGAGGGTTAGCATTGATAAGGCCGTCCATTAGGCCAAAGAGTAAGCCGCTAATAATACTAACGATGATATAAGCCGGCGTATTTTAGCCCTCCGCTGATCAACTGTTAACTACCACCAGATCCAATATGCGATGCCGGTGAGAAGCAGAAAGATACCAATGACGATAATTATACGGGAACCTATAACGATAGCATGAGGTTCGGGTCGCCAGGGCAGGTGGTCTAAAAACTCACGTACATCTGGACGGCTGGCTATATTTTCATAATAGCTGCTTTCTTCATGTTTTGCCCAAAAGAAGCCGACGATCCCCAGAATGATGAACAGTCCGCCTAACCCTACAAGGAAATACCAATCGAACCAAGGCATGGCTTCTGCTCCTGGAAGGTTTGATGATTACTATAGATACAATAATCCCTGTTGTCAACTGTCCAGGTATTTCGGGTATTAGTAAAAGAGGGAAAGAGTGATATACCCTTTCCCTCCTGATAATCCTGCCCAATACACCAAATCAACTAACGACTATCGTCCAGGTTAGTGAATCCAGCCTGGATATCTGTAATATTTATTTTGTGATCGATAATTTCTAGCTGACTTCGACGGTAGCGCCGGCTTCTTCCAGTTTTGCTTTTGCTGCAGCAGCTTCGTCCTTATTGACCTTTTCTTTAACGGGTTTCGGAGCGCCTTCGACTAGATCTTTCGATTCTTTTAGTCCAAGCGAAGTTAATTCACGAACAGCCTTAATTACAGCGATCTTGTTAGCTCCGGTCGCTTTCAAAGTGACCGTGAACTCTGTCTTTTCTTCAACCGCAGGTGCGGCTGCAGCTGCTCCGCCCGCAGCACCAGCGGCAACTGCCATTACAGGCGCCGCAGCGGTAACGCCGAATTCAGTCTCCAGAGTTTTGACGAGTTGTGAAAGCTCTAAAACCGTCATGCTTTTAACCGCAGCAATGATTTGATCAACACTAATATTTTCCGCCATTATTATTTTTCCTCCAATTGTTTAATTCTGGCTTGTAATACTCCAAGAACACCTCTCAGGGGAGAGGCGAGAGCTCCAACGAAACGGGAAACGGGGGCATTCATCTGGCCGAGAACTTGTCCGATCAGCACTTCTCGGGAAGGAAGAGTGGCTAACGTCATGATGGCTTCTTTAGGATAAACCTTATTGCCAAGAAAGCCACCTATAATGCTAAGCCCTTCGACTTCACCCTGGCTGCCCATCAGAGTTTTAACCGGAGCGGATATATCGCCATACCCGAAGGTTATAGCCATAGGCCCTTCCAGTGAATTGGCAATGGCAGCTTTTCCGGTATTGGCGGCAGCTATTTTTGCCAGAGAATTCTTGACAACGCGAATCTCACTGTTCGCACTGCGAAGTTTTCGGCGAAGGTTAGATAATTGAGAAGCTTTTACCCCGCGATATTGCGAAAGAACGATGATACTACTCTTAGCCATCGTTTCTTCGAGTTCGGACACAATCTTCGACTTTTTTTCGGTTGGCATTTTTTTCTCCTCAATGCTTGCTGCAAATAAAAAAGAGTCCCTGCCTGATTAGCGAGGACTCTCCGGCCGTACAGAATAGAAATGTTTATTCTTTACGGATTTCCTCGGCGGGCAATATTATGTGCCGGTTAATCTGGCAACACCCGCTGTCTCAGGACTTAGTTATTATAAGTTAAACAACTACTCCTGTAAATACTTATTAGGCCGCACTCATGGTCAGAGCGGTTTTCAGATCCAGGTTGATACCCGGGCCCATGGTGGTAGTTAAGTAGGCGGTCTTGACGTACTGCCCTTTGGCCCCAGACGGTTTAGCTTTAACCACAGCGTCAATAACAGCAGTTAGATTATCTACCAGGAGATTATCATCGAAACTGACTTTGCCGACAGGCACGTGGATAATCGCCGCACGGTCTAACTTGAATTCAACGCGACCTTTCCGGGAATCTTGAATTACCCTTGGTAAATCATTTGCCGGGACCACGGTGCCGGACTTGGGATTCGGCATCAGCCCTCTTCTGCCGAGGACTTTTCCAAGTTTACCAACCCTACTCATCATATCAGGCGTGGCAATAGCGGTATCGAAATCAACCCACCCGCCTTCGATTTTCTGTACCAAATCTTCAGCCCCGACAAAATCAGCACCGGCGGTTTCTGCTGTTCTGGCTGCTTCACCCTGGGCGAATACCAGGACGCGTACCTTTTTCCCCAGTCCGTGAGGCAATAAGGCAACGCCGCGCACCTGCTGAGCTGAATTCTTTGGGTCCAGCCCAAGTCTTAAGTGGAGTTCAACCGTCTGGTCGAATTTCGCGGTAGCTGTCTTCTTAGCTAATTCAACCGCTTCTTGCGGCGAATACATCTTATCTTTTTCGACCAGCTTGGCTGCTTCTTCGTATTTTTTACCATGTGTGGCCATATTTCTCTCCTACTCGACGGCGATGCCCATGCTGCGGGCTGTA
>CAZSHH010000057.1:16007-19237 GCA_964606525.1 uncultured Dehalococcoidales bacterium
ACCGGCCACGATCTTCTCGGCTGCATCCAGAGAATCCGTGTTAAGGTCCTTTAGTTTGATTTTTGCTATTTCCTCGATCTTAGCTTTTGAAATTATACCGGCCTGAGATTTTCCGGCGGTCCCGGACCCTTTATCAATACCCAGGGATTTTCTTAACAGGTCAGGTGTGGGCGGTGTTTTGGTGATGAAACTAAGGGTACGGTCTTCATAAATAGTGATTTCTGCAGGGATGATCGAACCGGCTTCTTTTGCGGTTCGCTCATTATATTCTTTACAGAAAGCCATGATATTAACGCCGTGAGGACCTAACGCTGTCCCTACGGGAGGAGCAGGAGTCGCTTTCCCGGCTGGTATCTGCAATCTAAGAACTGTCTTAATTTTTTTTGCCATTTTTGATCTCCTGGGCCAGTACCCGATCTATAACTTCTCTACCTGTAAAAAGTCGAGTTCAACTGGAGTTTCTCTACCGAACAGGGAAAGAAGAACTTTTACTTTTCCTTTGCCACCGATGATTTCGTCAACTACACCGACAAAATCGGTGAAAGGGCCATCGATGACCCTGACACTCTGTCCTTGTTTAAAGCCGACTTTAACTTTGGGGGCTTCAGCTTCCATCTGTTTCAGTATCTGGCCGACCTCTTCCTGCTGTAGAGGCACCGGTTTGTTACCGCTGCCGACAAAACCGGTTACTCCTGGAGTGTTGCGGACGATATTCCAGCTGTTATCACTCATTTTCATACTGACGAGGACATAGCTGGGGAGAATTTTCTTAACAACCGTTTTCTTTTGGCCACTCCTGACTTCGACTTCTTCCTCAGTAGGAACGACTACTTCACCGATTTCCTCGGCGGAATCCATAAGCTTAATACGCTGCTCAAGATTCCGTTTTACCCTTTCTTCATAACCGGAATATGTGTGAATTACAAACCAGCGTTTATCTTTTTCAGCCATTAGCATTACCTGAACAGATGGGGCAGGTCTTTATCAATGCGAAATGCCCTCACCCGCCAATAAAGACCCCTTCAATAAGTCTGGTGAATCCAAAATCGACCAGGGCAAGGAATATACCTACGATAATGGTGACCAGGAGGACGATACCGCTTAAATATATGACTTCACGGCGGCTCAGCCATGTTACCTTCTTCAATTCGTTTAAGGTATCACTGAAAAAATTCAACCTGGTTCCACTGCTGGTTTTAGATGCAGCAGCACGCGGCTTTAACAATTTACAACTCCAACAGAGTCATATATTTCAACTACTTATTATACCGAAAATCGTCTTTTATAGCTGCCGCTATTTTGCTTCCTTATGTGGAGTAGTATGTTGGCAGCGCGGACAATACTTGTTCAATTCCATCCGCTGCGTATCATTTTTCCGGTTTTTAGTAGTTGTATATGTCCTTTCCTTACATTCAGTGCAGGCAAGGGTAATAATTACTCTGGTATCGCCTTTTTTAGCCATCTCAATTACTCTATTATCTTAGTAACGGAACCGGCACCGACGGTTCTCCCACCTTCACGGATAGCGAAGCGGAGGCCTGGTTCCATTGCTACCGGATAAATCAGTTTTATTTTCATGGTGACATTATCGCCAGGCATGGCCATTTCCATGCCCTCGGGAAGTTCGGCGGTTCCCGTAACATCAGTGGTCCGGATATAGAACTGGGGTTTATAGCCATTAAAGAACGGAGTGTGCCGGCCGCCTTCTTCCTTACTTAAAATATATACCTGACCTTCAAAATAGGTGTGGGGCTTGATCGAACCGGGAGCGGCAATAACCATGCCGCGCTCGATATCTTCACGTTCTACGCCGCGAAGGAGGATACCGACGGCGTCGCCTGGTTCCGCGTCATCAAGTATCTTGTGGAACATTTCCAGGCTGGTGGCGATTACTTTCTTGGGTTCATGATGTAAACCGACCAGTTCAACTTCCTGTCCCGGTTTGATAACACCACGCTCGACACGTCCGGTGGGAACAGTACCGCGGCCTTTGATGCTGAATACATCTTCGACCGACATCAGGAAGGGCTGATCGACGGGGCGGACGGGAGTCGGAATATATTCATCGACGGCATCCATCAATTTCCAGATGGGACCGCACCATTTGCAGTCGCGTTTGCCGCATCCGCATTCCAGAGCTTTGGTCGCACTTACTCTAACAAAGGGCGTCTTATCGCCAGGGAATTGCTGTTTGGATAAAAGTTCTCTGACTTCGATTTCAACGAGTTCAAGAAGCTCTTCGTCTTCCATGAGGTCGACTTTATTTAAGGCCACCACGATATACGGTACGCCTACCTGGCGGGAAAGCAGGATGTGTTCGCGAGTCTGCGGCATGGGGCCGTCGGGGGCGCTGACGACTAATATGGCACCGTCCATTTGGGCGGCACCGGTAATCATGTTTTTAATAAAGTCAGCATGTCCCGGGCAGTCGACATGGGCATAATGACGTTTGGCTGTTTCATACTCAACGTGTGCGATGGCGATCGTCATACCACGGGCTTTCTCTTCCGGGGCATTATCGATAGAATCGAAGGCGCGGAATGTAGCCGTACCTGCTTTCGATAGAACCAGCGTAATCGCTGCTGTCAGGGTAGTCTTGCCATGGTCGACATGACCAATCGTCCCTACATTGCAATGTGGTTTAGAACGTACAAATTTCTGCTTTCCCATTTCTTTTTCTCCTTCTAGTAAAAAGCCCACAATCGGATTCGAACCGATGACCCCATTCTTACCAAGAATGTGCTCTACCGACTGAGCTATGTGGGCACAATGACACAGCTAATTTTAGGCTAAGACATTGGAAAAGTCAAACTGCGCCACTACTCAGCGGCAGACTTGCACCCTACCGCTTTTGGCGGGAAGCCAACCAAGGTTGAACTTCGATTGTGGGGCTAAGTCAAGATTGTTTTAGAATACAATATTAAGATTAAATGCTAAGGTGAGGTTTGTCAAGAGGGATGAGCCTGTTTCGAAGCAAACTAACAAAAAGAGCCGGATGTTGAGATACTATCCGGCTCTTTGTCTTACTGATTTATTAGTATTACTTTATCATGCCTTTTGCTTTGAGAAGTTCCGCCGCCAGTATCGAGCCGCCGGCCGCTCCTCTTACTGTGTTATGATGCAGACCGACAAAGCGGTAATCAAACACATTACACTTGCGCAGTCGGCCCACGGTAACCGCCATGCCATTTCCAGCGTCCCTATCCTTTTGCGGTTGGGGACGGTTGGTT
>CAZSHH010000058.1:0-5519 GCA_964606525.1 uncultured Dehalococcoidales bacterium
CGGGTTTGGCCCCGTCGCAGCCGCCCACCAGGAAGATGTGCTTGAGGGCGCCCGATTTCACGGCGTCGATCACGGTATCGGCGGCGCCCATGACCGCGTTCCGGGCAAAGCCGGTGGTCACTTCGGTCCCGCCGTTGATGCCGGTGAACTGCTTGTCCTCCGCCCACCCCTTTAACTCCAGTGCTTTCTGGATGATGGGCGTGAAATCCTTCTTCCCGTTCTTTTCCGGGATGTGCTTCACGCCGGGATATCCCACCACCGAAGTCGTAAAGATGTTGTTTATATAAGTGTCCCGCGGCATCATGATGCAGTTGGTGGTGTAGAGGACCGGCGCCGGCAGGTTGGCAAATTCCTTCTGCTGGTTCTGCCAGGCGGTGCCGTAGTTGCCCTTGAGATGAGCGTATTTTTTCAGTTCGGGATAGGCATGGGCGGGCAGCATCTCGCCGTGGGTGTAGATGTTGATGCCTTTCCCTTTTGTCTGTTCCAGCAGTTCTTTCAGGTCCAGCAGGTCGTGGCCGGTCACGACGATGAAAGGCCCTTTTTCTACCTTCAGGCTGACTTTGGTGGGCACGGGATGCCCGTAAGCCGAGGTATTGGCTTCATCGAGCAGCGCCATGCATTTCAGGTTGGCCTGTCCGAATTCTATGATCAGGGACAACCATTCCTCGACACTGTGTTCCTCACCCACTGCCTGCAGCCCTTTGTAGAACCAGCCGGATACTTCCAGGTTGTCCTTGCCCAGCACATGGGCATGCAGGGCGTAGGCCGCCATCCCTTTGAGGCCGAAAATAAGCGCGGCACGGAGTGAAGTAGTATCGGTTTCCCCATGGTATAAAGCTGCAGGGTCGTAATCGTCCGCTCCGCCGAGTTTCGCTTTTTCTTTGGCCACGGCGTCCCGGTACTCATCGATGCGGACGGGGTCGAAGTCCACATTGGTCAGGGTCGCAAAAAGTGCTTCCATGACCAGGACATCGGCCTTAACCCCGGGGGATTTGCCTTTGGCAGCCCGGGCCAGACCGATCAGGGCGGCTACTAACTGGTCTTGCTTATGGGCGACTTCCGGTTTCTTGCTGCAGACACCGATTTTGGTGCAGCCGGTGCCGCCGGCGGTTTGTTCACATTGAAAACAGAACATCTCAGCCATATATTTCCCTCCACTAATAATCTTCGTTTCTTGGTTATTTACTAGTAATATAATAGAATGAATTATCAGAAGCGGTAACATAAGTTACGAAAATTCTGGAGGGCCGAAAAATGTTCCGGGAATGGCTGTCGTCACTGCGGGACTCGCCCCTGTTCAAAGGCATCGAGGATGAAGCCCTGGATAAAATGTTGAACTGTCTGCAGCCGGTGGTCCGGCAGTATAAACAGCGGGAAATAGTCGCCCTGCATGGGCAGCCCTTCCAGGGGATTGGCATCATCGCCAGCGGTAAAGTGTCGCTGAATAAGGAAACGGTGTCTGGCAACCGCATCATCCTGAATCTGTTGGATGCCGGCGATATCTTCGGCGAGATGGTGGCTTTTTCCGATACCAGGGTGTGGCCGGTAACGGTGATCGCCCAGGATGATGCCGCTTTATTGTTCCTCCCTCCGGGTAAAGTGCTGGGCAACTGTGCCAACATCTGCGCCTCGCACAGCACCCTCATCATGAATACCCTGAAGATACTCTCCAATCGAGCCCTGATGTTGAACCAGCGGATCGAGCATTTGTCTGCCCGCAGCATCCGGGGCAAGGTCAGCCGCTACCTGGTGGACCTGTACCGCCAAAAAGGTAATACCAGCATCACTATACCCATGAAACGACACGAGTTGGCCGACTACCTTAATATACCCCGGCCGTCGCTGTCCCGGGAAATGGGTGATCTGCGGGAAGAAGGCCTGATTGCTTTCGACGGCGGCACGGTGGAACTGAAGAAGCCGGCGGCATTGGAATCGTATCTCGAATAAAACTTACAGCCGTTTTTTCATCCAGCGGCCGGACCAGAAATAAGCTATGAAAGCGGCCGCCGCTACTGCGGCACTGATGATCATCGCCCAGCGTATACCATAGATGCCCAACCCGGTATGCTGTGATAACCAGAAAGCTAATGGCAGTTGCACCGCCCACATGGTGACGATGCTCACGATCATATTCGGCATGGTATCCCCCGCCCCGGCGATGCAGTTTTGCAGTATCATCCCGAAACTGGAGATCAGGTAGCCCGCTGCCGCGATGCGCAGGAAGGCCGCGCCGAGGGAGATCAGGCCGGTTTCAGTGGAAAAGATGCCGATGATGCTTTCTGCCCAGATCAGGACGGTGGCCGCACAAACCGCCATGAAAATCTCTACCATGGCCACGGCCAGCCAGGCGCTGCGCTTCGCCCGCTCCGGCTGGTTCGCTCCCAGGTTCTGGCCGACGAGGACGCCGGCCCCGGTACCGAGCCCCATGCCGGGCACGAAGAGGAACATCTCCACGCGTCCGGCCAGGCTGTGGGCGGCGACGGACAGGGTCCCGAAGGGGATGATAAGCCGCATCAGCAACATGCCGCCGAAAGAGCTTTGCAGGTTCATCGCCACCGCGGGGATGGCGATCCGGAAGATACGCCTGATAATACCGGGGGCCACTCTTAAGTCCTTTATCATGAGATGTATCCGGGTGCGGCCTTTAAACATGACCCAGATCATGGCGGCAGCCCCCAGGACCTGGGCCAGCACGTTGCTCAGAGCCGCCCCGCTGACACCCATCCGGGGAAATACCCAGAGTCCGAGTACCAGGAAAGGGCAGAGGGCGATATGGATGATGCGGATCACTGCTTCCACGATCATCGGCGTGACCGTATCGCCGGAAGCCTGGACGGAATACAAGCCCATCAGCATCAACTCGCTGACGGTCCACCCGGCCAGCATCAATCTCAGGTAGGCGGTGCCCTCGGCCACTACCCCGGCACTGGTGCCGAACAGGCCCAGTAGCCTCTCTGCCAGGGAAATGCCGGCGAGGGTGATCACGGCCCCGATACAGACGCCGAGCAGGAGGGCCTGGCCGGCCACGCGGGCCGCTTCACGCGGGTCGCCGGCCCCGACATAGCGGGCGATCATCGCCCGCACCCCGGTGAGGATGCCCATATCCAGTGAAAAGATCATCATCACCACCACATTCGCCAGCCCCACACCGGCGATGGCGTCGGAACCCAACCGGCCGATCCAGACCATGTCGATCAGCTGGCCGGCTACCCACAACCCTTCCATGAGCACCATCGGCCACGATAGCAGCAGCAGATTGCCGGTGACGGAGCCCTTGGTCCAGTCTCTCTGGCGAAGGCTGGTTTTTTGTGCTTGGCCGGTGGTTGCTTGCGACATTTCGTATCCTTAGTCAACAGGTGGGTTAATGGTACCAGATAAGAAAGAAAAGATAAATCTGAAATACCAACTTATAAGATGGAGCGCAAAATATATTCAACATTTCAAAGACCGAGAAATAAATTCCAAAATTCAGTCCGGTAGAATTGTAAGGACCCAGTAGGACATGGTCCCGCCAAAGTAAGGTTGTCCAATAAGTGCCCACTCACGACTCGATCGTCGATACGCCATCGAAAGAGACCAGATGACTAATTTTTGGCCTGACTCTGGATTCCTTCAACAACGTGTTGACATTTGTAAGGTAATGCAGGATGTTCTGCTGGCAAGTCCACTCATGATGAGCCTGTGAGGTACTGCAGGATATTTGGCTATTAAGTCCGCTCATATTGATCCTGTCGAAGTATCCGTTTCCTCTTCCCTTCCCAAGGGAAGATATAGATGGATTCGTCTCATGTTGTATACTCCTTACCAGGGGGAAAGATAAAAAGGGGTTAATATCACTTTAGTGTTCCGGTATGTAAAAGCGTACCCGGTAAATACACCGTGAACTTGCTGCCTTTCCCCGGCTTGCTCTCAACGGTGATGCGGCCGCCGTGGAGTTCGGCGATGCGTTTGCAGATGGCCAGTCCCAGCCCCGCCCCCCCGTCTTTCTCCGTCTCCTCCTGCTCCACGCGGTAGAACCGTTCGAAGATATGGGGCAGGTGCTGCGCCGGGATGCCGCTGCCGGTATCGCTGACCGCCGCCAGGAAAAAGCCGCCCTCCCGCGATAACGACAGCGTGACCGTACCCCCGGCCGGGGTGTAACGTACGGCGTTGCCGGCCAGGTTCAGGAAGCACTCCCGCAGCCGGGTCTGGTCGCCCCGGATGCGGAAATTTCCGGCGGTTTCCGGGATATCGGAGTGGAAAGTGATGCCCTTTTCCTCACACAGGGCTTCCGTGTCCCAGCCGATCTCGGTCATCAAGGCTTTAAGATCGACCTCCCCCATGACCATCTCGTTATGGTGTTCCGAACGGGCCAGGAAGAGCAGCCGTTCCGCCACCGCGGCTACATGGGTGATCTCGCGGTTGACCGTTTCCAGCGCCCGCTGGTAGGCTTCGTCGCCGGGTTCTTTTTTGAGTGCCCGGCTGGCTTCCGACTGCATTACCGCCAGGGGGGTGCGCAGTTCGTGGGAGAGGTCGGAAGCTACCTTCCGTTCGGTATTGACGGCCGTTTCCAAACGGTCGAACATCCGGTTGAGGTTGGCAGCCAGTTCCCCGAATTCATCCCCGGTTTCCACTTTCAGGCGGCGGCCCATTTGGCGGCCGTCGATGTCCCCGGCGGTCCGGTTGATATTGTATAAAGGCCGCAGCAGCCGCCAGATGATGAAGAAGCCCAGTACGGCCGCCAGGGCCAGGGTCAGGCCGGCGGTGATGAGAACGGTTTTACGGAAATCCGCCAGCATCATCTCGCGGGCGGTCATGGTTTGAATTACTTGAAGCAATTCATATGACTCTTTCTGGTCGGCGGCGGGATAAAGATACAACCATATCTCGGTGGATTTATCCATATCCCGGGTTAAGAATAATTTTGCATCAAGGAGCAGCGGCCCGGTTAAAGTATCAAATTCGATCGTAGCATTTTCTGCGGCGAGCTCCACCAGTTCATCGGAATGGTATCCCCGGATACTGGTAATCCCCAGCGGCCTGCCTTCTTGTTGTAGTACATCTGAAAAATCACTGACGGTCACTTCATCATTGTTTCTCTCGATTTGAACCGTACGCATACTCCAGGGATATACCGTTTTCAAAGACAGGCCGCGGGACATCAGTATATAACCGGTTAGTCCCGAAAATGCTACCAGTACGGCTGCAATCAACACGTACCATAACGTGATCCTGACCTTGATGCTGCGCAAGAATTTCATATGAAATTTTTCCCTCACTCTGAGGTTGTCGAAAAATAACTTTAGATGTCATTCCGACCCCGAATGCAATGAAGGGGAGGAATCCGTTTCCATGAATGATAATACGGATTTCTCAGTCGCCCCGATAAATCGGGACTCCATCGAAATGACATTCTTAATTAATTTTAGGACTAACAACTATGTTAGCCCCTTCTCCCTTGATGGGAGAAGGCCGGGATGAGGGTGCTCTATGCTGCCCTCACTCTAGCTCTCTCCCACAAAGGGGCGAGAGAACTAGCA
>CAZSHH010000058.1:5619-18946 GCA_964606525.1 uncultured Dehalococcoidales bacterium
ACTTGGTTATCCCCTTCTCCCTTGATGGGAGAAGGCCGGGATGAGGGTACTCTATGCTGCCCTCACTCTGACTCTCTCCCACAAAGGGGCGAGAGAACTAGCAACTTGGTTATCCCCTTCTCCCTTGATGGGAGAAGGCCGGGATGAGGGTACTCTATACTGCCCTCACTCTAGCTCTCTCCCACAAAGGGGCGAGAGAATTAGCAACTTGGTTAGCCCCTTCTCCCTTGATGGGAGAAGGCCGGGATGAGGGTGTCCACCTAAGCCAAAATGTCTACCTGATCCGGTAGCCCACCCCCCGTACTGTCTCGATCACCCCTTCGCCAAGTTTTTTCCTTAAATTACTCATATATACATCCAGCAAGTGGGTGGTTTCCCTGGTATCGATGTTCCAGACATGGCCCTCGATCATCGACCGGGTGACGGTATTCCCGGCCTGGCTCATCAGGTAATGCAGGATGGCGTATTCCCGGGGCCGCAGCGTGATTTCTCTGCCTTCCCGTATCACCTGCCGGTTGGCCGTATCCAGGGTGATGCTGCCGGCTTGCAGTATGGGCGAGCCGCTCGACTCCCGCCGCAGCAGCGCCCGGACGCGAGCGAGCAGTTCGTCGACTTCGAACGGTTTGGCCAGGTAGTCATCGGCACCGCAGTCGAGTCCGGCCACACGGTCGGCCAGCGCCGTTTTTTGTGTCAGCATCAGGATGCGGGCCGCCGTCTTTTTCAGGCGCAGGCCCCGGCAAACCTCCAGGCCGTCGATCCCGGGCAGGATGATGTCCAGGACGATAAGGTCGTAGGAGAAATCAGCAGCCATTTTCCGTCCTTCTTCCCCGGTCAAAGCAGCATCCACGGCATAGCCGGCCTCGGTTAATACCCGTTTCAGGGAAGCGGAGAGTTTTTGTTCGTCTTCGATGATGAGGATACGCATTAAATATGGCTCCTCCTCCAAGTGGGCCGGGAATCCATCCTGATTATGACTCAAGACAAAAAACGGGTCAAGTTCTTTGTGTATGAATAACTCCTGATTGGGATAGTAATTTAGTCCTGTTTCTCAAAATATCCGCTAAATTGAGGAAAAATTGAGGTTGCGTTGAGGACAATTTGAGGTTCACGTGTTATGGTGGAAGCAGGTACTATCCATCACGTATTAACCAATCATATGCAGTAAAGATGAGCGATTCAACTTTCCCTGCTTTGTAACCATATTTAATAAGGGGGCTGCCATGATCAGTATTGAGAGGATAATATTAGGTTCTTTGCTGGCGGTGGTTTTAGTTTGCGGGCCGGCGTTTATATCACCGGCCGTACTAGCGCAAGCCGGTTCCGTTGCCGCGACACCGGACGATAGTACCGGAAGCGCCGTCGGCCGCTATACGACAGATGGCGGGAAAACCTGGAAAGTCGTCCGGGAAGAAAAAGGGGTAGTGGAGAAGCTGCCGGCTGGTACAAAGCAGGTGGATTTCATGGTAAGACATCAAATGACTCCCGAAGCCGAAGCGAAAATCGTACATCAGGTTCCGGAAGTGCCGGTGGTTATCGACGGCGTTCTATATCAACCGGAAGATATCCATAAATTCGACGGCCGGCAGCTCGGTTTCACCCTGGGGCTAGACGGCCGGCTTTATGCATTTACGGATGAAATTGATCTGGAAGATTTCATCAGCACACAATCGAAAGCCGGTTTATTTTCTACCTTATCTATTTACAGCAGGTTTTGTGAAGGTTATTACCTTTCCGGCATGAGACAACTGGAAGTACCTCCGGGAGTCAGCATGTTTAGTCTCGGCAGCATGGACAACATCATCTCTTCCATGGAAATCAGTGCCTATGCCGATAACGGCATTACCTTATTCGACTTGCCCAATCTCCAGGGCGATTATTTTCACGGGTACTACTGGATTCAGTATCCCAACCTGGGCACATATGGCTGGGACAACCGTGCTTCGTCGCTGGTGGTCTGGCCGCAGTAGCCGGCCGCCGGAAAAAGAAACGAAAAAAGGAGGATTGTGTGTCATGAAAATTCTTATTAGTTTAAATATTTTATTCTGGGTATGACCAATGGACTAAGCATAGCTTGCGTCTTGAAGGAAAATCGAGAATGGAGAATAAAAAACAATATTGGAGAAATAGATGACACTTAAGAAAATATTAGCTATATTCTCTGCCATCCTAATCACTATATCTATTATACTTGTATCTGGACCGACAGCATATGGACAAGAAGAAAATCCTTCCTCAGTAGTAGTATTCCAAGAAGAAAAAGAAGACGGGAGAGTTATTTCTGCTCGTTCTTATGCAGAAACTCATGGAGTAACACTTGACGAAGCTTTACTTCGTTTTGACCTGCAAGATAAATTTCGATTCTTGATGCCTTTATTGATGGAGAAAGAGCCGGAAACCTATGCGGGAATGTATTTAGTAGATTCTCCAGAATTTCAGATTGTTGCCTTATTTACCCGTGATGGCGAAACTACATTAGGTAAATATTTACCTGACGAATTGAAAAATGAGAGTAGTGTGATAAGAGTAAAACGGGTAAATGTTTCTTTACGAGATCTTGAGAAAACTCAAATTGAACTAAAAGCAACATTTGATAGTATGGGACTACGAACAGGAGGCTATATTGATGAAAGAGCTAACTGCGTTGTAATAAAGGTAGAACAGACTAACAAAAACAAATTTGACATGGCGATTCAGTTAGAGGATATTAATTTCCCTGAATATGTGAAAATAGTCTCAAATGAAGAACTATATAAAGCTGAAACCGACTTAATAGGAGGTCTTACTCTAACTTACGGAGATGATGCGACTACTGGTTTTGGAGTGAGAAGAAACTCCGATGGACAAATGGGAATCATTACTGCAGGCCATGTAGCTAATAGCTGGCTAATCTATTGGGATCCTTTTCCTCGTATACTTGAGTTTGTATCCGAGGCTTATAGTGGTCCTTACGATGTTCAGTTTAACATTAATAATTCTCTAACGGTTAAGAATAAAATCCTAATCGGTCCAAGCACAACTCGTGATATTACTGCAAGAACAAATCGTTGGAGTATGTATATCGGCGAGGATGTTGAAAAATACGGAAGTTCTACTCACTATACTAAAGGTGAAATATATTCAAAAAATGAATATTCCGATGTACCGGGAGCTACAGATACTTATATTGGTGTCGAACCTACTCTTGGCTATCCTGATCTTTCGGATACAGGTGATAGTGGTTGCCCATGGTACGTAGGAAATACCGCTTATGGAGTACATTCAGCCGGAGCAGCAGGAGGTTATGCTTGTTTTACAGCTGCGGATTATTGTGAATCTGGACTTGGTGTTAGTATTTTAACTTCTCCTTAATCAGTCAGTTTGACAATAATGAACTTACGTTCTAAAATGGTGTCCGTATTTAAGTGAAATTATTCTCCTGATGAAGCGGACACCATTTTAGAAATCATAGCATGATGGAAAATAATATGAGTAAGAGTATTGATTAGCATATGCTATATGAATATTCATCTGGCATGATAAAAGAGAAAATGGTGATTACCATCTCGATTATCATATGTGTACTAGTACTGGCTTTATTACTCGTTATTTCTACATTTGGTTTTCCCTTCTCACGTGTCAATTTATTCTTAACAAGATCTGAGATTTCAGAAACCTATTTTGATTCTGCAATACGCGGAAGACTGGTAATCATTGACGGGTGTATTTGCATACGACCTATATCCAACGGACTTGGGTTCTTTGGAAAGGGTGAAATGATTATCTGGCCTCATGGTTATTCAGTAATTAGGCGTGGTTTAGTAACATCGGTTCTCGACGAAAGGGGGCATATAGTCGCCCGAGTAGGAAGTTGGATTATACTTGGAGGGGGAGAGACCACTAAAGAATGGGCCGAAAAACTAGTCAAACAACCGATACCAGAACGATATAATGGACTATTCTGGCTAGCTGCACCGACTAAAGCAGATTGAAATTGCAGCCTGCATTGAAGATTATGATCAAGGTGATGATCCATCTTCTTTAAAAAATAATAAGTTGTATCTTTCATCCATTCGCTGATATTTTATTGATTTTAAGTAATAAGCTTGAGTATGGGGTTGTGGGCTTCGTTTGCTTACAATCCATTCTATTAAGGGTAACTAAAATGAGATCTCATGAAACGGAACGCAGCGTCAGAGGATATATCGATCAACAGAAAGAAGGAGGGTCTGCCCCCCGACCTCCGAAAAGAAATTCCCCCTGGAAAACTCAAATCATTGGAACCCTGATTGGTCTGCTTTCATTCATTGTTATTCTTGGTATTGTATATATCATTTTTCGCTGCTTTCGGTAAGAATAAATCCGCGGCGGCTAACATTTCCCTTTTCCGTTCGTTAAACAAGGGGAGAAAAATGATATTGGGAAACCTGTCATATTGGTGGAATGGAGGGTTTGCCTTGTTTTCGACCACTTTCGAGTCACTTTTTTACTGATACTTGATTACCTGTATATACCGCACATTAAAATATCGTTGTCCGGTTTTGCCTTTCTCAGGGATCTTATAGTGTAAAGATGATGGAAGAAGCCGCTGTTCTGGATGATGCCGCCCTCACGGCGCTGGTATGTTCGGGCAACCGGGAAGCCTTTGCCGGTATTGTCGCCCGGTATGAGATACCGCTGCAGCGCTATCTTTATCGCCTTACCGGCGACTACGAGTTGTCCCGTGACCTGGCGCAGGACACTTTTGTCAGGGCTTACGGTTTCCTGAGTGACTCCGATTCCGTTATCAGGGATTCGCTGCGTTCCTGGCTGTACAGCATCGCCATCAACAATGCCCGCAAGTACTTCCGGCGCAGGAAACTGATCGCTTTTCTTCCTTTCCTCGGCGGTGGTGACGGTGCGGGCAGGGTTGATGAAACGGAGAACTCACTCAGAATCGAGGAGGCCTTGCTCAAGCTGAACCGGGCACAAAGGGAGTGCCTTGTGCTCCATTTTGCTGAAGGCTTCAAGTACCGGGAGATCGCCGGGATCCTGGGTATTTCCGAGGAAGCAGTACGCAAGCGGGTCGCCCGGGCCAGTCGTGAATTCCGTCATTTTTATACTTCAGATGGAGAAATGCGATGAAGTGCTCTGAAATGGAAGACTTCCTTTCCGCTTATGCCAACGGCGAGATATCAGGCCATGATAAGCAGGTAGTGGAAGAACATATCGCTGCCTGTGAGCAGTGCCGTTTCCGTTTGTCTGAGTATTCCCGGATTAAACATGACCTGGATGCGCTGCGGTCAACTCAGGGTTTCCATTCGTTAAGTGAAGCCGCCATGGCGGCCATCGGCCGCCGGCAATCCGTGAAGCGCTCCCCGTGGCTGCGGCCTCTGGCCGTAGCAGTACCAGTCGCAGTTGTGGTACTGGTCGGGCTTTTGGTCTGGCAGCCGTGGACCGGTGCCGGCCAGGAAAATGGGATCTTTGCCAGAGTGCGGGCGGCGGCGATCGGACTTCAGTATTATAAGGCGGACAATACCCGTATGATCGATCAGGGCGGATTGACGCGCACCGTGCAATACACGGTTGAATTTGCCGCTCCCGACCAGTATCATATCGCAGTTATTGAAGGCAATGTATCGGGTGACAGTATCTCTATCGGCCGCGACAGGTATGAATGGGGACAACAACCCGAGGCTCCTGACTTCAAGATGACCGGAATCAGTGGGGTGATCGCCTCTGCAATCGGCCCTCCCACCAGGGAAGACTCGCTCGACCTTATCGAGTCTCTTCAAAATCTGGAAAAACTGCCGGATGAGGTGATCGACGGGGTTCTCTGCTACCATTACCGGGGGCAGGTTGACAGGCTGCAGGATAGTACTCCGGCCGCTACCGCAACTCTCGATCCTGTACAGCAGTACATACAAACTGCGGCTAACCGTTGGCATGAATGGGCGCGAAGTTGGCAGGAAGAAGGAGAATTCTGGATAGGGCGGGATGACTACCTGCTCCGGCAGGAGAAGCGTACCACCTATATCCCGCCTTTCGGGCCTCAAGATCAGGCCTGTACTCTGCAAAGTACCACCAGGTATTACGACTTCGATATTCCAGTGACGGTCGAACCACCTTTAAGCGCCGACGGACAATTACAGCCTGGCTGGACCCTGGATGAACGCGACTATTCATCAGATTCCAGATCATTAGACTCCATAATTGGCGCCGGCGGATCCATGACTATTGACATTGAGGATTCCGGCCGTCAACAGATCAAGTATACCGTCACACTCATGAACCGGAGAGACGTTCGATTGTCCGATGTACGGGTACTGGTCTATACCATCACCAGGGCAGGGCAGGCGATGCGTGAGGAAATGGAAATGATTCCCGACTCTGGAAAACAGGTCGACCTTAATCCGGGCGAGAGGACGAGTTTTTCACTTTCCTGGAGTTTTTTAAACGATAGTGTAAACGATCAAATTGACCCTGTTGGTGCGGCTACCGATACCGTCATCCGGTATTTCATGCCTGACGGTACGGAAGTAACTGAAACCGTGCCCCGCTCGCCGGCTTTCACTTCCTCCCCGTAAGGCAGGCGAACCCGGTGTCCTGATCGGACTCGCATTATTCATTATCATCGTCGGTGTCCTGTATATCCTGTTTGGCCGCTTCTGGTGAAAAACAGCTAGACCGGCTAACCTTTTACCCTTTTCGTTCGTTAAACAAGGGTAAATTAAGGATGAATAATCCTTAAGACGTTAAGGTTTATGAAACATCACGAGATAATGAGGACAAGTTATGACCATTAGTTCGGTTTATAAAACAGCGTTCGTATTATCGGTCTTTTCTTTAGTATTGATCCCGTTGGCAGGGTGTAACCATTATGCTGATGCCCAAACAACGACGTCTACAAATGCCGCGCTTACCACAACACAACCTGCAGCATCTGCGGACATAATCGCCGGACAGCTCGACGTCTCCAGAATAAGGATTGATTTCTACTCAATTAACATAACCGGGACTGCCGGATTGCCTGACGGGACCGTGCTTCATTCCCGGCTGTTTGAAGGGGAAACAGCCCTGGCATGGTGGCCTACCGGTACGGATATTATTGTTCGAGATAGCCAATGGCTCGATTGGGTAGCCCTGGAAGCAGCCGGACAAACCAAAAATATCCTGGTCGGCCCCCGTTATCGATATGAAATCTGGCAGCAGGATGATCCAGCCAATACTGCCAGGCTGTTCTTCGACCTGGTCGGCCCGCCGCCGGCTGATCCATGGTGGCAACGCGGGATATTCTGGCTGATGATTGGTATTGGCACCGGCATCCTGGCTATTATTGCCGTGATTATGTTCTTGATACGGGCCAGACACCGTGTATCAAACACGCCGAATATCAGGCCGTGATGGACTTGACGATATCAGGCATATGAAGCGGAACCTTCATTATTATCGTCGGTGTCCTGTATATCCTGTTCAGTCGCTTCCGGTGAAAAACAGCCAGATCGGCTAACCTTTTTCCCTTCTCGTTCGTTAAACAAGGGTAAATGAAGATGATTAAAGCCGTCGTTGCCAGTCTGTTTTTAGTAATCCTGGTAGTATTAGGCGGTTGTCTCAATGGCCGCCCCCCGGAGTATGCCGTCGGTAATCCCTGTGGAGTACCGGATGGGGCGGGTGGGGTTTATGTGGTTTATGAAGTAAACCATGGGAATAATTCGGACCTGTACCTGCAGCGGCTGGGGAGTCGAGGAGAAATTCTCTGGGACAAGCCTGGGAAGAAACTCGGCTCCAGCATAAAAGGTTTTTCTGAAAGCCAAGGACAATTAGCTTCGCTGGCAACCGGTGAGTCCGGCAATGTCACGGCAGTCTATGCATTAAGCGGCCAGATATGGCTTTCCCGGTGGGATATGGACGGGAATCCGGTGGCAGAACCTGAGCCGGTGGCCAAAACCGTCAGCTTGCCTTCTGCCGGGTTCCAGGTGGTAGGCTGCGAGCCGGGCGGAACCGTCATTGCTTGGGCTGCTGATGAAAACCATATCGGCATCCAAAAGTCCGGCCTTGATGACGGTTACCTGGTTTCGGCCGATGCACCGGGCCTGGACCGCTTTGCCTTAGCCGGCGATGCCGCTGGCAATACCTTCCTCGCCTGGAAAGACCATCCCGGCTACAGCGAAGGCAACTTTTATATTCAGAAACTGGATGAAAACGGCCGTGTTGTTTGGCACCCGGAAGGTATAAAAATCACCGGCAAGGCCGATTCCGGTTATCTCGGCACAAGCCTTGGCCGGACACTGATCAGCGATGGCGTGGGCGGGGCTGTCTTTATCTGGATACAGAGCATCTTCAGTGACGATGGCAAACTGATTACCGGCCGGGAAGTCTATGCGCAGCGGATCAGCAGCGAGGGCAAAGCCATGTGGGGCGATTACGGCAAATGCCTGGTAACGGGTTTGCCGGGTGTGGTTATGGTCTCCATCGCCGGGGAAAGCCTGGCAGATGCGGTTATCTGCTGGTGCGACACGAAAGTTATCTATGCCCAAAAATTGGACATAACGGGAAACACAATTTGGGGAGAAAAAGGCATCGCTGCCGGACAGTCGAATGAAGGCAGCAGCACCGTTTACTATTTCGCTGCGGGCGATGGGGAGGGTGGGGCGGTCATTACCTGGAATTATACGGAGAAAGGGCACAAATATTTCTGTGCCCAGCGTATCGATGCCGGGGGCACCAGGCTCTGGGGCGCTCAGGGTATCCGGGTATCCGCCATATCGCCTTACTGGGGCGGCTATACCATTCCGGCCGGGATTACTCCGGACGGCCGCGGCGGTTGTTTTGTCACCTGGGCAGCCGGCGAAGGTATCCGTGAGAAAGCATCATCCTATATCCAGAGGATCAGCGGCGAGGGAGCACTGTTGTGGGGCAAAAACGGCGTCCGGCTGAGTCCCTGATGATAATGACCATGTCTGGTATTCCCGGCTAACCTTTTACCTGCTGGTTCATTAAGCTAAGGTAGTTAATTATCAGGTTCTTCAGAATTGGATATAAGTTCCATCACATCTATACAATAGGTGTATTAATCATACGAAGTTGAATTTTCAGTTTGAAGCTGATAATGTGAGGTGGTTAAGTTCATATAATACCCAATAGAGTAAAAACAAATATGAAGAATATTCTGATTATGGCTATCTTAATATTTGTCGTATTAGCTGGTGGTTGCCAGAATCCGGCGTCAACCACAATTACGCCGGATAGTCTTTTCCAGGATGAAGTACTGGCCTATCGCATTGGGCTTTACCTGGGCGAGGGTGGAATACAGGTAGAAGAACTGGAAGAATGTACATATTTATATCTAGTTGATAAGGGCATCAAGAACATATCGGGACTGGAGCACTTTAAGAATCTGCAAAGGCTGGACCTCGGTGGTAATGAAATTTCGGACCTGTCCCCACTAGCTTCCCTCGTTAACCTGGAAATCTTGAGTTTGGGAAGGAACCGGATAACTGACGTCTCCCCACTGGCCTCTCTTACCAAATTAAAAGTACTGCATCTTTATAACAACGATATCACCGATGTTACTCCCCTGGCTTCTCTAATCTATCTGGAGACCTTAAGTTTAAGCAATAACCAGATTACTGATATCTCACCGCTGGCGTCTCTTACCGCCAAAATCTACCTGGATGGAAATCCATCGCGTAATTAGACCTTGGCTAACCTTTTCCCCTTCCCGTTCGTTTATCTGTAATTGATGGATGGAAGAATTCTGTACAAATTATCGCTGAATCAGCCGGTGAAAAGCCGGCAACCAGGATAAGGAGGGCTAGATGGCTGCTGCCGTATCAATCGATAGAGATAGAATACTGGGGCTGGCCTGGGTGGTGGTGGGCATCGCCGAACTGGGCCTGGCCGTATATAGTGTTTACCGGGTGTGGTCGCATTTCGCTGGTTCATCCTGGCTTAATTATTGGGGATATGGGATCGAGATGTTGTACGGCATCATCCCTATCGTTATTGGCATCGGCCTGTGGTTTCGTCAAAAATGGGCGTGGATCACGGCGCTTATCGTTTCACTTTTATTACTCATCTCCGCAGGACTCGGCCTGGTTTCTTTATTCGCATCCGCCCGGTCCGCTTTCTTCCTGGATATGGCGAAATTGGCGATTCCCCGTATCGTCATCATGGCGTTGTTAAGCATTTTTACCTTACTCCGCTTTTTCCGGCCGGTCAAACCGTGGCGGCAGGCGTAGTGAGATATTTTGAGTTCTACTTACAGTGATTTACTGAACACCCGTGTGTCCGTCCTTCAATCGCCTTATCTATCTGCCAGGTATTGCCTGGCCCGGGCCAAAATCTCGTTTCTCACCGCTGTACTTGAACGCGTACCCTGGCTGAGGAATGACTGGAGCATTGGGTCTTCGTTTATTGTCCGGGCGAATCCGGCATCGCCTGTTTGCTGCAGTATCCTGCCCATCAACCGGATGGTGCTCTCATCATTTCCGTAAACGTCCGCAAGTTGTTGTTTTTGCTCATATTTTACGGCACAGTCTTCCATCAGGGTATCGAGTTGAATCTGACTCAGTCTCTGCAAAGCCTGTTCTTGTGCCAGTATCGTCTCAACGTGCTGCATCCGCCACCGGTAGGAACCCTTTTCGGCATCTGTTTCGACGCTGTTTACTGCCGCCGGGTCCATCTCATGGTACATCGCCGACAATTCCCTGCCCGCATCCTCGCGGTCAAGCAGTTCCGCCAGGCCGTTGTATCCGGACCTGACTTGCTCAAATCCGTATTGGAGGCTGTCATATGCCGTCATATCGTTCAAGTATGGGCTGGCGATGACCTCCTCCGCCAGCTCTCGCGTCGGCATCTGTTTCAGGACATCATCCGGTATACGGTAGGCCCTCGGTTCACGGCATGCCGTCAGCATGAGTATTAAAGCGGCTGCTCCTAAGAGAATGAATAGAAATGTCTTCTTCATGGTGTGTACTTCAATATGGTTCTTGCCTAATTTAGCATGTTAAAACATCATCATCAAGCCATGTATCTATGAATATCTCATGTTGGAGATAGTAGTCTAGTACCTGGTTGCAATGGTACACGAAACATGCGAGCCGCTCATGGTGAGCTTGTCGAACCATCGGCTTGCTCGTCGATAAGCTTAAGGTGAATAGGGTTGGTATAACCATGATTTATACTATTAGGTACTGGTCCTGTTTCTGTAAATGGATTGCATCAGGCCGCTGCACGCTGCCGGGATTATCAATCAGCTAACCTTTTCCCCGCCGGTTCGTTAAACAAGGGTAGTTGTTCAAGGTATCTGCTGTACAACCCATGCCTTTTGTTGTGAGACTTATCTGTTGTAGAAAACGGACAAGAGGAGCCGGAGTTACCACCCCCTGCTGTCCCCCTTACTAAGGGGGACTTCAAGAGGGATTGTTCTATAAGGGGGCTTGCCATGACCAGGATATTTAACAAATTTGAAATAAAAATAAAGCGCCAGAACCTCCGAAATAGAATGTCTGGCGCAGAAATATTGATGTGGGCAAGGTTGAGAAGGAAACAATTGAATGTTCGCTTTCGAAGGCAACATAGCGTAGGATCTTACATCGTAGACTTCTATTGTCCTGAACTTAAACTTGACTTGGAAATCGACGGCGATACCCATCTGGGATACGAAGCTGAGATTTTCGATGTACAAAGGCAAACATATATTGAAGCGCTGGGAATCCACTTTCTACGTTTTACCAATGATGAGGTTGTTAACAAAATCGAGGAAGTAATCAAGACGTTGAGTAAGCGGATATCCGAGTTAAAGACCACCCCCTGCTGTCCCCCTTACTAAGGGGGACTTCAAGAGGGGTTGTTCCAGAATCGCGTGTGTTCATATTGTCCGTGATTTGTCCCCCTTAACAAGGGGGACTTATAGGGGGGTTGTTAAAAAGGTTTGAGAAGAAATCTGTTATTACTATCCATCCTTATTCTGTTGTCGGTACTGGCAGCCGGCGGCTGCACCCCCGTTACAACAACCAGTACTACCCCGGTGATTACCGGGGAAAAGATACCGATTCCTCTCAATATAGAGAATTGGAGCAGCGGATTTGTTGCTCCGGACGATCCGGTGCCTACTCCCGGGAGTGCTGCATACCGGGCGAATGTCCATGAACAGGGCGTCCCCGACCGCTGGCCGGAGATCGAGACGGTCGAAACCAGGCTGGCTGCCGGTTCAAGAGCAGTCTTCGTCAGGTACCGGGCGGAGATCACCACCAAAGCCGGCGAGGTCCGCAACAATATCCTCACTATCAGGAAAGAGTCCGGCCGTTTTGATACGGATGATAATCTCGACGATGTCGTACTATATACTATCGGGGCACCGGCAGATCTCGTATTCTATCGTAATTCAGCCGGGGGGCTGCCGGGGACACTCGCTCCTTTCCTGGTGATCGTCATTCCTCCGGGACTACCGCAGGGCCGGTATGATTTCCTGATCGGTATCGAAATCAAGGGCAAGGACTACGGCACACTGCCGTGTTCCATAACGGTTGAAGGTGTGGCAGCCCAGGACGAGATAATCCGCGGCGCGTTCGGCTATATCGAATATAGCTCGAATTATTTTATTGATAGTGTGAAAGCAGTAGTGCCTGATGGCTGGTCCGCGATCAACAGTGCAGGTGGCGAATTAGGCACAGGCGCAAATGCTATTTACCTTGGTTACCGTGACCACATCACCGCCAAAGCCGGCGAAACCAGGAATAATATCTTCCGTGTGACGATCATCCATTCCTATACCCAGCTCAGTTGGAGTGAGAAAAGCCTCAAGCTGGAGATGGTCGGTGCTCCGAAAGGCATGCAGACTAAACAGACTGGCTTCTTTGCCCATCTTAATAGTATGGCTACAGTGTTGGTGATGGAAATACCAGCCGGAATGAAGCCGGGACGATATGATTTCAGTATCAGGGTAACATTTAAAGACGTGGACTACGGCACGCTGCCGTGTTCGGTGATGGTGCAGTAAGTCTGCTTCAATCGACATCTTCGGTGATTATGATATGATGCCACCTTGCGTTGACGGACGGAGGATAGAAGCGAGGAAATACCACCCCCTGTTGTCCCCCTTGCCAAGGGGGACAACAGGGGGGTTGTTATAGCTGGTAACCTCACCCTGAACTCGCTTCCCTTCCCCACCTCACTCTCCACCTCGATGCTGCCGCCGGCCGCGGTCACAATGCTTGACAATTCACTAGAACACTGGTACTATTCTATCCGAACTTATGTTTTACTGTCTGATTTGTTAAAAATAAGAAAGATTAGCGAGGCGTTGGTATGATTTCATTGCTGTCCAAAATAACTAAAATACACGGTTTTGGACGAGTATTTCACACGT
>CAZSHH010000059.1:0-18909 GCA_964606525.1 uncultured Dehalococcoidales bacterium
GGCTAGTTTCTAGCCGGTTTCACTATTAGCTCGTTACTGCCCAAGTGACCAAATATAGGCAGTGATTCATCGCTTCTAATGTACATTATGTCAATTAAATCACAAGCGTAATAGTACGATAGTAACATCTAGAATTAATCGGAACAAGATTACTTTAATTCACTTAAATTCACTCTAACACTCAGTTTTTCGAAAATCTGGCCATTTCTGTCATAGTACCAAATTACTTTCTCTCTTTTTCTCAGATCTTTGTTTATCAAATTTCTTCGTCCATTGATATTTCTGCTAATACGATCTGCCATACATATTATAACTATCGTACCCCGGCTGAATAATACTTATGTAATCTACTACTAAGGATTCGGCTGTATTTTAATAGAAATACGGCCGAATGATGGTCAGTTAGCATTGGTATTGTTACTGTTCATGAGATTAGTGTGTTCATGTTTATCTGCTCCCACAAATCCTCGCGAGATAATATTGAAGGCCGGTGCGAAATACTGGGCAGCTCTATTTCTCGTGATACTGTTGTTTTTTCTGGGCTCTTCACCGTTGAAATCATCTTTTTCTCAAGATAGTTCTATAACGGCACAGGCGCGATGTATTCATCAGATCCAGGATTCAGAAAAAAATAACCCCTCTTCATTGGAAACGGGGGCTTGGCTGCGCTGGCAACACTCCCCAGTTATTACGGTAACAGGGATAGCCGGAGAATGGGATGCGGCGGGGATGGCTGCCAAATCATGTGTACGAAATGAAGATCTGTTCCACCTGTTCTATCAGGGTGATAGTGGTACCGGTGGTTCCGGCAGCCTCTTGATCGGTAAAGCCACTTCTATTGATCTGGTGAATTGGACGAAATGCGAAAAGCCGCTTTTTTCCGTTGGTACACCGGGTAGTTGGGACAGTTATTTTGTCGGTATGCCGTCAGTGATTATGGTTGATTCAATCTGGTACCTGTTCTACGAAGGAAACGATGGTAATCACAGCAATATTGGTCTTGCTGTATCTACTGATGGGCTGGATTTTCATAGAATAAAAAACGGTATCGACGGTACTGCTGTAGTACTACCGATAGGACCTCCAGGATCCTGGGACGATAATAACCTGGGTACTCCTACCATCGTCCGTACCAGACCCGGAGACCCATATCGATTTGCTTTATATTATACGGCTCAGGATGCTGCTACCCTGACTGTCCGTACCGGGGTAGCCTTCTCAAACGATCTGATTTCGTGGATCAAAGAAAAAGATAATCCCATCCTGGATAATGGGGAGCCGGGGGAATGGGATTGTGGTGATGTTACTGCCAGCGATGTCCTGATAGACGCCGATGGCCACTACACGATGCTATATTGCGCCACCGGTAAATATTGGGGAATCGGTATCGCCCGGTCCAGTGATGGCGTTTATTGGGAAAAATATCCGCAAAATCCGGTATTGATCGGGAGTGGTACAGGTTTTGACGCTGAAAATGTCCAGTTGCCCCTATGTCCAGTTACCGGGCGTATCTTGTATTCTGGGGCAGGCTCTTTATATCAGATCGGTCTATGTTCAATCAATCCTGACGATGTTATCGCCAAGAATCACGATCTACCGACTTACACCGAACTCAACAGATAGGCGACTTTATTTTGGTTAATCCCTGAAAATAAAAAATCGTTGTATAAAAATGACTACTCTGATGACTGCGGGTCAGTGACAACCATGCGTTATCGGCAAGAAACAGTATATCGGAAAAACAGATGCCTGGGGAACAGCATCTCTTGAGATATGGCACGGATCTGATTTCATATTTCTCTTTTGTGAAGTTGACCCGGAGAGCGGCAACGCCACAATATATCTATAGATGTATGGAACTAACCTTAGAGGAACAAGCATAGTGACCACTTTGGGGAACTCGAAGTAAGGATGCGAAGCGAAAAATAAGGGTCAGTGTAACCGGTCCGGGAATGCTTCGTCCGCAAACAACGATCAGGGTTCGATATCGCTGCTAAAGATACAAGAAGACCAGCAGTTTGCGTTAATCAGTCATGTGAAACTGAGTGCCGCATGGTTTTCCCGGGATACAGTGAGGGCCAATCTGCGGTTACGGCATGATAAGTTACCAATAGTTAATTTGTGTGGTAAGCACGGTTAAGGGAATCCCTGTTTTCGTTCATCTACCGGGCACTCTCGTGATATTCATTAACGATATCAGAACTTACTGTCAAGGTTATTGCAGGTAAATTTCAGGTTCACAGGCATCTGATGAATGATTCCGGGTTCCAGTTTATTTTAGTCGGATACTCAACAGTTCACCTGAACCCTTTCCTGGCCTTGAGTACGATTCCCGGTGCTGACAGCTACACAAGATATCAGGAAACCTACCGGGGTAGTGTCTCCTTCTTTCAGCACGGCCACATAGACTTCTGACTGATGTGAACTGCCGTCTTTTTTCAGCATCGTTACTTTATCAGAGGTGGTCTTTCCCGTGATGAATGTTTCTTCCAGGTTATTGCGGAACCTGGTCCTATCCAATGGATTTACAAAGTCGGTGACCGTTTTCCCCAGCATCTCTTTCTTATCGGGATATCCTAATAATTGAGATTTAGATTCATTAAGTTCAGTGATAACACCGGCCAGGTCCGTTACGATGATCCCATCGACGGCCGTTTTGATCATGCGCAGTAACTCCTGCTCATTCTTCTCTTTTCCCATTAGCGCCAGACGTGACACCTCAAGGGCCTGGAAGAGGCTATTCACATCTTCACTGATATGCGCCAGTTCATCATTACCCTTTACCGGCAATCTTTTCGATAATTCCCCCTTCCCGGCAACATCATCGATATAAGCACCCACCCGGTTGACGCGCGCGGTAACGGTCTTACCCAGGAGCACGTTAATAAGTACCGTTGCCAGAAGTAACAGGATCGTTATCGCAATGAGAAAATAGCGCGTCGTGACGATACCCCGGTCATAGATATCCCGGGGCACCACCACGCTGAGCAATAACGCTGGCTGACCCGCGATGTCCCGGATCAAGGTGGAACCGGCGATATGTTTGATATCAATTATCTCCGCAGTCGTCGTTGTTGCCGGAAGGGACCACTCCAGAGAAGCTGGCGGGAGTGATGGGTCATTCGTTACCGGAACGATCGTTACCGGTAACAGGACCCTCTGGCCAAGGTCAGTCAACACCTCGGGGTCCAGGAATCGGGCCATGATCATGGTTCCGGCCACCGGACCCTCGCCGTCACTGGTCACGATCGGCTGCGAAGAAAGCATCAGGGGTATCTCAGGTAGCATCAGAATCCCTGACAAACCATCATCCGGGTTGCTATGATGTGACAGACCGGTGGTCGACAACTTCTGGATCAGGCTGTCGGGGATGGCCAGGTCAGTATGGTCAGATAGATCAAAACCCCGGCGGTATACGATCTTACCGGTGTTATCGATTATAAAAACAAAATTCAAATCGCAATTTACGAGGGTCGTTTCCGTGAAATTGGTCCGGATATATGCCTGGTTAACCTCCGGATCACAGACGAAATCACAGGTATCGTCCCAGAAAGCATAATCATGGCTCAGCGTGTTGAGGCTCTGTATGCGGTCACTTAAGGCATTACGTGCCCTTTCAGCCATCTCCACAGCCCGTTGTGCTTCCAGTTCCTGGAAATCCCGGGTAAAAGTGAGTTGCGCGATGGTGAAGATCGCCAGAACAAGCGCCATGGCGGTAATGATGATGATAAGATTGGTCTTCCATCTCAAGGACATCGATGTGTTCTCTCCGTCTGTTCACTGATATATCGCATCATGCGGTCGGTATTGCTCTCATCCCGTTATCTTTAAGTAAGCAGCTAGACCGGCGGTTTCCCCCGGTGCAAGGAGCCTAATAGATAACGGGTCATTCAGTTATCTCACCAGTTCAGTAATTATCACCAGGAGCCTGATGATCACTAATATCCTCCTTAAGTTCGCTTAACGGTACCGCCAGGAAGGCGGCCACCACGGAAGGATCGAACTGGGTCCCGGAACAGCGCATGACTTCGGTAATAGCTTCCTCCACGGTCATCCCGGGCCGGTAAGGCCGATCTGAAGTCATGGCATCAAAGGCGTCTGCCAGGGTGATGATGCGGGTACTTAACGCTACAGGCGAGTGTGGGTTATCCGGGTTATCGCTATCATAGCGGCGGTGGTGAAACTGAAGCATGTTCAGGATATTTTCACTTACGATCGCCTTCACGATGCGGGGTCCCAGCAGGGTATGCTGCATCACCTGGGCATATTCATCCACGGTCAGTTTATCCGGCTTGTTCTGCACCCGGGGATCGATGGCCAGCTTGCCGACATCATGCAGTAAGGCGCCCCAGTGTAGATCATCAATCTGTTCCGGGGAAAAGCCCATCCGCTCCGCTATCGCCACGGATATCCGGCCCACCCGGCGGGAGTGCCCCGCGGTATAAGCATCTTTCGCTTCCAGGGCGGTCACCAGGGTATCCAACGAATCGAGATAAAGCTTACGGATCTTTTCGGCCTGATCGGCAACCTTATCCTCGAGACCGGTTTGGTAGGCTCTCAGCATCGCATCGATCTGCCGTTTCCGGAATACTTCTTCGATCCTCCTGATGACCGCATCCAGATCGAGCGGCTTGAAGAGATAGTCCTGGGCACCCCGCTTCATGCACTCGACAACGATCTCGGGCTGGACATCGCCGGATATGGCGATGACGGCGGTACCGGGGTATTTCGCGACGAGTTCGGTGAGGAGATCGAGTCCGGTTTGATCCGGGGTCATGACATCCAGGATGGCGACATCGATGGGGCGGGAACTAAGTTGCGCGAGCGCTTTCGAAGGGGTATCGACGGCGAAACAATGGTAGCCGGCGTCACTGAGCCGGGTACATAAGCCCGGCGACGAATCGATATCGTCCACGATCAGTATCGTGCCCTGTTGTGGGTGTTCCATGGACTTTTTTCCCATCGCCGATCTGCCGTTTTACCCGTCTTAAACCAACTTTAATTACTTCGAATTACCTAACATACTTATTATTCATATATTCCCTTCAACAATAAATCACCCTTTAGTCATACGGCAGTGAACTTTAGTACTGCAGACGAGATACGCAGGGAAGAAGAAGTAACAGCGCGCCCGGGTATTGGCTGCGAGGGGAGCAAGACGATATCTCCCATCCTACGGGAATCAAGCCGCCAGGTGGTTCGTCACCGCATCATCCACATACCTTGAGGCAGCCGCGGCTACCGGTAAGTACCGAGCGGAAACAGCGCATTTTTTCAATCACGTACAAGGTCCTGGCAGGCCTTACACGTGTGACAGAAGGTGAAGCGGGCGTTATTCCCCAGGGCGGCGAGGCGGTGGTGGACCACCTCCGGCAGGGGCACCTTACCGGTTACCAGTTCATGCCAGTCGGTAAGTCCCAGGTCAGGAAACTCCGTTATCAGATGCTGGAAAAAATAAGTCACCTCCGGGAAGTCCAGGTCAACGCCGCCGTTCAGGAACGAACCGAGTACCGGTAGATTTGCGGGCAGCGGTTGGAAACGGAAAAGGGCGGGAAAATCCCGTGACTGGTTGACGCTGAAGGTCTCGCCTGCACCATAGCTGCGGATGAATAACTGCACGTCAGCCAGGGTGCGGGCTACCGCGGCCATGGAGCTAGTGTGCCGCAGTACCTGGTCAGCAAGCATTGGATCTTCGTTACGTTTGGAACCAGGATTGGCCATGATGCGGGCGACCGGTGCCTGCCGGTCGGAAAATGGCCCCTCCGCTCTGAAGGCGGGATCTTCCAGGCGTTCGATGGCCGCCCGGCGCTGCTGGTCGTTACGGCCGACATAACGCTGGGTGGTGTTCAGGTTGGCATGCCCCAACAAGCGTCTTAGTGTCTCCAGGTCGGTACCGGTGTCCACCACTTCCTGGGCGAAGAAATGGCACAGGGAATGGTAATGGATATCGACGCCGGCTTTTTTCGCCGCCCAGCGTATCAGTCCGGACAGACTGGAAGCTTTCAAGCCAAACAGGCTTTCCTCAGGACGGCGGTTCTTCAGGTACCCTTCCAGGGCAAGCGCCAGTGAGGGCGTCAGGTCCACGATGCGGTCCTTCATGCCTTTCTCCATCCGCACCGTGAGGTACCGCTGTGACAGGTTGATATCGCCCACTTTCAGGTTCGCGATCTCGGCGCGGCGCAGGCCGGTCTTGTCGATCATGTCGATGATGAGGAGATTACGGGGGATAACCTTTTTATGGGTCTTTTTACTACGCATCGCATCTTTCAGTTTTTCGATATCGGCAGATGCGACATATTCAGGGATGGTAATGGGGACGCGAATCCTGGTATCCAGGGGGTCGCCGTACCAGGACATGAGGCCCTTGATGATGGAGTGATAGCGGTAAAGGGTGGTGGGCTTACGGTCCTGGAAGCCGGCGAGGAAGCTGGTCGCCAGTTCGGCAGAAGGCGGGAATTCCCCCAGGAAAGCAAGGAAGTGTTTGAGCACCCGCCGGGCTTCCTCGAGCGCTTCTGGAGAACGGTGCCTTAAGATGAGCTGGCTGTCGTAGAGCGCGAATAGCTCATGGTTCGGTTTCTGGTGCAGGCGGAGTTTACGTTTGCCCTCGGTGCCCAAAAGCATCTCCAGCATGTCGCGAACAGAAAATTCTTCTGACAAAACATCGCAGGTTCTGGGCCCGGTAGGTATCGAACCTACGACCAATCGGTTATGAGCCGACCGCTCTGCCACTGAGCTACGGGCCCTTAGCTTCTTGAATATATTACAACAAACACCACGCTTATTAAAGTCCTTATAATGTAATAAAAATGTAATATCTTTCGTCAGTTATTTGATAACAATTTGACTGCCATGATGATACACTTGCTTGATTCTGTTGAAAGGTACCAACGGTATGGAACTGGTAAATGCTTCTTGAGTTTGACTAAGCGACAGTTCCTGTTTCATGCAATATGAGTGATAAGAAAAACGACAGATTACATCGTATCCTGGTGGTCGATGATGAGCCAAGGATATTAAGGTTTGTCAAAACGAATCTCTGTTGTTGCGGATTTGAAGTTATCACCGCATCAGATGGCGAGAACGCTCTAAATATGATCAATTCCGAGAAACCGGATTTAATGATACTCGACATCTTTATGCCGGGACTCGATGGTTTCGGAGTTCTTCAAAGGCTCAGGGAAACGGAAGAACACAACGGTACTGCACATATGCCAGTGATTGTTTTCAGTGCCCGCAGTTCGGTTTCTACCAAGGCGCTTGATCTAGGTGCTGACGATTTTATCGCCAAACCTTTTCAACCGGAAGAAATGGCCGAGAAAATTCGGAAAACGATCACCCTCTCCGCATACTAAATTCAATCGTCCTCTGTTCAAGGCCAAGTTGTGGCACTGCGATTTGTAATCTTGTTCACTTCATGCTAAAACAATAACATTTATGCTATTGGCGGTAAATGAATCATGTTGCAAGAACCCGATTACCTGGGAATATGGCGCAGCCTGGTAAAACACAGTGGCAGTAACTTCCCCCATGCTTTCAAACGTAAAGATCAAGCGGAAGCTTATGAAGCATCGACACGGCGAAAAAACATGGGCCGGCGGGATACCCTGTTGGAAAAGGTAATCACTGAAATCAAACCTGATTACACCATTCTGGATATCGGTGCCGGAACCGGCCGTTGGACTATACCGTTGGCGAAGAATGCCGCCAGGATAACTGCTGTCGACCCATCGGAAGCGATGCTAACCATTCTTAAACAAAATGCCGCAGCCTCCGGAGTAGCCGACAAGATCGAAATAATTCAGCAACCATGGGAAGAAGCCGAGGTGGGTTTATACGACTTCGTAATATCATTTCATGCGATGTATATGAGCCCTGATTTTGCTGGTTTTGTGCACAAAATGGAAACTCATACCAGGAGACGCTGCTACCTGGGATTACGTCATTTCCCCATCGATGGCATAATCCAGGAACTCTCCACCAAAATCCACGGAACCAGGCATGATTCTCCTAATTTCATCATTGGTTATAACGCTTTATACCAGATGGGAATATATGGCAATGTGATTATCGAAGACTTCCAGCATAACTGGATCGACGAAACCACCGAAGATGCTTTCAACCGGGCTAAACGCCACCTGCTGATCGAAAATACCTCCACTCATGATACGCTGGTCAGAGACACTCTGAAACGCAGGCTTATATCACAGGAAGGTAAGTACCTGTGGCCGGACTGCATGACGACAGCCCTGGTGTGGTGGGAACCGCATACCGGTAATCATTAACAATTCTATTTTCAATTTTTTCTTGCTTCTTCTTAGTTTACCTGGCTATTGTAAAGGTTCCTTGACATTTAGTCTGGTTTATCTTACAATTAAAAAAGATCAAATTCACCGGAGTGCATAATGAACAAAAATATGTACCAGACTATCCGTATCATCGTTGTGATCATCGTGGCTGCGGTAGTCAGCGGATCGGTCGTGGCCGAAGCAAATGTATTAATCCCCCTGGCCACAATCATCGGTGGTATGATCCTTATCGCCTTGTTGCGCAGGCAGGTACAGGAGATCATGGAGGATGAAAGAAGCCACCTGATAAATGAGAAGGCAGCCCGGCTGGCGCTGGGAATATATGCACCGCTTGCCGCTGTGGCCGCCGTAATTTTGATTTTTCTGGGCGATGATAAGTTACCACCAGACATGGGAGCAAGCGCTATTTTGTCTTATGCCACCTGTGCTTTAATGATCATATTTTCATTGGCCCACATGTATTATGAACGTAATCACTAGGTAACAGGTAGATGCAAAATAGACTGAGAGTATTTCGTGCCATGTATGACCTGACCCAGGAAGCCCTGGCGCAGAAATTACACGTCACCAGGCAGACGGTAATCTCCATCGAAAAAGGCCAATATGATCCTTCCCTGCAGCTGGCCTTCCGTATTGCCAACCTATTCCATGTCCAGATCGAAGATATCTTTGTCAATGAAGCAAATACCCCACCGGAGAAACCAAATGAATGAGACGATACAGCTGGACCAAATTAGTAAATGGTTAGGGAAAAAACAGGTACTGCAAAACATCAGCTTTACGGTAGCCAAAGGTGATATTTTCGGTTACCTGGGCCCAAACGGAGCCGGCAAAACCACCACCATGAGAATCATCCTCGGCTTGCTCAACCCTGATTCGGGGACGGTATTAGTACAGGGGAAAAACCTGGCCAGAGATACTGAAGCCCACGGTAAAGTAGGAGTATTACTGGACCGGGACGGCCTCTACGAACGTCTTTCAGCATACGACAACCTGCAATACTACGCCCGGTTATATGCGGTGAATAAGCCGAACAAAAGGATAGATGAGTTACTGGGTATGATGGGACTCTCCCAGCGTAAGCATGATAAAGTGGGTACTTACTCGAAAGGGATGAAACGTAAACTGGCACTGGCCAAGGCAATCATAAATCAGCCTGACGTCCTGTTCCTTGATGAACCAACAGCCAGCCTCGATCCGGAAGCCCAGAAGATGGTAAGGGATTTACTTCTGCAGTTATGTCAAAAAAACAATATGACCATATTCCTAAATTCCCACGATCTTGATGAAGTACAACGCATCTGTTCCCAGGCCGCCATAATCCAGAACGGTATTATCCGGGTTTGCGACCGGATGGCAAATATAACCGGCAAAGATAAGCCTGATATTCTAGAAATCAAACTCGCAGATCAAGCCGAAACCACCCGGGCCGTCCAACTCCTTAATACAATCGATGCTGTTTCCCATATCGACCAAAAGGAACCGGGGCAGTTAGTAGTTACTTTGGCCAAGTTCAGTAAACCATCCGACCTTTTAACCGCCCTGGTCGGTAAAGACATCAAGGTCGAAGAAATTAAAGCCGTCAGGCAATCACTGGAAGATATCTATCTCGAAATCATGCATCAGGAGAAAACGTATGCATAAAGTAATCGTGGTTTTTCGAAAAGAGTTAAAGGAGTTGTTGACAAACCGGACAACGATATTATTAAGCCTGGTATTTGCAGTTGTTTTTGCCGTTATTTATTCGCAGCAAATCGTGAATGCGAAAGTGGAAAATGTTTCCGTAGACGGGGCGATATTTTACCTGTCGCTGGCGATTGCTCTGTTTACAGCATATATGTCCACCGGGCAAATCTTCATGCTGGAAAAACGTGACGGCGTGATCGAGACCTTGATGTGCGCCCCCGTCACGCTGCGGCAGATATGGTTGGGCAAAACGTTAGCTGTGTTAGTACCATCATGGCTAATTGCTTTACTGGCAGCATTACTATTGATCGTCATCCCGGGGGTACAAACCGGACATATCATTACACCGGATATATCAACCATTTTCCATGTCATATTAACGGTACCGGTATTTATCGCCGCTTTTACCGGACTGTTAGGATGCGGGCAACTCTTTTTAGGCATGCGTGAGAACCGGCTCCTGAATTTTGTATTATTTGCCCCAGCTTTCGCCGTACTATACGGGTCCGGTTTTATGTTGATAAAAGGGATTAATGTCTCATGGATCTATACAGGCCTGATATTCAGTGGTTCTCTATTGTTATTTGGGTTAGCCGTGCTCCTGGCCGGTTTTTTAAGCCGTGAAAGAATAGTAACAACACTAGCTTGAAATGGCATTAACTTTTGACAGCGTTTTCTGGATATTTTGTGCCGGATTATCTTCAGGGTTGATATTTTATTTCTCCGGAAATTGACAGAATTACCCTGTCTAATTAAAATTCGCTTTTGGATTCCCGTAAATATATAGGAGACATGCTCATGCTCGTTGTTATGAAAAATGGAGCTACCGAAGCTCAAGTACAAGCAGTTATCACCGAAATACAGAAGATGGGGTACCGCGGCGTTTCCATGCCTGGCGCACAGCGGACCGCCGTCTGTGTGATAGGCAACCAGCATCCCGTGGATGGTTCGCTGTTATTAGCTATGGAAGGGGTTAAAGAGACGATCACAGTAACCCGGCCTTTCAAGTTAGTCAGCCGTGAAACCCATCCCGAGTCAACCGTAATATCGCTTGGTGATGTCAAAATCGGGGGGGGGGAACCAGTGATGATGGCCGGTCCCTGTGCTGTTGAGAGTGTAGACCAGGCTTTAACCATCGCCAGGTTTTTACAGAAATGCGGCGTGAAAATCTATCGCGGCGGCGCTTATAAGCCGAGGACTTCTCCCTACAGCTTCCAGGGACTTGGCATCAAAGGCCTACAGATATTAGACAACGTCAGGGAGGAGACCGGACTGCTGATTGTGACCGAAGCTACCGACAGTGAAAACCTGGAAGCAGTGGCCAAGCATGCCGATATCGTTCAAATCGGTGCCCGTAATATGCAAAACTACTCACTGCTCAGGCTTGCCGGCCGTTTATCCAAGCCGGTATTACTGAAACGGGGTTTTGCTGCCACCATCGATGAACTGCTGATGGCAGCGGAATATATTATCACAGAAGGGAACAGCCGGGTGATCTTTTGTGAACGGGGAATACGTACTTTTTCAGATAATACCAGGAACACTTTAGACCTGGCTGCAATCCCTGCGATCAAAGAACTCAGCCATCTCCCCGTAATCGTTGATCCCAGCCATGCTGCCGGGCGCCGTGATTTTGTCATCCCCCTGGCTAAAGGGGCTATCGCGGCCGGAGCCGACGGCCTGATTGTCGAAGTCCATCATGACCCCACCCATGCTTTATCTGATGGGGTGCAGTCGCTTTATCCCCAACAATTTGAACAATTGATACATGACATTGCGAGGTTAAAATCATATCTATAGAAACACGCCACCACGGTATCAAAGGCTGAGCGGTAATTCGATGGTAAATTTTGCTCCTTTCCCTAACTCGTTCTCGGCGAATATTTTACCGCCGTGCGCGGTCACTATCCCATGACACATGCTCAATCCTAAACATGTCCCCTTTCCGACCGGTTTGGTAGTATAAAAGGGATTAAATATGCGGTTCAGGTTCTCCCTGGTGATCCCCGGGCCGTCGTCAATAAATGATATCCTGATACCTTCTCCTATTAATTGGGTGGCAATCTTTAGAATACCACCACCGTGTGCTTCTTTCATAAAGTATTCAGCATTGATAATGATGTTCAGGAATACCTGCTGCAACTGGAAAAAATCTACTTGCGTTTGCGGCAGATCTTCGGCCAAACAGGGGATCACTTTGATGTTATTCAACTTTTGGTCATAAGCCCTTATCTCGAGTACTTTTTTGATGATGTCATTTATATTAACCGGTTGCTTTACCGTAGGGTGTCTCCGCGCAAAGGTCAACATGTTCTTCACTACTTCAGCCGTACGTTTAGCTTCACGGCACATCATCTCGACATCTTCCCGGATACTCTCCGGCAAAGGCTGTTCCATTAGGAGTTCCGAGAACCCGATGACCGAAGTCAAGGGATTATTCAGCTCGTGGGCCATACCGGACGTCAATTCTCCTATCGAAGCTAAACGATCGGTCGCCATCAGGTTTTCCTGCATTTTTTTCTGTTCGGTAATATCGCGTATTATCTCCAGGATATGTTTACCATCGGGTAAATCGAGGATTTCTCCTGAAATTACACAATTCTTTACTTCGCCGGACTTCATACGTAAATCCAATTCCATGCGTGGGGCTCTCCCCAATTTTTCTTGTTGTTCGAAATATCGGTCACGGTCAGTGGGATCACACCACAAGTTTAATTCAAAGGTAGTTTTGCCGGTCACTTCCCCGGAAGTATAGCCTGTAAGATAAAGAAAACTTTCGTTAACTTCAACGATGCGTCCATCCGTTATTGAAATCAGGATTATGGCATCAGGACTATTCCGGAATACTTTGGCGAATTTTTCTTCCGAGCGGCGTAGTTCATTCTCCATGTGCTTATATTCAGTGATATCTTCGTGTATCATCTGAATGCATCGTTCACCATTCCAGATAATGGCTTTACTATTTACCCGGACGATGCGTAATTGGCCGTTCCCGCATATCATTGTGATTTCCCGGGCTGGTGGAAGCACAAACGAGTTGCACAGAGCATACATTTCGCGGACTACAGGAAGTGATTCGGGGGTAAAAGCCTGTTCCCACGGGATTGAAGTCAGTTGTTCGATAGAATCAAATCCCCACATACTTAACATGGTATGGTTTACATACAGGATAATTCCCTGAGGTGAAACGATCTGGACACCAAAGGGAGACATTTCGAACGAGTTGCGGAAATTTTCTCTTTCTGTAAGTAAAGCTGTTTCTGACCTCTTTCGGGCGATTATTTCGATACTAAGCTTGACCGACTGCTTCTGTAATTCGCGGGTCCTCTCCTCCAGTATTACGGTCATTTCCCTTTGCCTGCCAGCCAATCCGCTGAAGAGAAAACCAAGGCAAATCACGGCCAGTTCGATCCCGGCGATAGTCAAATTCAAATCCAGCAGAACTCTCGACAGGATAACCGGGCCAACCATGAGACAGATCAAAAGTCCATACCTGGTTCCATATAACCACGCGACTAAAAGGACGGTGATCAAGAATAGAAAACGGTAGACGGAAACATAAACAAACAGTACCGGACTCGTCAATGCCGGAGCAATTACCGAACATATTTGCGGAGCATAACAAAATAAAGCGGCCGTCACGGCCATGACAATAATCAATGAAATAGTACATTTACGCTGCAACCGGGCTGCAGTTATTATTGTATCGAATATCCCGGCAAAACCCGACGTCAACGATTTCATAATAGTCTGGATCAGGGGTTTCTTTGGTAACGTCATCATTTTCGGTTTGTCTTCACGATATACGATTTATCTTATTTTGAACCATTGTAAATAATGTCCCGATTTCCTGTTATTGCATCATTCGCCGTTAATGACTGACCAGGTCATAAAATATCGATAGTATCTATCCGTTGTATTTTGTTTCACCTATAAATTAATACAACCTATTCATATAAGTAAGATATGAAGGGTTCATCTTTCTTATACTATTAGTTCATTTATTACATTTACTATACTTGATTTAAACATAACGTTTTCCACTATCAAATCGTTGTGGATAAATCTTTTTCGTGGCTTGAAGAGGGCAACAATGCAGGCAGCAATGCCTCTTTAATAACGATACGATGGCTTTACTGATTAGTGCGGACAGCTCAGTTTTTTCGCCGATTATCTACAGGTTCCATATTGCAGAGTACTATTCAAGCAGTACTATGTTCCCAGCCTTATGCTATCAATCAGGTACCATCGTCTCATTTATTGTTAATTAGAGTAATGTACAATAAGGTTAAAAGGATAATCTTCGTATTATTCATCAGGTGATAATTAATGTATTGTCCCCAATGCGGTAGGCAAAATCCGGACAGCAGCAACTTTTGTATCAGCTGTGGCGCGGTATTAAGTGCGCCAGTGACCAGTTATACCACCGCTGCCGTTGCAAAAAAAAGCAATCCGCAGGCTACTACCGCGCTTATCCTGGGCATTCTCGGTCTATTTTTCGGCATCGTTTCGATTCTGGCGATCATTTTTGGAGGGATTGGCATCCACCAAACTAATAACGATCCTGATTTGGGTGGTAGAGGGGCGGCTGTCGCCGGATTAGTATTGGGTATTATCGGAACACTCGGGTGGGTAGTAATCGCTTTTTTCTATTTTATCTTTCTATTGTCCTATATTCCTTATGAATAGATACCACACTGTCTTTAATAACCTGATTTTTGGCAAGAATATCGTTGTTAGTAGGAAAAACAAGAAGAGGCAGGTTTTTGACCTGTCTCTTTTTGAGGTGGGGTTTGTTTAGGTCGGTATTAGCACTCTTAGCGTTTAGTAGCTGGCAGTTAACCCTTATGTACCTGACCTATTAATGTTTATATTCTATCTGATATGTTCCTTGCTGAATAGACCCAAAAGTACTATATCGGATAGCCAATTGTATCAGACCAAAGTAATTGATTTTTGAGATAAAACCAACTGACAAATACTTGATTCATACGTTACTGCTCCAACATGCCGCCGATGCCGATATTGGAAATATTTGATGATGTAGAAATCTGAGATAATCGTGCAGTATGCGGCAATTAGTGCAGTCCGATATTTGGGTTATTATTGATACCGTCTGGAGGGTAATAGCGTACTCCAGTACTACGTACTTAAAAAAATGAGGATGAATGCAGCACTAAAAATCGAATATACATTATGTTAACTAAATATGACCGTAATAGAAAGAATATCTACTGTGGTTGCTCAATTAAAGGATATTATCCTGAGGCAAATCAGTGATACCGGTTGGGTTATGCCAACATGAAACCGGTGAAGCAATAACCGTTAATAATTAGCTGACTCTGGCTCTTTGGCCGTATTCGGGTGGAATAACAGCTCGGTTGAAATAATGTAACTTTATCCCGTAGTGTTAAGTACTTTTTCCGCAAAGTATTGAGAAAGGTAATTCTTGGTGATACCCAGCGAACGGTTAGTTTTTTCGATCGATCTCATGGCATCAGTTTCGATGCCGGTCACAGCACGGATGGCATCGATGATTTCCGGGATCGTGATAGCTTCATTATGAACCTGGAATACCAGATAAATCTCATTCTCCTGGACGGACAATGCATCTTCCCATACCGCTACCTCCCAGAGGTCGTTACGCGGCCGGTCCAGATCACGCATGAGCTCAATCACTGAGTTCAGAGCACCCAGTCCGTCATCCGCCCTTACGAAAGCAAGGCGCGGTTCTTCATAGAGAGCATCGTGGACCTGTTTAACAGTCAGGGCATTGTTAGTTTCCACCATGGCATAGTGGATATGACTGAGATTATGGGGGGCGGTACCTGCCATGGTCGTGATATTCAAACCCCGTAGAACAGTTCTAGCATCCGGACCCTGGTGGCTGGGAACCTTGGTTTCCGGTACCACGGTATTTATCATGCCACTATTATGGCTTTCCCAGGGGTCACTGGCCCGGCGCATCAGTACCACCCTGGCTTTTTTTATCCAGTCGCGCCGGGATAAAGCATGCATCACCCGGCACAAGCCGGTCGTATTACAGGACACAACCCGGACGAATTGCCTGTTTAATGCTTCATGATAATTAACTTGAGCCGTGAAAGAGACGCCGGTCAGATCGTGCTTTTCTCCGCCCTGGAAAACGGCTTTGATACCGGCTTTTTCGTAAGCCAATTTATTCTTCGCTCCCAGTCCTTTGGCCGTACAATCAACCATAACATCGACCTGGTTGATCAGATCGTCCAGGGTCCCGGCGACGTTGATCGACATCGCCGCGTGCAGTGAGATGGGATCATTGTCGCAGGTATATACCGGATATCCTTTCACCCCGGCTACTTTGATCCGGTAGTCCAGTTTATGATAGGTGACCCCTGTCAGTTCCATATCATCCTGAAGGACAACGGCATCGGCTACCCGTTTGCCGATCACCCCGTAGCCATTTACTCCAACACGTACTTTTCTATTCATATAGTTTATTCCTTAAGCGTGATTCGGGTGAAATCCGGTCTTTAGACAATCATCCTTATCCAGGCTTCATATCCAGGGTATCGTTACATTGATGGCAATGTGGACACCGGATGATCATGTTACAGATCGCCAGGTTAGGCCGGGCGTGCTTGATCAAAGCGGTGCCGCAATAACCACAAACTAAATCGACACTACCGTCACCGGTAATGGCAGGTGATGCATTGGGCACCAGGATGTTCTTTCGATCGATATTGTCTGTTGATACCACCTTCGCTTGAATAACTGATATCATGACCTGCCCCCCAAATTTTTCCCCTGGTTATTCGGTTTTTAAGATTTCATCCGCATCAACAGGTTTTAATCCAGGATGTGCTCGTTTCATATGCCGGATCAGGGTTTCCAGATCACCACAATCAAGATCACAGCCAGGCACCTGGCAGATATATTGCTTAGCGATGGCACAGCGGTACCTTCTGGGACTATTTTTCCTTTTCAAGACCATCGTCAAAGTAATCCTCCCTGCTTACCGGTCACTGTCTTCTCCATGGTTAATTCTTTGGTCAACATCTCGCCGGCATGGCAATGAGTGCAGGGCTGATCGGCACAGAAAGTGACCGCGCTATCATCAAGATACCTGACGATCTTCTCTTCAGCACCACAATTCCAACATCTGATTTCCAGAATTGCTTTAATCATCCATCACTGTCCTCGGGACAACTTTCAAAAAAACAAAAACCGGCCTTATAAGGCCGGTCTCACTATTTGCTCCCCGCCACCCAAGTGACCCGTTTACAGATGACGGCTCAACGCATCCTTAAACATCGAACCCAAATAATTTATCTCACAGATATAACAATATTCTATGAACATCGATTTCTCAAGATAGATTATCTTCACTTTAGTTAACCAATATTCCCGAATTTTTCGACTTGATCGCTTGTTACTACCGGAGAGTCATGTGTAGTAAATGGAGATTTTTTCACCTATCCTACCGGGGTGATACCTCGGCCAGTCATCCCAGAACTGGGCTTATGTTTACCACGTTCATTACAAGGTACTTGGTGCATTCGTCAATTATTCAGACTCATCCTTGATTAGAGTTATCAAACCACGTTCGGATATGCCTGAACAGCTGGACCTGAATACGGTATTCAGGAACACAATTATCAGAGCCCGGTTACGGTAATCGACGAACCTTTGCCCACCGGTAACCAGTAAAAGGTTATCGAGATCCCGGGTCGAGAAAGGACGGGGTTTGGTTCTGGGTATCTTTGGCGGCCGGACTGTCGGCGCCGGATCGTTCTCGATTTCCCTCTCTTCAGTCAACCAGTTCAGGAACCGCCTTACCGCCCGGTAAAAGGTATTGACCGTAGATTTCGCATAACCCTGGTTTTGCAGATATACAATGAACAACTGGAACGACTGGCCGCCGATTTCATCACTGCAGCCATGGATGAATTTTGACTACTTTTCGATACGTTGCCGGTATGAGCTGATGGTAGTATCGGAATAGCCTTTAGCCTGGCAATCGGCAAGCAATGAATCCACTAGTACCTGGATGTGTATTATTGACAGACTGGAGTCCTTACCTGTGCGTGGACGTGCGTGTTAAATATTGTATAGACTGTGTTCCGTGGACATCTTGTTTGAGCTATCAGACCCACATTTAGCCTCAAACTGACCTATGGTGGGCGATTCAAGATTCGAACTTGAGACCCCAGTCTTATCAGGACTGTGCTCTAACCAACTGAGCTAATCGCCCTTAGAACTTAATTATTTTACGTTAATTAGCACGTAAAAATCAAGCTCTTTTGTGATTTATCTCTGTTATTTGTTTCGTATATATCAAAAAAGCGGCTTGCTGCCGCTTTTTGTCTTAACAGCTAAATAGCGAGAGGAAGAAATTACCGATCCTAAATAGGCCGGTAACCGACCTAGGAGATAGTCCCGGATTCCTCCAGGACATACACTCCCTAGAAAGGAGGTGATCCAGCCGCAGCTTCCGCTACGGCTACCTTGTTACGACTTCGTCCCAATCACCAGCCCCACCTTCGGCGACTGCCCCCCTTGCGGGTTAGCCCATCGACTTCAGGTGTTGCCGACTTTCATGACGTGACGGGCGGTGTGTACAAGGCCCGAGAACGTATTCAACGCAGTATGCTGACCTGCGTTTACTAGCAACTCCAACTTCATGCTGGCGGGTTTCAGCCAGCAATCTGAACTGAGGATGGCTTTCAGGATTAGCTCCGAGTCACCCCATTGCTACCCATTGTACCACCCATTGTAGCGTGTGTGTAGCCCAAGATATAAGGGCCGTGCTGACTTGACGTCATCCCCACCTTCCTCCCCGTTTTGCGAGGCAGTCTCGCCAGAGAATATAACTGGCAATAGGGGTTGCGCTCGTTGCAGGACTTAACCGAACACCTCACGGCACGAGCTGACGACA
>CAZSHH010000060.1:0-6637 GCA_964606525.1 uncultured Dehalococcoidales bacterium
GATGCTGTGTTTATAAGAATAAGCGGCAATGGAGACAGCCGGCAGAAGATCGCGGGCATATTTTGATGTCACGTAGATTGCCGTAGGCCCATCCATACCACCGATAATGGCGATTGAAGATGCTTCTGCCCGGGAAAAGCCAAGTTGTAAGGCTAGAAACAGGGTCAGGAAGATACCGAACTGGCCGGCGGCACCGAAGATCAGTACCTTGGGGTTAGCCAGCATCGGCCCGAAATCGATCATGGCCCCAAGCCCGAGGAAAATCAAGGCGGGAAAAACCTCGGTCAAAATGCCGGTGTTATACAGGTAATTGATCACCCCGCCTTCAAAACTAGCCGCCAGGCCGCTTAAAGGCAGGTTACCGAGAATGACGCCGAATCCAATCGGAATCAGGAGCAGCGGTTCGATATTCTTGGCGATCGCCAGGAATAAGAGCACCCCGCCGACTAACAATAATATGGCACTCTGCCATGTCAGGTTGGTAAATCCAGAGATCAGGCTGTTTAGAACTGTTTCCCACATGTTATTCTCCTTAACCTTCCCGGTGACCGGCTACTTTTTTTGCTCTTTTTTGGTCTCGATCTCAGGGAATATCCGGTTCATCAGATGAATGACCAGGGTCAGGAGAAACAGCGTGAGGAGGGTCACCCCCATCCCGGTGAGGGTCATGATCAACCCGAATTCAAGGTCTTTCATTTTTTCTCCTTAGCCGGCAGTGCCCGCAACCCGGGCACGACGGCTTTTTATTAGCCGCTCAACAAATTTGACGATTTCGAAAGCGATGAAAATGGTTACTGCCGCGCCGGCAGTGATTACCCAGTCTTCCCGGGTCAGGGGATGAGTCTTGAACGGTCCCTGAAGGGCAGGAACATAGATTATCAGCAAAAGCAGGATCAATTCCCAGAAAATAGCAAGCAGCAGCCATTTGTTACTGGTGATGCCAACTTTAAACAAGGACTGTTCGAGAGAACGGCAGTTGAAGGCGTTGAAAAACTCCAGCAGGATCAGGGTCACAAAGGTCATACTCTGGGCTTCGGCGAATGCCCGCCCCGAATTTACCGACCACACGAACATGCCCAGGGTGACGGCTGCCGTCCATATCCCGGCGGTGACCAGGTAAAGGATGACTCCCCTATCGAAGATAGTTTTTTCACGCTGCCGGGGTTTGGCTTTCATGATGTCCTTTTCCTTCGGATCGATGGAAAGGGCAATCGCCGGCAGGCCATCGGTAGCCAGGTTAACGTACAATATCTGGACGGCGACAAGGGGAATCAAACCTTCCTCCAGGCCGAAAACCGGGCCGAGCAGGATCGCCGCTGCCATTAACAGGATTTCGCCGAGGTTGGCAGACAATAAAAAGACGAGGTATTTTTTAATATTATTAAAGATACCGCGGCCTTCTTCCACGGCGGCAACGATAGAAGCGAAATTATCATCGGTCAATACCATACTGGCGGCTTCTTTGGTGACATCGGTGCCGGTGATGCCCATCGCCACGCCGATATCAGCTTTCTTCAGCGCCGGGGCATCATTCACACCGTCGCCGGTCATCGCTACCGTATGCCCTTTTTGGTGCAAGGCTTCCACGACTCTAAGTTTATGTGCGGGAGAAACACGCGCATAGACGTCGACATTCTCGACGACCGCTGCAAATTCCGTGTCACCGAGTTTATCGAGTTCAGCTCCGGTCAAGGCGATGCCCCGCTGCATGATATTCAATTCTTTGGCGATGGCGACGGCGGTCAATTTATGGTCTCCGGTGATCATTACGGTCTTGATGCCGGCATCGTGGCATACTTTTACCGCCTCTTTTACTTCTTCACGCGGGGGATCGATCATCCCCACCAGGCCGATAAAGACCATGTCACGTTCAATGTTACTATCAACCGGGGTATCATGCTGCAATGGTTTGTAGGACAAGCCCAATACCCGCAGAGCGTCGTTTGCCATAGCCTGGCTGAAGGTGATAATCTCATCCCGCCTTTTATCGTCAAGAGGCACTTCTTTACCCTGCAGCAGGACGTGGCTGCAAGAGCCGAGAATGACCTCTGCTGCCCCTTTGGCATAAGCGATTTTCCCTTTCGGCGTATTATGTACCGTGGTCATGCGCTTGGTCTCGGAAGAGAACGGTATCTCTCCGATGCGCGGCGCATCATTGATCAACTCGCGCAGATTAAGTCCGGCTTTGGCAGCAATCACTATCAGTGCCCCTTCGGTTGGGTCGCCCTTGATGCGCCAGATACCGTCTTCCTGGTGCAGCGTAGTATCGCTGGCGAGCGTTCCGGTATCAAATAAGGCCGCCAGTGTCGGATGCTCCAGCGGTTTGACCGGAGTGCCGCCGACCGAAAATTCACCCTTGGGTTCGTAACCGACACCACTGACCTCGATCGATCTACCATCGGTATATATGCGACGCACGGTCATCTGGTCCTGGGTAAGAGTACCGGTCTTGTCCGAACAGATCACGGTAGTGGAACCCAGGGTTTCTACTGAAGGCAGCCGCCGTACCAGGGCATTGCGTTTAGCCATCTTCTGAACACCGAGGGCGAGAGAAATCGTGACCACGGCAGGCAGGGCTTCCGGAACCGCCGCCACAGCTAAACTGACGCCCCAGATAAGCATTTCCAGGACTTCATGTCCCCGTAAGATACCGAGTACGGCCAGAACCGCAGTCAGGGTTAGCGCTGCGTAGGCGATCAGCTTACCCATTTTATCCAGATTTTTCTGCAGTGGGGTTTCTTCCTGTTTTACCGCCTGCAGCATGGTGGCGATCTTACCGAACTCGGTATTCATGCCGGTGGTGGTAACGGCGGCCAGTCCCCGCCCGTAGACAGCGGCCGTGCCTAAAAATAACATACAGCGGCGGTCGCCCACGGCGGCATCGGGAAGTACCGGTTGGGCATTTTTTTCTACGGGAACCGATTCTCCGGTTAGAGAAGCTTCATCAGCTTTGAGATTGTATGACTCGATAACCCGGCAGTCGGCTGGTATCTTGTCGCCGGTCTTGATGACGACGATATCACCGGGGACGAGTTCGGCTGCCGGGATTTCCCGTTCTTCATTATCACGGATCACGGAAGCTGTAGGCGCGGCCATGCGTTTCAACGCTTCCATGGCTTTTTCCGCCCGGTATTCCTGGAGAAATCCCAGGGTTGTGGCGAAAAGGATGATTACAAAGATAACAACGGCATCGACCGTTTCTCCCAGGAAGGCGGAGAGGGCAACGGCAACCAGCAGGATGATGATGAGGAAATCCTTAAATTGGTCCAGCCACAGCTTAAAAGCAGAGGTCTTGCCTTTTTCCATAAGTTCGTTAGGGCCATACTGGTGAAGCCTTACTTCAGCCTCGATGCGGCTTAATCCCTGGCGGGAGGTTTGTAGCGATGATAGGACGTTGGCAGATTCTTCAGCATGGTATACAGGAGAGGGGTTACTATGGCTCAACAAACAACTCCTTGAGTTAATTTAGCGGCATCACCAAGGAACGGATTATATCATCAAGAACGTGAGGTGCGCAAAGACTATGAATGTTAATAAACGGTAATTAATTTACTGCCGCAGAGAAAAGCGGCGATACTATCCTTTTTCGTATCAGCCCGTTATAAATAATTGTCAATCAGTGCAACAGGGAGGCTAATATGAAAATCAAAACTGTCGCTTTCGTGCTGCTTACCGTACTGGCATTATTCGTCGGATTGTTTCCGGCCTGTACCCCGGCTGAGGCCGCTGAAAAATACCTGGCAGTGATACCAAAATCACTACGCAGCGGCAGCATCGAAGCGATCACTTTAGCCCTTTTCCGGGGCAATAACCTGGTAAGCGGGCAAGTTGAAGTCGTGCTGTCTAAGGAAGACAAAGTACTAACACGGACGAAGGCAAATATCGATGGTAGAGGGACGCTCAAACTTGAAATCCCTGATGTTGAGGAAGGAGTTTACGATCTGAAGCTGAAAGGCAACGGTTTTGAGACTTCCACCACGGTTACGATCAAGCGGGAGTTCGTCCTCCTGCTGCAGACCGATAAGCCGATCTATAAACCGGGGCAGACGGTTTTCATCCGGGTATTGACCCTGGATGCCGAACTCAAGCCGGCCAGTGAAATGACTATAGTAGAGGTCCTCGATGCCAAGGGCATCAAGGTGTACCGTACCGAGGTAGTAACCGATGAATTCGGTATGGCGGAACTGGAACTCCCACTCTCCAGCGAGCCGAACCTGGGAAGATGGAAGATCGAAGCTGCGACTACAAAGACCGAAACCCAATTGGATATCAGCGTCGAAGAATATGTCCTGCCCAAATATGAGATAATCACCAATCTCGCCCGGGAATGGTACCTGGTTGATGAAAAGATACAGGGCTCGATTACAGCCGAATACAGCTTCGGGCTGCCGGTCAGCGGCGAACTCGAGATTAAAGCATCGCGGTATGTCGGCCAGTGGGAAGAATATGCCACAGTCACCAGGAGTATCGACGGCAGCACCAATTTTGAAATCCCGGCCGTGCAGTATGTGGCGGGGGTCCCGGCGGCGGGTGGTTCCGGTAATGTAATGCTGGATATCACAGTCCGGGAGAAGGCAACGGGATATGAAGAAAAGACCAGCCGCTTGTTGACCGTTGCCCAATCTGAAGTAGTCCTGCAGTTGATCCCGGAAAATTCCGTATTTAAACCCGGGCTGCCTTTTACTTTCCTGGTAGTATCCCAGGACCCGGGCAACCAACCGCTGGAGACAACAGCTAAGGTTACTATTACCTACCTGGATGAAAATTACAAAAAGATCAAAGAAGAAAATAAAGAAGTAAAAACCGTTAAGGGCAAAGTTATTGTCGAGACTACACCCCCGGAAAAGAGTGCGGCCATGGCAGTCGAGGCGATCGAATTGACCAAGAATTCATCACGTACTCCCGGCCAGGCTTCCCTGACCCTGACCGCTGCGTATTCACCATCGGGTAACTTTATACACCTGGAACAGCTCAGCCAGGGCACCACCGGCGTCGGTGACACGATCAAGTTTAAAGTCAACTCGACCAAACAGGCCGCAAATTTTTATTACGAAGTTATCTCCCGCGGCACGGTGGTTTTCAGCGGCTATACCCGGCATTCTGAGATCGATATTAAAACCAGCCAGTTGATGTCGCCCACCTCACGTCTGGTCGTTTATCAGATACTACCGAACAGCGAAGTAGCCGCCGACTACCTGCCGTTCGAGGTAGAAGCAGATTATCCCCAGGACATCAGTGTGGCTTTTAGCGAGGAACAAGCGAAACCAGGCGACAGTGTGAATATCAATATCCGCACCGAAGGTGAGGCTAAGGTTGGCTTGACAGCCGTGGACCGCTCGGTTTATATCCTGGCGGAGAACCGCCTGAACTTGCAGCAGGTGTTTGACAAACTGGAAGATCTGTACATGCAGCCCCAGGCGGAATTACATGAAGTGAATATCTACCCGGCTATCGAAACCAAAGGGGCGAAAGAAATATTTGCCGAAGCCGGAGTAACCATACTTACCAATAACGAAGTCCCCGAAGGTGAAGACTACCGCTTTAAAGGCCAGACAGGGATCTGGGACCGTATTTTCGGCTTCATGAGAGCCGGCGGCGGCGATATGATGTTCGAAGCCGACGGGGTGAAAGGAATAAATGGAATCCCTGCGCCGGTCGCCCAAAGTGTCAGTAATACTACGACCGGCACGGTCGAAGTACAGCGGGTCCGGCAGTTCTTTCCTGAAACATGGTTATGGGACTCTCTGATCGTCGGTGACAGCGGGCGTTCCACTGTGAAAGTGGATGTCCCGGATTCGATCACGACCTGGATGCTCCAGGCAGTGGCTATCTCCAAGGAAAAGGGGCTGGGGATGGCGGAGGATGAACTGAAAGCTTTCCAACCGTTCTTCCTGACGGCCGATCTGCCGTATTCGGCGATCCGGGGTGAAGAATTCCCGGTTCGTATTGCCATCTACAATTACCTGGATGAACCACAGACGGTCCTGGTAAAAATGGAGGATGCAGACTGGTTCGAGCTCAGGGATGAACCGCAACAGACGATCGAGATCAAGGCAAATGATATCGGCAGTGCTGAATTCAGGATCATACCAGACAAATTGGGGACCAATGCGGTTAAGATAACTGCGCAAAGCAAACAAGCTGCCGATGCCATTTCTAAAACGATGATTATTGAACCTGAGGGCGTGGCCCGGGAGATCACCGAAAACCTGGTGTTGTCCGATGGGGCGGCGAAAGTCCTGGAAACCACTTTCCCCGACCTTATCGTGGACGGTTCGGGACGGGTATATTTGACCCTGACTTCCAGTTATCTTACCCAGACCATCGATGGATTGGAAAGCCTGATCCAGATGCCGTTCGGCTGCGGAGAGCAGAACATGATACTGCTCGCTCCGGATATCTTTATTGCCCGTTACCTTGAAGAGACCAACCAGATGAAACCGGAAATCATGGCCAAGGTAGAGAAACTGATGATCACCGGATACCAGCGGGAATTGACCTACCGGCGTTCCGACGGCAGCTTTTCCGCCTTCGGCCAGAGTGATGCTGAGGGCAGTCTCTGGCTCACCGCTTTTGTCCTGAAAACCTTTGCCCAGGCGCAAGGGTTGATGTATGTCGATACTTCGGTTCTCGATGA
>CAZSHH010000060.1:6647-17688 GCA_964606525.1 uncultured Dehalococcoidales bacterium
GCAGCCGACTGGATCATCAAACACCAGAACAGCGACGGGTCTTTCGACCAGGTCGGCTTCGTACACCACCAGGAGATGATCGGCGGCATGAACGGTAAAACCGCCTTGACGGCCTACACCGCAATAGCTTTATTGGAAGCGGACAAGGCCGGTTCTGCCGGAAAAGCCATCGCTTACCTGGAAGGCCAGGTCGGTGAGATCGATGATGACTATACCATGGCCCTGGTTGCTTATACCCTGGAACTGGCACAAAGTGCTCAGAAAGAGGAGGCTTACCGGAAGCTGATGGATATGGCAGTTGAAGACGAGAACGGCCTGCACTGGGGCGACACCGTAGTTCCGGTAGAAGATGATGAGAATAAAGCCCAGCCTTTTGAAAGAGTATATCCGGTAAGCAACCGCACCACCGGTATCGAAGCCACCGCCTATGCCACCCTGGCTTTGCTCCAACACGGCGATGCGTTTAATTCAGCCCGTGCCTCGAAATGGCTGGTAACCCAGCGGAATGCCCAGGGTGGATATGGTTCGACCCAGGATACCGTAGTTACTTTACAAGCCTTAACCGAACAGGCCAGCGGCGTCCGGGCTGATGTTGACCTGACAGTCACGATCAAGAACGGCAGCGTAGAAAAAACCGTCCGCATCACGCCGCAAAACTTCGATGTCCTGCAGGTCCTGGAAATCACCCTGGGGGATGATCTGGAGGTAAGTGCCGCCGGAAAAGGGGAAGTCATCGGACAACTGGTGCGGCGTTATAACGTTCCGGCTGCAGACGAAACGGTACAGGACATCCTGACGGTGGATGTGGCCTACGACGTCACTGAAGTAGCGGTCGATGACCTGGTTAATGTCTCGGTTGACGTCGGTTTCAATCCGCCGGAGCCCATGGAAGCCGGTATGGTGGTGGTGGATGTCTCCGTACCAACAGGGTTTGCCCCGGTAATTGATACCATCATACAAGCGGTGGAAAAAGAAGCCAGGATCAAGCGCTATGAGATTGCCGGCCGTAAAGTCATCTTCTACATCGAAAACATGCAGCCGGGGGAAAAGATCTCCTACGAATTTAAAGTACAAGCCCTGTATCCTGTTAAAGCCAAGGGCGTTACTTCACAGGCTTATTCATACTATAAGCCGGAAATCCGGGGCGAAGTCCTGGGTGAAAACATGACCGTGAGATAAAAATAATAAAGCAATCCCCTCTTTGATATCAGCCCGTCTCTCAACCCACCAGGGGGACGGGCTGTTTTGTTTATGATATGACCGGGAGAAAAAACACCCTTCCGGAACGATCGTTGAAATATCGCGAAAAACCGTTCTCCTTCGACATAGTTCAGGATGAGTGGTTTTTATACTTAATGTGATTTAGAAACAAAAAAAATAACGAGTAAACCGAAGAAGAATAGACAATGAAGTTTGTACTCTGTTTGTACCACTGGTAAAATATGCACACATAGGGAGGGTTGAAATGGAATTAGCAGAATTGGAAAAACTGATCAAGACAAGGCGTTCGATACGCCGCTGGCAGAACAAGGAAGTTCCTGAAGAACTCTTGACCAAGGCTGTAGAACTGGCGACCTGGGCGCCCAGCGCCGGTAATTCCCAGAACTGGCGTTTTTATATCGTCATGGGGCCGGTGAAGATGAAAGCAGTCGCCGGTGCAGTACAGGCGGCAGCTGACCTGGTGGCTTCCTGGCCGGAATCCAAACTCGGCCCCCAGATGCCCGGCCCGGGACGGAAAGCCGGCTATTTTGAAGCGGCTCCGGCTGCCATCCTAGTCGCCGCCTCCCGGCGTCCTTCGCCCATCGACCGCATCTTTGAAGAACGGGAGAAGGTAGACCTAAAGGCGAAAGAGATCCGGGAGTGGCGTAATATCTCCGCGAGCCCAGTACAGGGAGTAGCGGCCGCCATCGCCACTCTTTTACTAGTCCTGCACCAGATGGGGCTGGGGGCGGTGTGGATGACAGGGCCGATGCAGGCCAAGGGCGAACTGGAAAAGCTTCTCCAGGTGCCCGCGGGGTACGATTTGATCGCATTAATACCGGTCGGCTACCCGGACGAGTCTCCCGAATCACGGGGGAGAAAACCTGTCAGTGAAGTCTGTGAAATCGTGAAATAGCAGTTTTTCAAGGTCGGGGACAAACTAGCCTGTACCCGGACAAATATAGTCAAACATCTTGGTTAATTAAGGGATGTTGCATGGATTTCGGAAATTTCGACCGATTACTGTCACAAATCGAATTATTGACCATGAAACCAGGCTTGTTCGCGCCGGGTGAACCTCATTTCTGGAACGACCGGTATATCTCCAGCCAGATGTTGAAAGCACATCTTGACCCTGATACCGATTCAGCCAGCAGGAAGCATCAGACAATCGATAAAATAGTCGACTTTTTATCTTCCCCGGACATCATGGGCCAGGTAACCCGGCTTCTTGACCTGGGCTGTGGGCCGGGACTATATGCCAGCCGTTTTGCCCAGAAAGGCATGGAGGTCACCGGCATCGATATTTCCAGCCGGTCGATCGAATATGCCCGCGAACATGCTCAAAAAAACCGTCTCATGGCCGACTACCGCTGCCTGGACTTCCTGGATCTCGATTATCACGGCGAATTCGATGCTGCCATCCAGATATACGGTGAACTTAATACGCTTTCCGATGATAAACGGGACTTCTTCCTGGCGCGGGTACGGGAAGCCCTGACAGACGAAGGTATTTTCATTTTTGATGTTACTACCAGGGAACGGCGGAAAAAAGAAGGGATCAAGAAGCGCTGGGACATCAGCGAAGGTGGTTTTTGGCGGCCGGCCCGGCACCTGGTCCTGGAACAAGGTTTCGATTATCCGGAATACGATACCTGGTTGGACCAGTATATTGTACTGGACGAGATTGGTAGCGTCACAGTGTACCGCAACTGGTTCCATGACTATACCCTGGCTTCGCTGCAAGATGTCCTGACGAAGGCGGGTTTTAAAATCCTCCAAGCCTGGAATGACCTCACTGGCATGCCGTATGATGCGCAGGGAGACTGGATCGGCATCCTGGCGGGGAAATCCTGATGAATTTACCTGCGATATACAAGATGGATTAGAGGTTCTGGAGAAGATGCTCCGAGAGATGTCTGGATAAAAGCCGGTGGTTGCACGCAAATAGCTTTGTTGTTAGAATTGTCCTTCAGCGAAGGCAACTGGCGGATAAATTATGTTTCCTTTTGATTTTGGCCCAATCGAACTGTTTTTTTTACTGCCGTCTTTAATTATGTACTTTGTGCCGACAATCATCGCGGTTGCCCGGCATGCCAGAAGTACTACCGGCATTATTTTACTTAATATTTTTGCCGGATGGACTTTTATCGGTTGGATCATTGCCCTGATCTGGTCGATTACCGGCCAGAAAAAGCGCACAGCATAATTTGAATGTGGCGGAAAGCCAACAAGGTAAAAAGAAATGGTTGAAAAATTTGTCCCTACTGAGATTGAAAAAAAGTGGCAGGCCAAATGGGCGGCGGATAAGCTCTACCATGTAGATGAAAACAGTCCGAAGCCGAAATGGTATGCCCTCACCATGTTTCCCTACACTTCCGGCGACCTCCATATCGGCCATTGGTATGCCATGGCGCCGTCAGATGTACATGCCCGCTTTAAGCGGATGCAGGGATACAACGTGCTGCATCCCATGGGGTTCGATGCCTTCGGCCTGCCGGCGGAAAACGCCGCCATTAAGCGCGGCATCCATCCCCGCAAGTGGACCATGGATAACATCGAAAATATGCGCCGGCAACTAGAAAGTATGGGCTCGATGTATGATTGGGACCGTGAGGTAATTACCTGTTCGCCCGAATATTACCGGTGGACGCAGTGGTTTTTTCTCAAGTTGTTCGAACACGATCTGGCCTACCGCGGCAATGCCCCGGTGAACTGGTGCCCCAAGTGCCAGGTGGTACTGGCGAATGAACAGGTCATCGACGGCCTGTGCTGGCGCTGTGATACCGAGGTGGTCAAGCGCAACCTTGAACAGTGGCTATTCCGCATTACCCGGTACGCCGATGAACTGAAAGACCATGAGGGCATCGACTGGCCGGAACGTATTAAGATCATGCAGCACAACTGGGTGGGTAAGAGCTATGGCACCGAGATCTCTTTCGGCCTGGACTACCCCGGCGTTCCGGAGAAAGAAGTCAGGGTATTTACCACCCGCCCCGATACTATTTACGGGGTGACTTTCTTCGTCATTGCCCCGGAACATCCCCTGGTGGATAAGTTGACTACACCGGAGCACCGGGCGGAGGTCAAAGCCTACCAGGAGCGGTCACGGCGGCTGACCGAGATTGAACGGCTGTCCACGGAAAAGGAAAAAGACGGCGTGTTCACCGGGGCTTACGTTATCAACCGGGTAAATGGAGAAAAAGTACCGATCTGGATCGCTGACTACGTCCTGGCCAGTTACGGCACCGGGGCGGTCATGGCGGTACCGGCGCACGACGACCGGGACTTTGCCTTCGCGAAAAAATATAACATCCCGATACATGTTGTCATCGCTTCCCCCGGCTGGCAAGGCGGGGAACTGGAAAAAGCATATACTGATACTGGGACGATGGTAAATTCCCAGCATTTCAACGGTACACCCAGCCAGGACGGCATTCAGGCGGTGACCAAATACCTGGAGGAGAAAGGATGGGGCAAAGGGACCATCAGCTACCGTATCCGCGACTGGCTGATCTCCCGCCAGCGTTACTGGGGGGCCCCGATTCCGATGGTTCACTGCCCGAAGTGCGGCATCGTACCTGTTCCGGAAAATGAGCTGCCGCTGGAATTACCGGAAGAAGTCGATTTCAGCCATCCGGGTGAATCCCCTTTGAAGTATAACGAGAAATGGGTCAATACCAAATGTCCGAAATGCGGCAGTCCGGCGAAAAGGGAAACCGATACCATCGACGGGTTCCTGTGTTCCTGCTGGTATTTCCTGAGATACTGCAGCCCGCATTATGACAAGGCGGCTTTCGACCCGCAAGCGGTGAAATACTGGATGCCCGTAGATATCTATACCGGTGGGGCAGAACATGCGGTCATGCATTTACTCTATGCCCGCTTCTTTACCAAGGCCATCTGCGATATGGGGTTGATCGATTTCGGCGAGCCGTTTAAGAAATTGTTCAACCAGGGCATCATCCTGTCTGAAGGCCAGAAGATGAGTAAGTCCCGCGGCAAACAGGTCAACCCGGATGAATATGTTAGTACGCTGGGGGCAGATGCCTTCCGGGCTTACATGATGTTCGTTGGGCCCTGGGATCAGGGTGGTGAATGGGCGGATACCGGCATCAGCGGCATCAGCCGGTGGCTGAACCGGGTCTGGAACCTGGCATTGGAGGAATACAAACCCGCGGCAGTGGACCCGGAAAGCGATAAGTCACTGCGGCGCATCACGCACCAGGCTATCAGGCGGGCGACCACTGATATGGAAAAAATGCGTTTCAATACCATGGTGGCGGCTTTAATGGAGATGAGCAATAAGATGTCCGATATCAAGGAGCGCGCCAGAGTCAGTAAGGCTGCCTGGGATGAAGCCGTCTCGGCCTTGATATTGATGCTGGCTCCTACTGCGCCGCATTTTACCGAAGAAGTCTGGTCGCAAATGGGACGCCCCTACAGCATCCACAACCAGCCGTGGCCGCAGTGGGATGAAGCCCTGGCCAAGGAAGATGAAATTACCCTGGTAGTCCAGGTCAACGGTAAAGTACGTGACCGCCTCACCCTGCCGACATCAGTAACCGAGGCCGAAGCGCGGGAAAAAGCGCTGGGCAGCGACAAGGTCAAGGCCCATCTCGAGGGCAAATCCATCGCCAATGTGGTTTATGTACCCAGCCGTTTGATCAATGTGGTGGTGAAATAATGAGGATTTCTTTTATCGGCGGGGGCAATATGGGGGAGGCAATTATTGCTGCTCTCCTGAAGAATAAAACCTGCTCCCCGGCCGACATTGCGGTGAAAGAGGTGTTGTCCGAGCGGCGGGAGTACCTTCATCAAAAATACGGGATCAGAGTTACAGCTTCAGGAAAAGAAGCAGTAAATGAAGCCGGGACCATTGTGATGTCGGTCAAACCGCAAACCCTGCCCGAAGTCCTGGCGGAGTTGGGGGGGGTAATCCAGCCGCAGCAACTGGTCCTTTCCATCATGGCGGGAGTGAAAATCAGCACCCTCCGTAACGGCTTGAAACATCAGAGCATCGTTCGTTCCATGCCCAATACCCCTGCTCAGATCGGGATGGGGATGACGGTCTGGACGGCTACTCCGGATGTCTCTGGCAGTCAAAAAGAAACCGCCCGCAGTATACTCGCCACCATGGGGCAAGAACTTTTCGTGGACGAAGAGCAAATGATCGATAAAGCCACCGCCGTCCATGGCAGCGGACCGGCTTATCTGTTCCTTTTTGTGGAGGCTTTTATAAATGCTGCCGTAGAGATCGATATCCCGCGGCAAACCGCACAGCAACTGGTACTGCAAACTGTTATCGGCGCCGGCAACTTAATAGCACAGTCCGGTAAGGAACCGGCCGAATTACGCAGGATGGTTACTTCCAGGGGAGGCACTACTGAAGCAGCTTTACAGGTCTTCCAAGAAGGTGATTTTAGTAGACTGGTTGCCCGGGCAATTGCAGCCGCGTATCAACGCTCGCGAGAGCTGGGTGGAGAAAAAGTCAGATAAAACAACTCTTTTACAATAATTGAATACCGGGATATTTTACATACCGGTGAACTATTAACCGGCAGGTATTTTTGAAATAGGAACGGAGGGGTACATTGGCTAAAAACAAATATGACCACTTATTTGTCTCGGGGGTAAGCCCGGAAATACAAGCGCACCGGCCATACGCCACGATCGGCTTCTTAGACGGGACCACTTTCAAAGACTGTAATGAATACCAGATCTTCTGGGTGGGCGATAAACCGTACGGAGCTTACGGATCGAAAGCCTGGGGCGAGATATTCCACGGCCCGCATACCCATAAGTACCCGGAACTGTTCGTTCACCTGGGGACCGACCCGGACCATCCTTATGACCTGGGTGCCGAGGTTGAGATGCACGTGGGGCCGGAGATGGAAAAACATATCATTACCAAATCCACCATTATGTGCCTGCCGGCGAATTTCGTGCACGGCCCCTGGCGTATTCTGAAGGTTACCCGGCCTTTTATCATCGTTACCATCAATCAAAACCCTAAACATACCGAGAAAGCCCTCAAGAACCTGGTTTCCCAGGAAGACCTGAAACGCATGATCTTTATCGACCAGGGTTATGAAAGCGACGAACCGGTCCTGCACTGGCCGGAGGCTGCCGGCCCCCGGGCAGACTATATGTAAAATACCGGTACGATCAGTTCATTGCGGGTTCCCAACCAGTCGTTGGGAACCCTTTTTTTGTCCCGGTATCATCGGGATATCCGGAGTTAACCGGATTTATTGCTCCGGTAAGGTGATGGCCAGGTTCTGTCCGCTGGGAATAACCATGAACTTGATATCTTCACCAAACTGGTCCAACATGAAATATTGTAAAATCTCCGGGGTCAGGCTGGCCTGGATGATCTCGTTCGCCTGGGCTCGCCCGGTTGCCAAAGCGATCTCGGCGTCAGCTTCCCCTTTAGCTTTGGCTACGGCCTGTTCCGCCTCTACTTTGATGCGTTCCAGTTGGTTTTTCGCCTTTTCGATTTCCTGGGCTGCAACGACTTTTGCTTCGATGGCGGCAGTAAATTCGCTGGAAAACTCAAAGTTGGTAATGTTGATGGCCTCAACGATGATACCCCGGTCTGCCAGTTTGGAAGTTAAGGTTTCGGAGATACGGGCTTTTACTTCTTCCCGGCGCAAGATCATATCTTCCGCATTGTAGGTCGCGGCAATAGCTTTTACGGTTTCCTGTTCGGCAGGTGCGGCAAAGATATTCCAGTACTCAGTACCCATGGTCCGGTAAATCTCGACTGCTTTGCTGGAGTCAATATGATAGTTCGTGGCGATGGTGGTGGAAACGTCCTGCAGGTCTTTGCTAGCCGCCTCGGCAACGACCTCATTCTTCTGCGACTTAATCGACAGTATGATGGGAGTATCGATTATCACTTTCCAGGAGAAGCCATTGCTCTTGACTTCGTTAGTAAGCCTGCCGAAGCGGGACATTACGGCGATGTGTCCCGTCGGTACGGTCATGATCGAACCCCAGATGATCAGGACGAGGGCTAATACCCCTGCCACCGCCCCGGTGGCAAATACATTATTCCGGTAATCCATGCCGGGCTTAAAAATGGCCAGGAAGATGCAGACGATGGCAATGATACCTAACAGAATCGCCAGTAACAGGAATCCCATTTTTTCTCCTTTTGTCTTTTATTACCGTTGTTCAACCGGCTTGATGATCATTGACACATTGTCCAATTGTAAGGGTTTCCTTTAAGAAATAAAATATGCGAGGGGGAAATACCAGCGCTGGTTTCACAGCTAAAGTGAGATACCTTTCATAACTACCAGACATCGATGAAAAAGGCGGACCGTGATATGTCCGCCTTTGTGCCCTGCTGCCGGTGATTCAGGTGACTATTTGTTGTCTGGTGGGGCGGGGTTGCGGTAACCTTCCAGCAACTGCGGCATCTGCCGGGCCAGTTCCTCGGCCGTCCACATCCCAGTTTCCTTAGAGATCGTCTTTTTCTTCACCGGTTCGGAATAGAGTGCAATATTATTCCCGGTGACATCAAAGACCTGCCCGTTAATATTGGCGGCAGCATCGGTACACAGGTACACAATAAAAGGAGCCACCGTTTCCGGACCAGGCAGGTTGGTTAGTTCCTCGAACCTTTCTTTCGTCATTAATCCCGATTCGTACCGTTTTTTAAATCCTGCCTGAATCTCCTCACTAGCGCTGAAACGGGTGGAAGCCGTGGGGGCATAAGCATTACAGGTGACACCGTACCGGCCCAATTCACGGGCAAGTGACCGGGTCAAACCAACTACTCCTGCTTTGGCTGCCCCGTAATTGCAGTGGCCGACTGTACCCAGCCAGGCCGTTGAGGTGGTATTGATGATACGGCCCCATTTCTGCTCCCGCATTAGGGCAGAGGCGAACCGGCAGGTATTAAAAGTGCCTTTCAGATAAGAATCGAGCGACAGATCCCATTCTTCTTCGGTCATATTCCAGATCATGTGGGGCGCATCGGAACCGGCATTATTGACCAGGATATCAAGACGGCCGTAGCGGTCGACCGCAGACTGGACCAGCTTGCCCGCCGTGGTAAAATCGGAAACGCTGCCGTAAAAAGCCATTGCCTGGCCGTGCATATCAATGATTTCATTGGCCGCGCTTTCCGCATCGCCGCCCTTGGTTCCCGGCTTGCGGCTGTTAGTGATAACCCTGGCACCTTGCCGGGCGAGTTCCAGAGCGATCGCTTTACCGATACCCTGTCCGGAACCGGTTACAATAGCTACTTTATCGGTTAGTCCAGGGCACATCTTGCACCCTCCTCTCCTGCTTTTACTGCAGGTCCAATATTTACTATAAGGCCAGTTATCTTATAAAGGCGATCCGCCTTTTGGTTTACGTTCGGTCGGATTAACCAGGTCCTTGGTGATCGAGGGGACCATCTTGAAGACATCGTCGATCGTCCAAGAGCCCGGTTTATTCACCACTTTTTCTTCTACCGGTTCGCTGTACAGGGCGATCTTACCGGTCTGTACCTGGAAGATGCGCCCGTTGACATTGCCTGATCCTTCAGAAGCCAGCCAGACAACCAGTGGGGCAATATCTTCGGGTTTCAACTGCTCCAACTGCTGGATGGCCTGCTCCATACCGGATTTGGTCCAGGCGGCTTTCAGTTCGTCGCTTAGGGTTAACCGGGTGGCGGCATTAGGACGGATGGCGTTACAGGTGACACCCAGCCGGCCCATGTCCCGGGCAACCACACGGGTTAGGCCGACGATACCCTCTTTAGCGGCAGCGTAGTTAGCCTGGCCGAGCGTCATGCCCAAACCGGCGATGGAAGAGGTATTGACAATGCGTCCGTACCGCTGCCGGCGCATCACGTTACAGGCGTGGCGGATCAAGTAAAAATGGCCGTAAAGATGGACTTTGATCACCAGGTCCCATTCTTCCTCGGTCATATTAAAGACCATGCGGTCCCGCAGGATGCCGGCGTTATTGACCAGGATATCAAGCCGGCCGAAGGTACTGACGGCGGTCTTCACGATATTTTCCGCCCCTTTCCAGGTGGTTACCGAATCATAGTTAGGGGCAGCGTCACCACCCATTGCTTTGATTTCTTTGACCACATCATCGGCCGGCGACTGGGAATTACCGGAACCATCGACAGAGCCGCCGAGGTCATTCACCACGACTTTCGCCCCTTCGGAGGCAAGTGCCAGGGCTTCGCCCCGGCCGATGCCCCGCCCCGCTCCGGTCACTATCGCTACTCTGCCTTTGAGTCTATCTGCCATGTCTTTTTTCTCCTGTTATATACTAGCATTCCTACCAGGCCCATTACCGGCCTGAGCGGTCATCAAGACGGGTTGCCGGCCGGTAACACGGCCGTCGCTTTCCCCGAAGTAGTTATCTCACCCTTACTGTTTTCTACCCATATCTCGCAATCGATATAGTGCTGGCCGTCGCGGTCGTATTTTTTCGTGACTTTACCTTTACACCACCAGGTTTCCCCTGCGGCCGGTTCGGTAGTGGTTTTCATAGCCCGCGGATAATCGACCGACCGGTAGCGGCAAGAAAATTTCGTTAATTCCCCTTCGTTGCCGATCCAATCAGTCACCAGCTGCAGCAGCCACTGGCGCTTCAGGGCACCGTGAATAATCGGGCGCATCGTCTCTTCATTACCGGTGGTACGGGTAAAGTTTTCGTCGTAATGCAGGGGATTAAAATCACCGGATGCCCCAGCCCACTTGACCAGAGTTTGCGTGGAAGCGACCTTGGGGAGGGGGGTTACCTCATCTCCAATATTTACTGTATCCCAGATAAGTTGTTTTCCCGTGGTATATCTCCTTTGTGGGGATTTATTACTGGTGGA
>CAZSHH010000061.1:0-17489 GCA_964606525.1 uncultured Dehalococcoidales bacterium
GTGCTGCTGGTTGCCCTGGTCTTCTCTGCTGCTGCCAGTGCCCTGGGACTGGTGATCGCCGCTATCTCCCGTACGGCCGACCAGGCAGTCTGGATATCAGTGGTTTTCACCAATGTCTCGGTGATCCTGGGCGGTACTTTCTTTACCCTACCCGAGGGCGGCGTGATCGGGGTGCTGGGTAAGTTGTCCATCAGCACTTACGTGAACCAGGCCTTGACCGGTCTCATCGCCGAAGGCCGGAACCTGGCGGGAGTGGGTATGGAAGTCCTTATCCTCCTGGGGGTTACCATTGCCGCCCTGGTCATCAGCCGGCTGTTGTTCCGGCCGGTGGTGGGAGGCGGTAGATGAGAGCACAATTGAAACATACCTGGTTTATCACTATGTTGAACCTGAAGCGGTTCGTGAACGATCGTACCGCTCTGTTCTTTTTCATCGTTTTCCCCTTTATCTTCGTGCTCATCTTCAACTTCATGTTAAAGGGGGTGGGCGGCGAAGACTCCCGTTTGAAACTGCACCTGGCCACTATGGAAGCCCCAGGCGGGATGAGTTATCAGATCATCGGTGCTCTGGAAACCAAAGATGCGGCGCAGTTAGCACCGGGGGCACCGGAGATCATCTGGGACCAGGACTACGAAGCTGCCCGGCAACAGGTGGCGGATAAGAAACTAAGTGGTTTTCTCCTTTTCCCGGCGGATTTTACCCAGGCCGTGATGATGGGCTACGGCACGAAACTGGAAGTTGTGGTCAACCCTGCCAACACCACCATCCGGGCAGCCCTGGACAGCCTGGCGGCGAATATTGCTTCGCAGGTAGGCACGGAACAACTGGCTTTGAATACCGCCATCAGCCTTATCGTGGAACAGGCGGTTGCCAGCGGGAATACCGCGAATCTTGGCGAAGAAATCGGCCGCATCGTCGGTTCTACGGGCACATCCATGGGCCCGTCTTTGATATCTTTCCAGACAGAAAAGGTGGGCGATGTAGAGGCGGAGAATCCGGCCAACTACGTCATCCCGGGCTACCTGGTGATGTTTACTTTCTTTGCCGCTGCCCAGACTGCTTCCGTCATCGTCCTGGAACGGCAGAACAATACCCTGGAAAGGCTGCTGGCCGGTTCGGCTAAACGCCAGAGCATCCTGGCCGGGATGTTCCTGGGGACCATCGCCCGGGGCCTGATCCAAATTATCATTTTCTGGGTGGTCGGCGCCCTGGTTTTCAAGATAGATATGGGATCCTCGCCCCTGGGGGTGATACTATTATCCATACTCATGGTGCTCGTCTCGGCAGCTTTTTCCATCATGCTGGCTACACTGGTGAAGACGGAAAAAGCCGCTGGCGCGTTAGGGGTTTTGGTAGCCCTGGTATTGGCGCCGCTGGGCGGCTGCTGGTGGCCGCTTTTCATCGTGCCGCGCTGGATGCAGTCCATGGCTAAATTGATACCACATGGCTGGGCCAATGAGGGCTTCAATACCCTGATGGTCTTCGGCGGGGAATTTAATGCAGTCATTCCCAACCTGATCGCCCTGGCCGTCTTTGCCGTGATCTTTGGTATTATTGCGGTGATGCGCTTCCGCACCGATGCGGTATGATACAAATAAACGGGAAGATATTTTATGGCTACCCTGATATTAGGTAAAACCGTCGTCCGCAGTATGCTGAATATGTCCGAGGTCATCAAGGCCGTGGAACAGGCCTTCCGTGACTGGGCAGGCGGTAAGGCCGTGATGCCTGCTAAATCCTATATCCGCGTAGGGAAAGGCGATTTCCGGGCTATGCCGGCGGCACTACCGGGGTCGGCCGGGCTGAAATGGGTGAACGTGCACACGGGCAACCCCACCCAGGGCCTCCCCACGGTAATGGCCGTGCTCGTTCTGAACGACCCGGAGACCGGTTACCCCCTGGCAGTGATGGATGCCACCGATATCACCGCTTACCGCACCGGAGCTGCCGCCGCCCTCGCTTCTAAATACATGGCGCGGCGGAACGCTGCTACTTTGGGGATCATCGGGGCGGGGCGGCAGGCTTATACCCAGGTCGAAGCCCATGCCCAGTTATTCGGCCTGAAAGCAGTCAGGATTTATGATGTCATCCCGGCCAATGCGGAAAGGGCTGCCAGCGGGATGTCGCAATATAAAGCCTCGGCCGCTACCCTTGAAGAAGCCGCCGCCTGCGATATCGTGTGTACGGTAACCCCGGCCCGTGCGCCTGTCGTTAAAAAAGAACATATCCACCCCGGGACGCATATCAATGCCATCGGAGCGGATGCTGCGGGTAAGGAAGAACTGGAGCCGGCCCTGTTGAAAGGGGCGGTGGTGGTGGTCGACGACCTGAAACAGGCCTCCGGTTCGGGTGAGATTAATGTGCCCATCGCCCGGGGGCTGTACTCGGCTGGCGAGATATATACTACCCTGGGGGAGATTATCTCGGGTTATAAGCCGGGCCGTCCCGATGCCAAGGCAGTAACGATTTTCGATTCCACTGGGGTCGCCATCGAAGATATCGCCGTTGCCCGGCTCATCTACGATAAAGCGATGCTGGGCAGTTATCCATCGGTCGACCTGGTTTAAAAAGGGGAAAGCGGTATGCCCGGTCCTTTAGCTGGCATGAAAGTCCTGGATTTGACCCAGGTCCTTTTCGGACCCTTCGCCACCATGCTGCTCTGCGACCTCGGCGCCGAGGTCGTCAAGGTGGAGCGGCCGGAGGTGGGTGATATTGCCCGCGGTTCCGGGCCGGTGGTGCGGGGCGTCAGTTTATACTTCCTCAGCCTGAACCGGGGCAAGAAAAGTATCGCTCTGGATCTTCAGGAAACCCGGGACAAAGAGGTCTTCCTTTCCCTGGTGGAGAAAGCTGATATCCTGGTGGAGAATTTTACCCCGGGCACTATGGCGAAACTGGGGTTAGGTTACGACGCCCTGGCAAAGCGGAATCCGGCGCTCATCTATGCCGCCGGGTCAGGCTTCGGCCAGTATGGCCCTTATACCCAAAAGCCGGCCTTTGATATCACGGTACAGGCTATGGGCGGCATCATGAGCATCACCGGGGAGGAGGGCGGGCCGCCGGTCCGGCCGGGGGCTTCCTATGGGGATATCTCCGCCGGCCTGTTCCTTTGTACGGCAGTACTGGCCGCCCTGCACGAGCGTCATGCCAGCAGCCGGGGCCAATATATCGACGTGGCGATGCTGGACAGCCAGGTAACCATCCTGGAGAACGCCTTTGTCCGCTATCTCAATACGGGGGAGGTGCCGGCGGCGGTGGGGACAAGGAATCCAATTTATACACCATTCCAGGTCTTCCAAACGAAGGATGGCTATGCAGCGGTCTCGGTCAAGGGAGGTCTTCACGATCAGTGGCCGCTTTTCTGCGCAGCCGTCGGCCGGGTAGACCTCATCGTTGACCCGCGCTTTAGTGATGGCTGGCAGCGCACCGTCCATTATCAGGAACTGGAACCAGCCATGACCGCCGCTTTCAAAACCAGAACGACGGCAGAATGGATCTCCTGTCTGGAAGCAGTCGGCATCCCCTGCAGCCGTGTGAACAACATTGCCCAGGCGGCGGCGGAGCCTCAGGTGGCTGCCCGCGACATGATCGTAGAAGTAGCACAGCCGGGGGCGGGTTCTTTTAAAGTCATCAATTCTCCCTTCAAGTTCTCCCGCACAACTGGTGGAGCCGCTGGCCACGCTCCGGAACTCGGCGAACATACTGCCCAGGTTCTCCAGGAGTGGCTGGGGATGGGCGAAGATGAGTTTTCGAAGCTGAAACCGAATCAGGCGGACTGAACCGCTTGCTTGATAATGGCTATCATCTGCCCGAGTTCGGCCTCGGTCGCCGTCAGCGGCGGCCAGAGATAAACTGCCCGGCCGCGGGGGCGCAGGAACAATCCCAGTTCATAACATTTCCCCACGATCGCCGCAGCCCGTGCCGCACCGCCGCCCGGCACAGCCTTTCCCTCAGTGATGTCGTCGGCGATTTCCACCACTCCCATCATCCCCAGCGCCCGCCACCTGGAGCCTGGAAGTAAGGCGGAGATACTGGCCATCCCGGCCGCCAGTTGGGTGATTCGGGGTTGGGCTAACTCCAGGACCTTTTCGTCCCGGTAAACATCCAGGGCCGCCAGGGCCAGGCCGGTGATGATAGGATTGCCGCCGAAGGTATGGCTGTGCTGGAAGGTATTGTCCCGGCTGTCGTTTTGATTGCGGAAAGACTGGTATATCCGGTCGTTGACTACCGCCGCGCTGAGGGGCATATAGCCGCCGGTGATGCCTTTACCCACCGTCATGATATCGGGCGTGATGCCTGCTTTTTCACAGGCGAACATGGCCCCGGTCCGCCCGAAGCCCACCGCGATCTCGTCGGCGATCAATATCAGGTTGTATTTGTCGCACAGGCGGCGCAGTCGCTGCAGATAAGCTTCGGGATAGATGCGGATGCCGGCCGCCGCCTGGCAAAGGGGCTCGACGACTACCGCCGCCACCTCCCGGTGGTGTTCGTGGATGATGTCTTCCATGGAGTCGAAGCATTCAATAACGCAGCTCTCAAGTATTTTCCCGCAGGGGCAGTCAAGGCAGTGCGGCGAACGGGCATGGTAAGCAGGGCGGACCACGTTCTGATAATCCCGGTGAAAGGCTTCGACATAGCCAACACCCATCACGCCCAGGGTATCACCGTGATAACCTTCCTCCAGGCCGACAAAGCGGTAGCGGCCTTTTTCCCCGGTATTTGCCCAGTACTGTACAGATATCTTGAGGGCGGCTTCCACAGCAGAAGCTCCGTCGCTGCAGAAAAAGGAATGCTGCAGGTCACCGGGCGTGATTTCTGCCAGGCGTTCCGCCAGCCGGATGGCATTGGGGTGGGACATGCCGCCCAGGATAGCATGCTGCAGGATTGGTGCTTGTTGTTGGATGGCTTCGATGAGCTTGGGATGGCTGTGTCCCAGGTTCACGCACCACCACGAAGCGATGCCGTCCAGCAGGGGCCGGCCGCCGCTCTCGTACAGGTAAACACCCCGGGCGCGTTCGATGATGGGGAATGGCATCTGTTCCAGCTTGTTGATATCGGTACAGGGATGCCACAGGTACTTGATATCCAGGTCTCTTAATGTTTCTGCCATGGCCCCATCTCCATTGCCTGTCCAATATCTTCCAGGCCAGGTACCGCCTGGGTGAACCGTTGCCATATCTCTGCGGATGCCAGAGTTTTCTCCAGGTAGCCGACACTGCCGAGTATCTTCACTTTACCGAAGTCTGCCACCGCTTTTGGGTTATCCTCCTCGATATACTGGTTTTCGGGAAGCGGCGGTTCTGTCTGGTTAAAGATTATGCCCAGCAGCCGCAGCCCCGCTGCGTTCAGGGTGTTGATTGATAGCAGGGCGTGGTTGATTGCGCCTAACCCGATCCGGGAAACCAGGATTACCGGGAAACCTAACCTTTGCATCAGGTCGAGGGTCGTTTCTTTTTCATTCAAGGGTACCATGATGCCGCCGGCTCCTTCGATCACTACCGCCTGCCGCCGGCGCAGTAGGATTTCGGCGCTTTTCTGTATCGTCTCGATACCGGCGTACTTTCCCGCCATTCTCCCCGCCAGGTGGGGGCTGCAGGCGGGTTCGTATATATACGGCGCCATCAAGCGGCGTTCGTCCGCATTGGGCTGGATACCTGCCGCCGCCAGGCAATATTCCAGGTCGGGAGCTATCAGAACCTCACCCCGCCGCTCCGCTCCGGTCTGCACCGGTTTCATCGGTACCGTATCGATCCAGTGCGCCCGCAGCCAGCGGATGATACCGGCGGCAATCAGTGTCTTACCGATGCCGGTGTCTGTCCCGGTGACAAAAATACCGTGTATCATTTGATCAGTCCTGTTTCCCGGGCAGCTTCCGCCATGATGGTTGCCGCTTTCTTCAGAGAAGTCTCGGTCATGGATAAGGTCATCGACAGGCGTACCCGGGCGGTGCCGGGAGGCACGGTGGGGGGACGTATTGCCCGTACGTACAAACCCTGGTCGATCACCAGCTTGGAAAACTGTATTGCTTTCTCGTTACTGCCGATGGGTATCTGGATGATCTGGGACTCGAATGCCGGCAGCCTGAAACCGGCGGCTTCCAGGTGGTTTCGGAAACGCCGGGCTTTGTCCAGCAGTTTGGTGCCGATTTCCGGATTGGAAACAATGATCGCCACGGCTTCTTGGGCGCTGGCAATGCAGGCGGGCGGCAGCCCGGTGGAATAGATGAAACTACGGGCCCGGTTGATCAAAAAATCACGGATGCGGGGCGAACAAGCTACAAAGCCGCCGTAGCCGCCGAGGGCTTTGCTGAGCGTCCCCACTACGATATCTGGTTGAATACCGGTATTTTCACGGCGGCAAATGCCGCCTCCCCTGCCAAAGATGCCGACGGCGTGGGCTTCATCTAATATCAATAAAGCTTGATAATACTCTGCCAGTTCTACCAGTCCCTTGACCGGGGCAATATCGCCGTCCATGCTGAAAAGAGACTCGCTGACGATGATGCGTTTTCCCCGGGTAGTACTGCTTTTCAAAAGCGATTCGAGATGGGCCAGGTCCTTGTGCCGGTACCGCAGGCGGCGGGCATGGGAGAGCCGGATGCCGTCGATGATGCTGGCATGGTTCAACCAGTCGGAATATATCTCATCTTCGGCATCGGTCACTGCCGAGATGACGCCCAGGTTCGTCAGGAATCCGGAGCCAAAAACCAGGGCCGCCTCAGTCCCCATCATGCTTGCCAGGTCGGCTTCCAGTTCTTCGGTTATCTTGAGATTACCGGCCAGCAGGCGTGACGCGGTGGCACCGGAACCGAAGCGGTTGACGGCTGCCGTAGCGGCGTCTTTCAGACGCTGGTCGCGAGCCAGGCCAAGATAATCGTTGGAAGAAAAATTCAGGGATATTTTTTTATCCGGCGGGCCTTCGTCTTCGACATCGGGAAATACTGTCAGGTCGCGCAGCAAACCCTGTTCCTTAAGTGCAGCGAGCTGTTGTTCGAAAAAATTACCTGGCATTGATGAGTACGACATCCGGGTGTTATCTCATGCGCCGGGGTCTTCAACGGATGATTCGAAACCCATATCGGCGATCATATCGCAGACTTCTTTTACCGAGGTACCGCCGGTAGTCAGGTAGCCGGTCACGAAGATAGAATCGGCTGGATATAAGGCCAGCGATTTAAGGGAACGCATATGATATTCCCAACCCCCAGCTGCTCGTATTTCACTCTTGGGGTTCAGCAACCGGGCCAGGCATAATATCTTCAAGCATTTCCGGGGATTCAAACCGGTTGCCATTTCACCGAAGGGAGTGCCCTTGATCGGAATCAGGAAATTAATGGGAATGGCTTCCGGCTGCATCACCCTTAAGGCCAGCAGCAGGTCAATGATGTCTTCATCGGTCTCCCCCTGGCCGACGATGCCGCCGCAGCAGATCTCGAGGCCGGCCGCCCGGCAGCGGATAATGGTATCAACCCGGTCCTGGTAGTTGTGGGAGGTGCAAATCTGGGGGTAGTACCGGCGGCTGGTGTTCAGATTATGGTTGACGCGGTCCAAGCCGGCGGCTTTTAAACGGACTGCCTGGTCTTCCGTAATCAAACCAACTGAAGCACACAGGGGCAGATGGGTTTCCTTTTTCATTTCATATATGGCATCGCAGAGTTGCTCGACATCATGATCGCTCAGGCGGCCGCCGCTGGTAGCCATGCAAAAACGCGTGGCGTTGATACGGCTGGCCTGACGGGCTTCTTCCAGCAGTGCTGTCTTGGAAATGAGGGGATATTTTTCAATTTCAGCTTCAGATATCTTTGACTGGGCACAGTAATGGCAATCCTCCGAGCAAAAACCACTCTTAACGTTCCGTAATACCTGGACGTGGACCCGGTTGCCGAAATGCTGGTAGCGTACCTTGTAGGTTTCATGTGCCAGCTGCATGATATCACTGTCGGGATATGCTAATACCCGGAGGCATTGTTCGATCGTCGGATTGACATCCCGTAAGGCCAGGTCCGCGATATGAAAATCCGCATATTCCAGTTTGCTCGAAGGATACTTAAACATCTACCTATCCCCGATTTTTAAGTGATTGTATATTGGAAAGTAAGGTGCGGTCAACCTTACCTTGCCGGGACGGAGAAAGAAATGGGGCAGAGATACCGTCAGGCTGCTCTGCCCCATGATTAATCTACCTGTACATTGTTAGCCCGGATTAAGCTTTAGACTTTTGTGCTTCACGGAAGGCCCGGATATATTTCAGGGCATGATTGTCGCGGCCGAGCACCAGGTCGGCCGCCAGGACGTAAGGCCGGATGAGGGCGGCGTCCAGGATCGGACAGGTCACCCCAGCTTCCATGGCCATGGCCAGGAAGGTCCCGGTCAGGAAATGGCGGTCCGGCATGTAGAAGGAGACATTACCGGCGCCCATGGTCTGGTTTACCCCCAGTTCCAACCGGACACGGCGCATGGCGTTCAAGACCGCCGGGCCGGACTGGCTTTCCGCAGCCAGGGTTCGGGCCAGGCAATCGATGACGATATCTTCCCGGGGGATGCCCATCTTTTCCGCCCGTTCTACGATGCGGTGGGCAATAGCCACCCGCCGCTCGGTATCGCCGGGGATGCCCTTTTCATCCATGGTCAGGCCGACGACGGCAGCTCCGTAATGTTTGATCACGGGCAAGACGGCATTCATCGAAGCCTCTTCTCCGTTAACTGAGTTTACCAGGGCTTTACCCTTATACACTTTTAAGGCGGCTTCGAGGGCGGTAGGGTTGGTACTATCGACGCACAGGGGGACATCGACTACTGCCTGGATTGCCTGGACGGCTTTCGGCAACAGCGTAACCTCGTCTACATTCAGAGCTGCAACATTAACGTCCAGCACACTTGCTCCTGCCTGCACCTGGGCGGTTGCCTCTTTGCAGGCATAGTCCAGGTCGCCGGCCTGTAAAGCAGCGGTTAGTTTCTTCTTGCCGCTGGGGTTGATGCGTTCGCCGATCAGGACCGTCGTACTATCGTAGCTGATCACGACTTCTTTACTGACACTGGATATTTTCGTTTCCATTAGTCTAACTCCTTCCTCTTCCCATTTTGTAGGTGATAATGTCCAAGTTGCATGGCACTGATGAAATTCTGGTTAAACATGGCATTGCCGGCCAGTTCGAGATAATGAGCTTTCCGGGCAATAGCATGTGCTTCGGTACGCTGGGTATTGGAAATCAAGGCACGCTTGGCACCCATACCGGCCGCATTTCCTACCTGGCGAACCTGCTCGACCGGTACCGGCGGCAGCATGCCCAGGTCCAGGGCACTGGAGACATCGATATAACTGCCGAAAGCCCCGGCAATAATGATATCATTAATGTCTGATTCCTTCAGTCCCGCATTCTGGATCAGGGTAGCAATGCCGCCGCGTATGGCGGCTTTACCGAGTTGTAATTCGCGGATATCGTGCTGGGTAAAGACGATTTCGGAACGACCGGCGGTCTCTCCAGCTTCGGCCAGGACAAATTCCTTCACCCCTTCGTGGTCACGGATATGTTTTCCGGCCGCTTTCATACGGCCGGTAGCATCGATTACTCCGGCGTTATATAGTTGCGCTATGGTATCGATGATGCCCGACCCGCAGATGCCGATGGGTGGGGTGTCGTCGATAGTCTCGTAAATCACACTGGTACTGGTAATGCGGACCCGCTCGATAGCTCCGCTGCCGGCGCGCATACCATCTTTTATATGGCCGCCCTCGAAAGCCGGGCCGGAAGCACAGGAGATGCTATCGATCTGGCCGTCATGTAGTAGAGAGATTTCGGTATTAGTCCCGATATCCAGGGCGACAACGTTACCCTTCAATTTTTTTATATCGATGGCCAGCAGCATGGAGACGTGATCCGCTCCGACAAAGCCGGCGATATTTGGAAGAATGTGTACATAGGCTCCCTGTGCGATACGGATGCCGAAATCACGGGCTTTTACATCCAGTTCCCTGCTGACTACCGGGATGAAAGGTGCCGTGACTAATTGCTTGACCGGCAAGCCAAGGTAGACATGATGCATGGCCGTATTACCAACGACCACAGCGTCAACGATTTCTTCTGGTGTGGCGTTGACGGAAGCAGTCATGGATAGAGACAGTTCATTAATGGCATCCGCGGCTAATTTTTGCAGTAGTGAGGCACCTTCAGCCGATGCGGCAGCTAAGTTGCACCGGGCAATAATGTCTTCTCCATAGCTGATTTGGGGATTCATAATCCCTTTGGAAGCCAGAGTTTTTCCTGACTTTAGATCGATAAGGTAGCCAGCTAACTTGGTGCTGCCAAAATCTACCGCTAAACCAAGATGTCGTCCGGATCTTGGCCCCATAGCGATCAATTCCCCGTGGCGGACGAAAGTTTCAAATTCCCAATTCCAATCACGAACTTGTGGTGAAATCGTTTTCAAGACTGAGTAATCAATCTGATTACAGCGGACATGTTTTTTTGTCAGTTCTTTCAGTAGCCGGTCGGCATCTCCAGTGGTATCGGTCAGTGTGGGTATTGTCAGCTTGACAGGATGTGCCTTGACTGCAGATTGGACACGAAAAGGCGTTTCGATACCTTCCAATTGGGTCCGCTGGGGGGTGGTCATAGACTCGACGGGGATATGGACCAGGCAATCGGTTGTTGGATAGCATTGACAGGCCAAACGCCAGCCCGCTGCTAGCTGTACCGCAGAAAGAGCTTCCAGTTCGTGCTGCCGGGGTTGTAAAGAAGAACCATTCAATAGCTGGACTTTACATTTACCACAGACACCTTTGCCGCCACAGACAGCGCTCAACCCAATGCCCAGTTTGCGGGCGTAATCCATCAGGGATTGACCGGAAGGGAAATTCGCCCTTCGCCCCATCGGCTGAAATTCTATGTTCAGAGCGGACACTGCTGGTGACACTTAACCTCTTGCCTTGTACTATGCAAAAATTGTATCCGTCAGGTGAAATAACTGTCAAGGTTTGAATTCAAATTAGGCGTTTTCCCTTCACTCGGAACAGCATCGAACAGCAGGAGAGAGTGCTGCAATCATAAGTGTTATATGCAAAATGAAAACTCAGTACGATGATATAATGTGAGTTGGTATTATCAGGATCTTTGAGAAGGCGGTATCAGATGATAGACAACCATCCGGTAAATATCCCCTCTCCTGCTGAACTTGCCAGATTCACCGGAGAAATCATCACCAGGTACACGGTTGAAAACCCGGCTAATTCACTGAAAGACATCGACGGCAGCCGTATTTTTGACGAACCTCTGGTAGGGTTTGCTGACGGCGACGATCCTCTTTTCGGCGAATATAAGACCATCATCTCTGAAGCTCATCTGGCCCCGCGCCAGGTCATGGAAATGCATCTCCAGGAAAAAGGCATCTCCGCTGTACCGGCGCGGGTCACAGTCATCTCCTTTATTATGCCGTCTGTACAAGAGACCCGCCGGAGTATGCACCGGGAGACTCTCCTGCCCTCCTTACGCTGGAACCACACCCGCTGGCAGGGACAGGATTTTATCAATGAGTTATCGAAATACCTGGTTGCCGCATTGGAAAAACGGGGATATCAAGCAATCGCTCCGGAAGTATCGCCATATTTTAAGATTATTCCAGGCACTCTTGTTTCCAACTGGTCGCAGCGCCATATCGCTTATGCTGCCGGATTGGGGACATTCAGTTTAAGTGACGGTTTTATTACGCCGAAGGGCATTGCCATGCGCTGCGGCAGTTTAGTTACTGATGCGGTGATTCCTCCGACTCCGCGAAAGTATAAAAACCACTTGGCGAACTGCCTGTTTTACCATGGCGTTTCCTGCCGCCGCTGCATCGAACGCTGCCCGGTGGGGGCAATTTCGGAAAAAGGGCATGATAAGCAAAAATGCTTTGCTTATTTGAACCGGCAGCAAGCTCAGGCGAAAGAAATGGGGCGTACCGAAGTATACCTCGGACGTTATGCCGGCTGCGGCCTGTGCCAGACGAAAGTCCCCTGCGAAGGAGCGATACCCCTGCCAGGCATAATCACGGAATCCTGATGATCGTCGTCAGGAAACCAGCCCCGTAGCTTCATCTACGCCCAGGACCAGGTTCATGTTCTGCACTGCCGCCCCGGAAGCACCTTTGCCTAGGTTGTCGAAACGGGCGTTCAACAGGATGCGTTCGGCGTTGCCGAAGACGAAGATATCCAGGTTATTGGTGTCATTGCAGTCGGTAAAGGTCATATATCCGTTCTTCAGATATTCATCGGCGGGGAAGGGCATTACCCGGATGAACTGCTCACCGGCATAATATTCAGCCAGGTATTTTCTAATTTCGGCGGCGGCCAGTGGTTTCTTCAGAAAACGGACCGTCAGGGGGATGGAGATGATTTCGCCTTTATATTCATTGACCACGGTTGGCGCGAAAAGGGGAGGATGTGCCAGGCCGGGGATTTTGGTCATCTCGGGGATATGCTTATGGTTCAAGGCCAGGGAATACGGGCGCGGATTCTTGATATAACCGGGTGTGCCCGGCGTCTCGTAATCGGCGATCATGGACTTGCCCCCTCCGCTGTAACCAGCCACGGCATTACAGGTAACCGGATAGTCGGTCGGGATGATGCCTCCGGCGACCAGTGGGTAAATCATTGAGATGAAACCGGTAGCATGGCAGCCCGGAACAGCGATTCGCTTTGATTTTCGTAACCAGTCCCGCTGTCCTTTTCGCAGCTCGGGAAAGCCGTAGACCCAGCCCTCAGTAACACGGTGGGCTGTCGAACCGTCGATGATGCAAACCTTGCTGCTTTTTACCAGGCTGACTGATTCACGCGCGGCATCATCCGGCAGGCAGAGGAAAACGATATCGGCTTCGTTTAATAATGTTTTCCGTGCTTCAGGGTCTTTACGCTTGTTCTCGGGAATTTCCAATATTTCGATATCCTGCCGCAGGGATAACCGGTCTCGTATCTTAAGACCGGTGGTACCATGCTGGCCGTCTATAAATACAGTCTTCTTCATCAACTTTCCTTACTTGTTAGTCATGAATTCATTCCATATAGCTTATCAAAACGCATGGGAAAATTAAAAGTAAACGATGGCGTAATTGTTGCCGCAGTGTGCTTTTACATGGCACGGAGACGATCAGCCAGGGCTTGAATGTGGTCGGGTGAAGTGCCGCAGCAGCCTCCTACCAGTGCTGCCCCGGCCTCGATACACTTCTGAACTCCGGCTACAAAATCAGCCGGAGTCATATTGAATACGGTTTGTCCGGCGTGAAATTTGGGCCGTCCGGCATTTGGTTCGACGATTATAGGTAGAGAGGTGACTTCTCGCATTGAAGCAACTATTGTCGCCATTTCCAGGGGTGTGATACTTCCGCAGTTTGTGCCCAGGGCTGCGGGATTGCCGGCGGTTAAAGCTTCCGCACAGTCCCTGGCAGTGTTGCCCATGATAGTGCGGCCGCCGTTCTTCGCTGTTTCGAAAGAGATGCAAACGAACACTGGTAAGCCGGTGGTCTTACAGGCGCGCAGGGCACAAAGAGCTTCTTTGAGGTCGGTCATGGTCTCGATGATCAGGCCGTCCACGCCGCCTTCGGCCAGGATTACCGCCTGTTCCCGGAAGGATTCATAGGCATCTGCCTCGTTTAGAGTTCCGCTGGGTCTCAATAATTTCCCCGTGGAACTGACATCGCCCAGGATATATTGTCCCGGATGAATAGATTCCCGGGCTAGCCTGGCGCCGGCGAGATTTACCCCCCTCACGTCTACGCCAACTCTGTGTGCTTCGACAAAAATGCGGTTCATGGTCAGGGTATTAGTGATGATAAGGTCGGCCCCGATTTCAGCATAACGGCGGTGGATGGTGGCAACGGCTTCCGGGTGGGTAAGACAGGTCTGTCCGCCCATAGGTACTCCTGCGGCGGCTAATTGGGTGCCCATGGAACCGTCAAGGAGAATGGGGCTTTCATGATTTGTGATGAATTCCGCCAGTTTTAACATTATTGCCTTGATGCTACCTGACTCGAGAATAACAGGTTAATTATTTTACCATATCCTGAAGGAGAAAATTTCCTCTTGACAATTAACGAAAAATTCGTTAAGATGACCACATGAAAGAGAAGATGAATATAGCAGAACAAATCATCGACCGCTTTGGCGGCCAGTCGGAACTGGCCAAATTACTCGGCCGGCGGCAAAGTACGATCGAACATTGGGCGAAAACAGGACGAATACCCGCCCAGTGGCAGGAGAAATTAATGAAGACAGCACGGGAAAAGAAGATCAATCTGGAAGCTAAAGATTTTGTTACTCCGAAAACCACAAATATCGCCCCTGCCGATGGCAAGCTGGGCGTACTGGTTGTTGGTTTAGGGGCCGTAGCCTCAACCTTTATTGCCGGGGTGGAATATGTGCGGCGCGGCCTGGGCAAGCCGTTCGGTTCAGTGACCCAAATGGCAACCATCCGGTTGGGCAAGCGGACAGAAAACCGTTCTCCCCTGATTAAAGATTTTGTACCCTTAGCCAAACTCGACCAACTGGTATTTGGCGCCTGGGACCCGATCCCCGACGATGCCTATGAGTCTGCGATGAAATGCGGTGTTTTGGACAAGTATGAACACATTGCGCCCATCGCCGACTTTCTGAAAGGTATCAAGCCGATGCCGGCGATTTTTGATAACCAATGGGTTAAACGCATCCACGGGACTAATGTCAAACGCGCCCGGACCAAACTTCAATTAGTGGAAATGCTTCGTGACGATATCAAGCAGTTCAAGAAAAAGAATAAGTGCGACCGCCTGGTAATGGTCTGGTGTGCTTCTACGGAAAAATTCATCACCGCTTCCGGTGTTCATCAGAATCTGGACAGTTTTGTCAGCGGCCTGGCGGAAAACGATGACCGTATATCGCCGTCCATGATGTATGCCTACGCTGCCCTGATGGAAGATGTACCTTTCATCAACGGTGCTCCGGCTCTAACCGTCGATATCCCCTGCCTGGAAAAATTGGCAGTTGATAAAGGGTTGCCGATTTGCGGTAAAGACTTCAAGTCAGGCCAAACCATGGTCAAGACGGTAATTGCTCCTATGCTGAAAGCCCGCATGCTGGGCGTTGACGGCTGGTTCTCAACCAATATCCTGGGCAACCGGGATGGCGAAGTCCTCGATGAGCCGGAGAATTTTAAGACCAAAGAAGAATCTAAACTGGGTTCACTGGAATATATCTTCCAGCCGCAGATGTATCCCGACCTTTACGCCAAAATGTATCACAAGATTCGTATCAACTATTACCCGCCGCGCGGCGATAATAAAGAAGCCTGGGACAACATCGATATCTTCGGCTGGCTGGGCCGCCGGATGCAGATCAAGGTTAATTTCCTGTGTTCTGATTCCACATTAGCCGCCCCGTTGGCCCTCGATCTGGTCTTGTTCGTTGACCTGGCCAAACGGGCCGGCATGAGCGGTATTCAGGAATGGTTGTCCTTTTATTTCAAGAGCCCACACCATGCTGCCAGCGTTTATCCTGAGCATGATCTGTTCATCCAGCAGACCAAGCTTAAGAATACCCTCCGCTGGATGATGGGTGAAGAACAGATCACCCACCTCGGCCTGGAATATTACCAGGAAGATTAATTTGCACCCCCACCTGAAGCTCCGGTAGACCGGAGCTTCAGGCAGCAGTTCTCCTGTTTAAAGCGGTTACAAACGCTTTAAGGTGGTTTTTTGTGTCATTTTTCCGGAGATAGGGAGAAGATTGATGGCAGAAAAGATCAGGGTGGGTATCAATGGCTATGGTGTTATCGGTAAACGGGTTGCTGATGCTATATCCCTTCAGGATGATATGGAAGTAACCGGTGTTACTTTCAATCATTTCGATTACCGTATCCGGGTGGCGGCTGGAAAAGGATTTCCGGTCTATGCCTGTGTCCCTGACCAGGTGTGCAGTGATCATTCTTTTCCCATGCAGGGAACCCTTGATGACCTGATCAGACGGGTAGATATTATGGTTGATTGTACCGTCAAGGGCGTGGCGGCTGCCAATAAAGAAGCATATGAAAAAGCTGGCATCAAAGCGATCTTCCAGGGTGGCGAAAAACATGAACTAACTGGTATCTCTTTCACCGCCCAGGTTAATTTCCAGGAAGCAGTACATCAACAATTTGTCCGTGTGGTTTCTTGTAATACCACCGGCTTATGCCGGATCATGTATGCTCTGCACAAACGAGGTTGGGTCAAGAAAGCAAGGGCGGTCCTCATGAGGCGGGCTACCGATCCCTGGGAAAGTCATAGATCCGGCTTGATCAATACCATGATGCCGGAAATGAAAGTCCCCAGCCACCAGGGGCCGGATGTGCGCAGAGTGATTAAAGGACTGGAGATCGTTACCATGGCCGGCACCGTACCAGAAAATTTAAGCCACATCCACTATGCGATGGTCGAAACTACCATACCGTTGAACAATGAACTGGTGTGCCAGGCATTACGGGAGGAACCACGAATAGCCTTCATCCGTTCCGACGAAGGTTTAGTAGCCCTGAATTCAGTTATCGAATTGATGCGCGACCTGGGCCGGCCGCGTAATGACTTGTGGGAAGTAGCAGTCTGGGAAGATGCGTTGACGGTAAACGATAGTGAGATCTACATGGTATTCCAGGTGCATAATGAAGCTATAACGGTACCGGAAACGATCGATGCCATCCGGGCGATGACGGGTATCGAGACTGATGGCCGGAAATCCATCGAGAAAACAGACCGGGCGCTGGGTATCACAAAATCTTTTCTTTCTGTATAATAAACCACCATAACCTGGCAAGGTAGACATTAACTACTGACGATAAAGTGGTCGTACTGCATTATCTTGGCCGGAAAGTGGGAGTATCATTTATGCCTTCATCAAACAATAATAGGGAAATAACCTTTGAGTCGGTAATAAACTTCCGTGACCTTGGTGGCTATAAAGCCGGAGAGGGCAGGACAGTAGCCTGGCGGCGGCTTTTCCGGTCAGGCAACCTGGCGGAGATGACGGATAATGACTTTACCAAATTTCATGGCGAGTTGGGAGTAGGTATAGTCATCGATCTAAGAAGCGATTTTGAAATCAAAAGGCAGGGATTGGGGAAAGTGTCACATCCGGAGATCATGCACCGGAATGTATGTTTTATCGCTGATGGCGGTAAGAAAGAAATGAACGACCGCCAGTTTCAGGGGGTAACTCATCTGGGAGAGACTTACATAAATATGGTCCATACCCCGGGATTCGGTGGGAAAGCCGTGGAAGCTCTAGAGGTAATTGCAAACAATAACAGTACTCCCCTGGTTTTTCACTGTTTTGCCGGGAAAGACCGTACTGGTATCCTGGCATCAATGATTCTTGGTTCTTTGAATGTTTCCGATGCCGATATTGCTGCCGATTATGCAATGTCAACCCCTTATATGAAAGCCTTGCAGGACAAGGTAAATGCGGACAAGACCGACCCCAATGCCAACAAACTGCCGGACTTTTTCTGGGATACCGGG
>CAZSHH010000062.1:0-17287 GCA_964606525.1 uncultured Dehalococcoidales bacterium
GACGAGCCTAGATAGGGTTCGTTTACTATATGAATACCGGACCCTTCTTTCGAAGCCGCCACCTGAAAGACAGGTTTAAAGGGCGGCTTCGGTCTTATGGCAACAATCGATTTCGACTTCTTGGTATCAAAGTAAACAGCATCCAGCATCGATAGGAGTAACTGTCGTCGTTCTGCCAGGTTCACTCCTGCCCAGAGTTCTTTGAGATTCATGATCAGCTTTCCTGCCTCTTCAGCGGCATTAGCTTGTGGTACTACCAAGGATTCCAGTTCCATTTCCAGGAGTCTTTTCTGCCGGTGATATTCTTCATCCGGAAAGACCCCGTCAATATATGCCGACTCCTCCGGGATGTTCCTGTCCACCACGCATTACAAATACCAACAAGCTTGGGTAGAATACTTATTATTGTTTATATGATACCGAGTTCCTTCAGCTGATCGATTTTATCATCATGATAACCGAGTAGACTGCTATAAACTTGTTTATTATCTTCACCGATTTGCGGAGATCGTTTCTTTATTTTTCCTGGAGTTAAGGACAACTTTATCGGTGTTCCCGGAATCGGAATATTACCTAAAGATCCATAGTCAAAATACTGTACCATTTGACGTGAAAGTACCTGAGGATCGTTGAGTAACTGGTCGACAGTATTCAATGGGCCGCAGGGGACACGAGCCTGCTCTAGAAGCCGGATGACATCTTCGACTTCTCGGGATGATACCCATTTTTTGACGACTTCATCAATGGACGCTGCATTGTGAAAGCGGTCCATATCGCTTGCATAGTGGGGATCAGCAGCCATTTCAGGATGACCGATTTTTTCGACGAATCTTCTCCATATGCTATTGGTCACCACTGAGAGCACTACCCAACCATCCTTGGCTTCTAAACAGGTATTATAAGAATGGAAACCGCGATTACCGATTTGTTTACGGATCTCGCCGTAGAAATGATATAAAAGTAACGCTCCCATGGCTTGAGTCATAAAGTTCGCGGTATCGAATAAAGATACGTCGACAGCCTGGCCTTTACCAGTTTTTTCCCGGTAATGCAGGGCCGTTAACACGCCAATAGTTGCCAGAAGGCCGGTCCCGATATCAACATAAGCAATGCCGGTTTTCACAGGCTGGTTTTCGGGAAAGCCTGAAACAATCATGCCTCCCGACCTTGCCTGAGCTACACCATCAAAACAAGGACGTTCCGCATCAGGCCCGTTTTGGCCATACCCGGATAACGCCGCTACAATTATCTTACTATTAATGCTGCTTAGCTTTTCGTAACTGACTTCTTTGCTTACCGGAGCCCCCGGGGTATAGTTATGCAGGACAATATCTGATTGTTTGACCAAATCCTGGAATATATTTTTTCCCTCTTGAGTATTCAGCCGCAAAGTAATACTCTTCTTATTACGCCCGATCACCTTAAACAATAAGGATTCTCCGTCAGGTCCACATTGTCCCCATACACGATCGGCAGCACCTCCCGGCTCTTCAATCCGTATTACTTCTGCACCCATATCACCGAGTAACATGCCGCAAAGGGGACAAGCCTGAAATCGAGATAAATCCAATACCCTGATACTTTCCAGCGCATTCATCGAACGTATCTCCTCTAAAAATGTAAGGAACGTTTCTAACTTGATATGAAAAAAACCTGGGTTGATAATGCTACGTATTAGATTGGCAGGCGGAATAATTTCCGGGCATTGTTTTCAAAGATATCTTTTTTCTCCGCTTCCGTTATCTGCATGTCATCAATGGCTTGTATAGTTTGGCGGGTGTATCTTTCACCATATTGGCTATCATATGGAAAATCAGTCCCAAACAATAAATGACCGGCTCCGCAAAAAGCATATCCGCACATCAATCCGGCAGTATTTCCATAAATGGCAGTATCGTTATAAAACATCTTGAAATATTCGATTGGTGGCTTGGTCAGGTTCTGTTTGTATTTTGCTCCGCGCAACATTTCAGCATGATCATAAGAACCGATGATTCGTTCTGCAAAATAAGGGACCATACCTCCACAATGATGGGTTAGTATTTTTAAGTTGGGGTACTTCTCAAACACACCACTGAAGACAAGTCTGGTCATCGCCGCCGTAGTTTCGTAAGGCCAGCCGAAATTGCTGAATATCATGTATCGGGAACGTTTCTCAGACCGGTAATCCGGGAAATCTACTGACCGTTCGGGATGGATCAGGATGGGGAGGTTATATTCGGACATCTTTTCATAGAGAGGCATGAATTCAGGACTATCAAGAGGTTTATCGAGTACCGGCGTTGATATTTGGACTCCACGGAACTTTAAGTCCTTAATCGCCCGATCTACCTCTTTTAAAGCTGCTTCCATATTATTCATAGGAAGGCAAGCAACTGCGGCAGGAAAGCGGTCGGGATATTTTAGTACTAATTCTGCCATGGCATCATTGGCAATCATCGCAAGCTCTGGAGAGGCGTTCGCATCGGCGATATGTTCGACCATAGGTTCACAAATGTTTAATATCTGCATCAGCCCATTAAACTTATCCATGATACGTAACCTGTGGTCAAGATCCCAGAGGGTGGGTAAAGATTCAATAACGTCCTGGAGATAAAAGCCATTTGGAGCGATCTTGTATAAAGCTTCTTTGTATGCTGTCGGCATAATATGAGGGAATGCATCTATTTTCATGGCTGTCCCAAACCTCCAATAGCTGCAATTGGCAGATTATAACATACATAGAATTTATGTCAAACTATGAAGTTATTGACTCAAAACATTTTTATCATCTATGATCGGGTATCGAAAAATGGCCGTTTGACATATCTTGACTTTAATATTCCAATACGATTATAATCGGCCACCGGGACATCTGAAGGGACCTTTGTATATAAACCGGATTATCTCTTGATAAAGTTTCTATGAACAACTTTCGGAAATATCAGTTGTTCTATTGAAACTTTTTACTCTTGTTGGCGCCAATATCTGTTGTGTGTAACTAAGAAATAGGGAGGCGTCAGACTTTGCCGTCCGATGATATCACTTACGATCGGCTGCGGAAAGAAAGAGAAGACTACGCCATTTTCAACCGCGGCGGCAGCAAGGATTATTGGGCTTATACATATTGTAGCGGTTGCTACGGCGTATGTGGAGTTAAGATCAGAGTAGTTGATGGCCAACCCGTAGCTATTGAGGGTGTACCTGATAGTGACCTCGGAGGTCGTGGGGGGATGTGTGGTAAAGGGGTTGCCACCATCATGGACTATCATGATCCTAACCGCGTAAATTACCCGGTAAAGAGAACCAATCCCAGAAAAGGGATCGGCGAAGATCCCGCATGGCAAAGGATTTCCTGGGAAGAGGCAATGGATACCATTGCTGATAAACTCAAGGAAATTAAAAAAACCGATCCCAGACAATTATTATGGGCTTTTACTCCTGGTCCGGGCACAGTTTTTCAAGCAACACTGAATTGGGGTCCATTTTTCGTACAATTTGGCACCCTTAATCGTGCATCCGGAGGGGTTGGCGCCGCCTGTGGTGCGGTAGCACACCATATCGGGGCTATCGTTCATGCCTCCTGGGACATATTACCGGACTACAATTATTGTAATTTCCTTATTCGCTGTGGTGGCAATGAGGGAATTGGCAGCGGACGTATGGCCTCTACCGCAATAAGGATGGCAGCCGAAGCTAGAGAAAGAGGCATGAAAACCATTGTCCTGGACCCGATTGGTTATGAGGCTGCCAGCAAAGCAGATGAGTGGATTCCGATTCTCCCGGGTACTGATATCGCCGTCTTTTTGGCCATGGCTAATTTGATTGTAAACGAGATCAAAGTTTACGACCAGGAGTATATAAAAGCTAAAACCAATGGCCCTTATCTGGCTAAACTTGATCGCACTTTTGTTAGAGACAAAACCACTAACAAACCACTGATATGGGATGAAAATGACGGGAAAGCAAAAATTTATGATGACCCGACCTTAACTAATCCTGTAATTGAGGGAGAATACGAAGTCCATGGAATAAAATGCCGCCCGGCATTCGATCTTATCAAGGAACATCTCAAGCAATATAGCTTAACATGGGCGGCGGAAATAAGTACGGTTCCCGAAAAAACGATCAGACGCTTGACCGAAGAGCTGGTAAAAGAAGCCAGGATAGGAAGCTCAATAGAGATTGACGGAGTAAGGGTTCCTTACCGGCCGGCTGGCTTGGTAGGTTATAAAGGACTGAATACCCATTCTAACGGTTTTCACCAATATGGTGCTATGACCTTGATAAATTCCCTCCTTGGTAATCAGGACGTGTGCGGAGGGATCCTAGGCTCAGGAACGGTAAAAAGCTTCGGATTTCCGGAAACCGGCCGGCCTAACTTTCAACCATACGCCAGTACAGATGGAATGTTGACCCCCGGAGTATGGTTCACCAGGGCTCCCTGGCCTCCGCCACCGGTGGCGGGGCCTGGCTTGCTAAACTTCCAGGATATATTTCCCCACTCCGGTAGAAATATTTATCCGTATTGTGATGATTGGGATGAAATATGGACCAGAGCCGGGCGCCCTTATGAACCGAAGGCCTTAGCCATATTTGCTGCCAATACCGTTATGAATGCAGGTAATTCAACAGCTGCCGCTGAATTCCTGAAAAAAATACCTTTTGTCTTCTCAATCAATACAACCCATAATGAGACTACTGAGGGTTTCGCAGATATCGTCTTACCCAACTGTCATGCATTCGAAAGCCTGGATCCGACCTCATCGCAAGGTTACTTCTTTAATTATCCGATGGGTATGGAAAAGTGGTGCTACCATGTCGGAATTCCTGTTTGCGAACCTAAACATGAGAGAAGAAACCTCCTGGACATCATGTTCGATCTGGCTGACCGGTTAGAGATAAGAGACAAATACAATAATTTCCTTGAGGGGTGGTTCTCAAACAAGGTCATGAAATGGGAGCAAAAGCAAACGATATCTACTCAATTCGATATCATCTGGCCGGAAGAGAAAATCAGGACTTTCGAATTTACTAAAAGGGTACTTAATTTTGCGTTCGGTAAAAACTATGACATAAAGTGGTTCATGGAACATGGCTTTATGTCTTGGAATAAGAAGCCTGAAGAATGCTATTGGCGGTATTCTGTCAATGCCCGGGTGCCCATCTATTACGAAATAAACGAACATGACAAACCCGAAGTTGTCAAGAAGGCTGAGAGTATCGGGATACATATGGACTGGGACCAATATACCAGTCTTTTAAGTTACTTCCCCTCTGTTTTTTATACGGATGTTGCTAAGAATTCGGAGTTTGACCTGGTGGCGGTATCTCCTCATGATTCACTTCACCTTAACCGGTTCACTGCGGAAAACCCCTGGCTAGATGAGGTCAGTAAAGACAACCCTTATGTTTATAACATAGTGATGAATTCGGATACCGCCAGGGAAAAAGGCATCAAAGAAGGAGAAATTATCAGCCTGGAAAATTTTCAAGGGGCAAGTGTAAAAGGAAAAGTTAAATTATCACAACTCATTCACCGGAAATCGGTGGCCATGCTTGGTTTAGGTAGTTGGGCTAAAGGCAGGCCGATCGCTCAAGGTATCGGTGTCAATTTCAATGACCTGTTGCCGGCTGATCAAAAACATCATGACCCCATATGTGGTGCTTTCGAGATATGTGTGATGGTTAAAGTTAATAAAGTAGAGCAACCACGATGAGATACGGCATGGTTATCAATCTGAACAAATGTGTTGGGTGTTACGGTTGTGTTGTTAAATGTAAACAGGAACATTTCCTCCCGCCCTATATGACCTGGGGGAAAATCCTTGTTTCTGAAACCGGTAAATATCCTGCTTCGACCAAACATATGTATCCGGTCTTGTGCAATCATTGTAAAGAACCAGCTTGTATCGATGCTTGCCCGACTGGTGCCACGAAAAAACGAGATGACGGTATAGTCCTGGTAGATCAGGAAAAATGCATCGGTTGTAAACACTGTATCACCGCGTGTCCATATCAGATCCGTACTTTATACGTCAACCGGATGGACTATTTTCCCAATCAGGGTCCGACGGACTATGAAAAGCTGGCGGAAAAGTTATATCCGTTGAAGAATGATGTAGTCGTCAAATGTAACTTTTGTGTCGAGAAAATAGATCATGGTATTTCCAAAGGCCTGAAACCCGGAATAGATAGAGAAGCCACTCCGGTATGTGTCAATATCTGTCCCGCCAAAGCCCGGGAATTCGGTGATCTGGATGATCCAGCCAGCGATGTCTCGCTGGCGTTAGCCACGCTGGGTACCTCCCAGTCTTCCCGCAGGGTGATCTGGATGATCCTTCGAGTAATGTATCAAAACTGATACGTGAAAATGGTGCCTTACAACTTCATCCGGGTTTTGGTACTGAACCATCAGTTTTTTATATCCTATCACCGTTAATGAAAAAAGACCGTTTTATATCGCGTAATATCTTTCCCTCTTCATCAAAATACTCTTTGCCGTATTTTTTAATGACGGCAAAAAAGGTCAGGAAAGCACTTACGGATATAAGCAATCCTGATAATAAAGAATAATTGGTTGCGGTTAAAACAAAATGAGTTTGGTGTTCACTGAAGAACAGGAAATGTTAAGGGCCTCCGCCCGTGATTTTCTCCAAAATGAGTGCCCCGAAGGACTTGTCCGACAAATTGAATTGCTCGGATCAGGATATTCGCCAGAATTGTGGCAAAAGATAGCCGAATTAGGTTGGTTGGGATTGGTTTTCCCGGCACAATTCGGCGGTTTTGAAATGAATTATCTCGATTTAACTGTGTTATGTGAAGAATTGGGCCGGGCTATATTTCCCGGGCCGTATATTCCAACAGTCGTCTTCGGGGGGTTGACCATCCTGAAAGTCGGCAACGAAGAACAAAAATCAACTGTTCTTCCCAGGATAGTTGAAGGAAATGAAATAATTACCATGGTACTGGACGAACCTGGCTCATTAAGTCAAGCCATAACATATAGTCCCTACAACGTGACGATCCGAGCCATTCCCCAGGGAGATGATTTTGTTCTTAATGGTAGAACCTTGTTTGTACCGGATGCCGATATCGCCACTAAACTACTGGTCCCCGCAAGGACGATGACCTATGACGATCCGAATTATGGAATAACAGTTTTTCTTGTCCCTGCAGGTATTCCGGGAATCACTATTACCCGGCTGGCCAGCCTTGCCGGAGATAATCCGTGTGAAGTTGCTTTTAATAATGTCCGGGTTTCCAGGAACGATATCCTTGGCAAACAGGATAATGGTTGGCCGCCGTTAAGCCGATCCATACATATCGGAACAATGATGTTCTCAGCTCAGATGCTTGGCGCCGGGGAAAGGATGTTACGAATAACAACTGATGATTATGAGACCAGGATAAAGTCAAATGAATCCGCTCGGGATATCCAAACCGAAGAGTACCTGCATAACCTGGGCTGGGAACTGGAAGATTGTCGATTGGCTACATATGAAGCGGCATCAAAGTTGAACCTGGATGTTATATTTGAGTTCGAGGATATCATTGTTGACTCCTGGAAAATCCACGCCGCCGAAAAATCATGATAACCACTGGCTTTTAAAGGACAGTTCCGGACAATATATATAATCGATGGATTTTCTAGAAAGTCGTCAAGCGGAGGTATCGTTTTCGATTGATCGAAATAAGAATGCTGGGTAGGGGTGGGCAAGGAGCTTATATGTCAGCGGAAATACTCGCCGCTGCCTTTATTAAAGCAGGATTGTATGCCACGGCTTTCCCCATGTTTGGCGGAGAACGGAGAGGAGCTCCGGTGAATGTATTTGTGCGCTTTGATGATAAACCTATCCGGCTCAGGTCTCAAATCTATTATCCGGATTGCTGCCTCGTCACCGACCCTGTACTTGCCCGAACACCTGATGCGTTTAAAGGACTAAAACCCAGGGGTATCGTAGTAATGAATTCACCCAAAATTCCTGATACCAAGCCCCATGATAATGCAGGAATAATGGCCGTGGTAAATGCTACAAAAATCGCACTTAGAGAGACTGGACGCCCTATCACCAATACCGTTATGCTGGGAGCTCTGCTTCACGCTACAGGATGGGTAGAAATCGAGTCTGTCTGCGAAGTTTTCAAGGACTATTTCAAAGGTAAACTTCTGGACAATAATACAAGATGTATCAGAATGGGCATGGAGGAAAGTAAAGTTGTCAGATTTCAGGAGAAATAAATGATAAAGTACAAATCTCCTTTTGAAGGCCCATGGGCTTCACCAAAACCATCCTTATTCGCTTATCCGACCGGTGATTGGCGGGCCGTTCGCCCGGTTGTAAATACAGCTAAATGCCGTCATTGCGGTATTTGCTATTATCAATGTCCTGTCGGAGCAATCAAGGACAAGGGAAGCTATTGTCAATCCGATTTGACTTACTGTAAAGGCTGCGGCATCTGTTCTACAGAATGCCCTAATAACGCGATTAAGATGATTAGAGAAGCAGAGAACGCAGGTTAAGATATGCAAAACAGGATGAATCCTCGGATTGAAGCAGTTCGAGTGCTTGATGGTAATAAAGCTTGCGCATATGGGGTACTTCTCTGTAAACCTGATTTGGTAGCTTGTGTCCCCATAACGCCGATGACCCCCTTAGTTGAAGCGATCTGGCAATATGTTGCTGATGGTAAACTGAAATCTGAACTCGTTGAAGCTGAAGGGGAACTCTCCGGGCTTAGTTCGGCTATCGGGGCGTCTGCCGCGGGAGGCCGCACCTTCGTCGGCACTTCCGGCCAGGGATTAGCCTTCATGTTTGAGGCCTACTTAAAAGCAGCAGGAAATCGGCTTCCTATTGTGATGGCCATTGCTTCTAGAGAAACCGCGGCTCCAGATGGTGTAGTCGCTTCGCACCAGGACTTTGTCACGGTACGTGACGCCGGATGGGTACAAATAGTCTGCGAAGGAGCACAAGAGGTCCTTGATACAGTCATCATGGCTTACCGTTTAGCAGAGAATCCGGAAATACTTCTTCCCGTTAATGTTTGTTATGACGGTTATTACCTTTCATATTCAACCGAGCGGGTGGAACTGCCGTATGAAAAAGATGTCGATGATTTTCTGGAACCGGTATCCAGGGCAAAGCGTCCCACGCTTTGTCTCGAAGAACCACTGACAGTACCTACAAACACGAGTGGTGAGATATTTGGTGAGTTTCGCCACAAACATGTTATGGCCCAGCAGAAAACTAAAGCCGAGATAGATACCATCGACCGGGAATTCCGGGAACTGTTCGGACGAGGTTACGGTGGCCAGATCGAAGAATATAAAAGCGAAGATGCCGATATCGTTATGGTGACCATGGGCAGCCAAACCGGGGCTGTCCGGGAAGTCGTTGATTCTCACCGGCAAAACGGCGAGAAGATAGGGTTGGTAAAGCTCCGCCTTTTTCGGCCTTTTCCGAGAGAAAAATTAGCCCAGGCTCTAAAAGGGAAAAAAGCGGTCGGGGTCATCGACCGTAATGTTTGTTTCGGTTGGCAATCAGGCAGCGTATTTCTGGAAACTAAGGCTGCTCTGCAAAGTTACCCGGAGCATATCCCCGTAACTGGCTTTATCGCTGGCATCGGAGGGATGGACCTGAATCTTGAAATGGTAGAAAGGGCTTTCAACATTACTCGTTCCGCCGCCGAAGGCAGAGAATACCAGGAAACAACCTGGCTTAATCTGGAGTAAAACAATATTGAGTAAAAAACATCTCATCATCGGCACTGGTCCGGCAGCATTAAGTGCTGCTGAAACGATCAGGGGCATCAATCCGCAAGATGAAATTATGTTGGTGTCTAAAGAAGACTGTTTGCCTTATTCGCCTGCGGCTCTTCCTTATGTCCTGGCCGGTAGAATAACCGAGAACGGCTTGTTTAACAGGGACGCCGGTTACTTTGTCGACCGTCATATCAATATCACGCTTGCTAAAGAAGTAATCCGTATCATACCGGGCGAGAAGAATGTAATCTATCATAACGGAGAGAAAGAACGATATGATAACCTGCTTATCGCCAGTGGTGCTACATCCATGGTTCAAAATTATCCGGGTGTTAACGAAAGTGATTTGGTGATATTCCACACACTACGTGATATGAGACGACTTACGTCCATGCTCAAGCCTGATAATATGATTACAATACTCGGAGCCGGTATGGTGGCAATCGAAGTAGCTGTTGCCCTTGCCGAGGCAGGTTACAAGGTAATGATCCTTAGTAGAAGCCGGCCCCTTCGTATGTATTTCAGTGAAGTAGTTGGTGATTGTATCAAAGAGACTTTATCTGAGCACGGGATTGAAATCAAGACCGGTAAAATCGTCAGTACTATTAGAAAAAATGCAAATGGTTATGAACTCAGATGTGCTGACGGAGAGATATTTTATACCAACCTGGTAATCTCATGTCTGGGAATAAAACCTGACCTCAGCATAGCTCAAGCTACCAGCATATTGATCAACCAGGGAATCCTGGTTGATAGGAAAATGCGGACCAGCCTGGATGGTATTTATGCTGCAGGCGATGTCGTTGAAGCTCCTTCTTTTATCAGCGGCCAACCTGGAATCTGTGCTATCTTACCTGAAGCAGTCGCTCAGGGACAGGTGGCAGGTATGAACATGGCTGGCCAGGAATGTATATATCAAGGATGGGTTCCGGCCAACCTCCTTCACTTATTTGGTCATCTCGCCTTCTCTGTGGGAACGAATACTACTGAAATCAGCAGCAACCAGGTGCTGGAGGAAATAGATCAAAGGGCGAGACGGTATAAAAGGCTTGTCTTTAGCGACGGCAGGTTGATTGGTGCTGCATTCCTGGACGTGGAAATCGATCCGGGAGTGATTTTATACCTGATCAAAAATCGATTAGTTATCGATCGTTACAGCCAGGCCTTATTTGAAGATACTGCCAATATAAGCCGGTGGTTGATGCTAAAGGCCGAAAAAAACATGTCGGTCTAAATAATAAGCGGTATATAAAAACATGACCAGATTTTATGATGCGTTACAAATTGAATCAGGAAAGTGTCCGCAAGGGTGCGACGATTGTATCCAGGCATGTGAGAAGAAAGCTTCACAGAACATAGGCGGGCCATCGAGAATAACGGCGGTACATATTGCGCCTGATAAGTTCAACGGCGTATCAGTATGTAACCAATGCAGCGATCCGGCCTGCGCCACCATATGCCCGGTTAAAGCAATCGATAAAAATGTTACCGATGGAGTCGTCCGCATCGATGATAAAAAATGTATTGGTTGTGGTTTATGTTCATTAGCTTGTTCATATGGTGCGATTCGATACAGTAACGAATTACGTAAATCCTTTAAGTGCGATATGTGTGATGGAGATCCGGAATGCGTTAAAGCATGCCCACACGGCCTGTTGCATTTTGTCAATGATATCGAACCTTTAAGAAACTACCTGGTAACGGATGACCTTTTCACGCCAGGTGTAGGCTTATGCTCAGGATGCCCTATCGAAACCATGTCAAGATTTACAGGGAAGGTATTAGGAGACAATATTGTCATTTTCGGCACACCTGGTTGTTGTTCTCGAATCACACAGGGAGTAGGCTTGAAGGCGAGTGCAAGAGTACCGTGCTATTTTGCCCTGATGACGAACGCTGCTTCAACCGCCGGAGGTGTAAAGCGATACTATCAAAAAACGGGTAAGGATATTACTGTCGTCTGTATGGTGGGTGACGGAGCTACGGCAGACGTGGGCTTTGCAGGTTTATCCGGTGCTGCGGAACGGGGTGAAAACATTATCTATATATGTTTTGATAATGAAGCTTATATGGCGACCGGAATTCAGAAATCAGGGACAACTCCACTTTCAGCCTGGACATTTACTTCACCTGTGGGTAAATACAGTAGTGGACGCCGCGGTCCGGCGAAATATATGCCGTTGATCATGGCCGATCATGGTATTCCATATACAGCAACCGCGACTGTCAGCCACCTGGAAGATTATGCCAAGAAATTACAAAAAGCGCAGCAAATTAAAGATGGGTTAGCTTATATCCATGTTTTTTCGCCCTGTTATACCGGATGGCGTGCCGCTGAAGATAGCGCAGTTGAGTTGAGCAGAGCCGCCGTTGAAACAAATTACTTCCCATTATGGGAGTGTGATAGAGGTCAATACCGTTTGACCTATCGACCAAAATATGTACGGCCTATCAAGGAATTTGCCCAACTGATGGGACGTTTTAGTCATATCGACGAAGCGGAAATGAAAAATTTCCAGTTGATGGTTGATGAACGTATGAAACTGATTGAGTCTTTGGCTTCTACACGCAGTCACTAACTCTCAACTTGTATAATAGGCCCACGTCCATAGCTTATTGAGATTCAGGATTAAATTGCCTGCTTCTTCAGCCGCATTGGCCTGGGGCAGTACCAATGTCTCCAGTTCCGTTTCCAGTAATCTTTTCTACTGCTGATATACTTCATCTGGGAATATGCCGTCAATCTATCTCTTAGCCATACGGCGTAGTTACTAATGGACGATTTATCTGGTTATTTCACTTTGTCTACTTCATCCTTCATGCTGCACAACAGAACTCAACCAGGCGAATCCATATTCATATCGTCTTTTTCGGGATTCAATGGCTTTTCAGAACATCGGTGGTATTTTGTGGAAAATCAATCTCTTTTGGCTTTATTGAGATATCTTCCCCTCTATTGTCATTCCATCTTGGGACACGACGCGCCTCACTCTGGCCTTACCTCTGCCATATCCTTCATAGATAAACATCATCTTTTTTCTTTCTTCTTCAGATAACAACTCAGGGTGAGGTTTTTCAGTATGTCCGGTTTCCTGGCAAACTGTGACCACCAGGAACGGCCGGTCTACCCTCCTTACAATCCACGGAGAATGTATAAAACCGGCTGGTATATAGACCATGCATGACTTGGTAATGTGATACCTTATAAGCTCTGGCCCCATGGCCAACTCAACTTCTCCCCCCAGGTCTTCTTTATTATTTGGATCAGTCCCCATATGTATGATTACTTCTGGAACTTTATGTTCGTGCGGACCATGTCCGTAATCTCCCCATGATTTCGTGGGATCATCAGGTAATACAGTGACCCAGTGACAGTTATATTGATGAGCGCCCGGAAAGTCATCGCTGTCGATATATGCTATCTGTCGATTGTTCTGCGGTCTCTTTGGCGGAATCTTGTAAATAAAGTATTTGTCGTATTTTCCACCGGACATTTCTGTTTATCCTCCTATTTCAATGGTCTATTCTGAATCATTTTCAAATCATATAACATATTATTTCGTGTTTGTTATAGGCTTTTTTCGTCGTTTATTTTCTGGTATCACCTCCTTCATCCAGCCGGAAACCTGCACTCTCTCCTGTATTCGGATGAACATTCACCTTTCCAGTATTTTCACAGAGTCATAGCAAGCCGCCCACTGTAGATCCATGACCGGCTTCCCCGTTTCTTCCCAGTCTTTCCTTGCTCCTGTAAAAATATTATGCTGATAAAAGGCCTCTCTGCCTTCTTTACTCTTAAAATCATAAACTGTGATATATTCAGGACTATTGTTGTTCTGGGCTAACTGCTGAATACGCCGGCAGTACTCTATGTTCTTTATGCCATCATATGCAAACATCGTAGTAAAATGTTCGATGTAGTAGTTAAGATATGCCGCCTCCTGCCCCATCTTGGGTTCGGATCCTACGATCTCCATATATCGTTTTGAGGTAGAATGATGCCCTCTTTCCAGGGTTTTAACCGGCTCATACCAGCCCGACCAAAGCACATCGCCCAACCCACTCCACTGTTCCTCGAATTGTTTCCTCGCTTGTTCCATCTGGAGACTCCCGGAAAATTGTTTAATGTCTGCTTTGTTCTCCAGTTCGTAAATTGTTAGATACTCGGGACTGTTATTACCGCTTTCTCCAAGAGGAAGGGTACAGAGGTTGCGGCTCACTCTCTTCATACCCTCAAAGGCAAAAAGCAGTGAAATATGTTCGTCGTACCATTTATTGTAGTCCTCTCTTCTTTCCGGACTGGCTTTGGTACTTACTACCATCATAACTTTTTGTATAACCATTCTTCTGCCACCTTTCCTGACATGGTTTATTGTTTCTCAATACCGGCATGGTATGGAAATCGACTTGTTAGAATTACCTCTCCAGCTTCTTGACCGGTTCATACCAGCCCGACCATAGAAAATCCCCAAATCCTTTCCAGCCTTCTTCGAATTCTCTCTTCGCGGCTTCTGCTGCATCGCTTTTCACGAAAACTTCCAGGTCTTCTTTATTATCGAACTCATATATAACAACGTATTGAGGGCAGGAATCGGGATTTTGCATCGGCTGGTAACATTTATTGCGTATCACCCGCTTAAGACCCGGAAATTTGAAGAATGTTGTTACATGCTGGTCATACCACTTGTTGTATTCCTCTTCTTTTCCCGGGGCTGCCTTCGAGGTTACCAACCACAGGTATCTGCCTTTTGACATTTCTCCCCTCCTATAAAAAAAATCATCATTACGGTGTCCGCTTATAGGTATCACAAAAAGGTTCGGATATGCAAGCAAGTACCACAGTTCCGTCCGGCCATCGCCTTTTGATTGTGACAGCAGCAATTCCATATGACAATTAAAAGCAGAAGCAGCGGTATTCTGAACACCTCAAATTTTTTAACCTCTCCCCTTGCACCTATTTCGCTATCGACATATAATCCGGCTAGTACAAAAAATCAAGGTTTATACTTTTTTAGTAACTCGGACCAATATTTTTATGTAAAGTTATTACTGGATAAGTAACTGATATCTCGGGATTACTAATAAAAAAGGGGTATTATATGACGAGTAATGAAATTTATGAAAAAATAGCCGAAATTTTCGAATATCCAGGGTCGCAAAATCTCATCAAGTATTTGAAGATCCTCTTTAAACCCGAAGAGGGTAAATTGCTTTTAGAATTCCTCAAACCAGCAACGTGCGCCGAGGTGGCACAAAGGCTGAACATGGACGAGAAGACCCTGGGTAACAAGCTTACTGACCTCAAACGCAGAAGGTTACTCTTCCACAAAAACGGTGAATACCTGTTTCATATGGCAATGCACGGGTTTTTCGCCCGCATCGCTAAAGCTAAAAAAGAAGACATCCCCGAAGGCTTCTGGAAAGCGTGGGATGATTTCATGCCCGAAGTAGAACAGAAAATGATTACCCGCAGTATTAGAGTGGCGAAAGAGGTACCGGTTGGAGGCGTCATGTCCCGTATCATCCCGGCCCGCCTGGCCATCGAGACCAATCCCGATATCAAACCGGAAGACATATTACCGGAAGAGGATATCCATGCCTTACTGCGCAAGAAGGGAAGCCGTGAAATTATCGCCGTTAGTGATTGTGACTGCCGTATCCGCGCACACCGGTGCGAGAGGCCGACACAAAATTGCTTTGAATTCGGGAAATACGCAGAATTCAACCTTAACCAGTCGTCCAGTCTGAAAGTAATCTCCGTCGAAGAAGCCATCGCCATCTCGGATGAAGCAGAGCGGGCAGGACTGCTCAAGAGTGGTGGAATAAGCGAGCGAAACGGCGGTGTCCTTTGTCATTGTTGTGACTGTTGCTGTAATGTGATGGGAGCGACGATTCGCTACGGTGTCGCGCATCAGCTACGGAATCCCAGCCGCTATCGGGCCAGTGTAGATACTGAGTCCTGCATTGGCTGCCAGACCTGTGTAGAACGCTGTTTCTTCGGTGCAATTGAAATGAGAAAGGTCACCGGTTCCAAGAAACTCAAGGCTTTCATTAATGAGGAAAAGTGCATGGGATGCGGACTCTGTGTGATCGGATGCGAACAGAAAGCCCTGGTTTTCAACCTGGTAAAGCCACCCGAGTATCTGGCAAGCGACAAACAGCCGGAAATACCCGCTTTCAGCGATGAAAAAAGGCCGATCTGGCAATCTTTCACTTCGGCACCCTAGCAGTCCCGCGCCTGTTTTCTCGTAACAGAGATAAAACAAATAACACAGCTATCCCGGCTTTAAAAGAAATAAACGCCGGATAGAGAAAGTGTTATATGATTTTCTGTTTTTTAAACATTTTTCAAATTCATGAAAAAGCATTACACCTGAGATTTTAATCTGTATAGCTGCTAATAGTATCTGGTAAAATATCACCAGGCATTAAATCTGGAAATGTATATATTACTGGTTCTCTCATCAGTTTAGTGAATACAGTTATTTTCACCATAATTTTCTTTTTCTTAGGAATAGCGGTACTCTTTGAAATGGTGTCTTAAATTTTACTATTGACATTAGTTTTTTTTAATGTTACCATCTCTCTGCGTTGTGTGTGATACATTCCTTTCTTAATTTACCAAACTGATTGTCCCTCCGGATGTATCATTGCTTGTTCACTGCATTTTTTAAATACTTTAAATAGATAGCATTAATCAACTTTTCAAGTATTATTGCTTCCAAACCGTGATTCCCGGATGAGAATGTCACGGTTAATTTAAAGGGACTGGAAAGGAGGAATACAATCTATGACCTGGTTGAAGCGTTTATTGCCAATTTTGGCAGTATCCCTGCTGCTGGCCTTATTGGCAACATCCTGCGGTGGTAATGGAGGTGGGACCAAGACTTCGGTATCAAATGAAAAACCTCAATACGGCGGGACTCTTAATCTTTATGCAGGGACTGATCCAAATAGCTTCGATGAAGGATATTCCGCACCATGGTGGACCTGGCCTTGTCATCTCACCGAAGATGAGATGTTGAATGGCGATTGGACCCAGGGATATGCCGGAGGTTACGGGACCAAGGACTGGACATGGACTCTTGATGGTATTTACAACTGGAGTTCAAAAGCAGGCTCTTTGTGTGAAAGTTGGGATTTCGTTGAACCTAATCACATGATCCTGAAAGTCCGGCAAGGTATACGCTTTTGGTTGGATCCGACAAATGAGGCCAGTACCTTAGTCAATGGACGCGAAATGACTGCAGAAGACATCGCCTATAGCTACAATCGTCTCTGCACCACTCCGGAATCATACATTTATTATGCTCATCCTTACTTTACTAAAAATCTGACCATTAAAGCTACGGACAAATATACTGTCGACTTTCTCGTCCCCGACGATTCTGACTCTATCTACCAGTTCGCCCAGATTGGTGTTGACTGGAACGGGGTTGTTGCCAAAGAAGTCATCGACAAATGGGGCGATATGAAGGATTGGCGGCATAACCACGGCACCGGTGCCTACATCCTGAAAGACTTCGTTTCCGGCAGCACCATGAC
>CAZSHH010000063.1:0-4478 GCA_964606525.1 uncultured Dehalococcoidales bacterium
GAAACTCTGAGGCCAGTATTGTGGATTATCGCGGAATCCCAAATTAGCATCGCTTAAAACTACTAAATCTGGGTTACTGATGTCATCCAGTACCAGGTTCCATGCTCCTCTGGGAGTGTTTTCCCGGTGTGCTGGGTTCAATCCCAGAAACTCCTGTACACGCCAGACACTGTCTTTGGATTTATCATCTTTTTTATACGGCGCCCATAACGTATAGGAATGGGTAAACCGGATATCGTCGGGAGTGATTTTATCTTTTGGTAGCCTGATTTGGTGGACTTGTATCGAATCATTACTACCGGCAAGAGCCGTCATCAGTTCAGCAAGCAGAGCGGCCCCACCGTAGTGACAACAGGCAGCAGTCAAGTTCTGAGCATTCCAACCCGTCATCGATGAATCGAGCTGTTGGATTCTGGCCAGATTCCAATCGACCGTTACATCACCGGTCACGACCACAGTTTTGATGCTTCTTTTGATGTCTAAAGGATTCTCCTTAGACTGATATCCAATCCATTATGATCACGTATTATTAGTCCGAATGTGTGATAAATCATATAACATTTTATCTACTCTTTCAAAGTCACCATTTGAATTATTGTCTTCTCGTATCGGGTGGGCCTTAAGATGTGGTAAATATCTGTTAGCCGTTCAGTATCAGCAACTAATTAATCTATCATCCGGTTCAAATTCACGTACTCGATGATTTTGCCGCCTTCGAAAGTCGCAAAATAGGTTTCTTTAACAATGATATGACGAACTAGAGTTTTGTTCTCTTCGACTGCCATATTACACTTTCTCCTTATTTCTTACTCAACTGCGCCAGAAACTCCTTGATGTGGGGGAGAATCAGGCTGCTTTGAGCAAAAACCGGTCTGTGGTCAAGGCCGGGTAAGGAGACGAACCTGGCACCGGGAATATAGGCGGCAGCCTCCTTTGTGCCGGTGTAGCGTGGATCGGCATCGCCGCAGTAGAGCAAACATGGGCTGGAGATCGCGGAGAGGTATTGCCTGTTCAACTCGGGCATGACAGCAAGAGTCGACCTTAAAGCAAGGAGAGCCTCCGGGTCAATGGCTAATAATTCTTCCTTTTCTTCAGATGTTAATGGACGCCCTAATTCCTTCTCCCGTTCTATTAAAGCTGCTTGACGGTCTTTCGGAAGATTCGCCAGGCTCTGCGTTACCGCAGCTCGAGCTCTGAAGGTAGCTGCGTCGATCACCCCCGCACCACCCAGGATAAAACCGCGGAAGCGGTCCCCATGATTAACTGCCAGGTAGAATCCGATTCTGGCGCCCATAGAATAACCGAAGTAGTAAGCCCGGCTGATATGCATGTTGTCCAGGATGGCCACAACATCGTCGGTCATTTTAGTACCATAGTCAGCGGCATCATGCGGCTTGTCACTGCGGCCGTGTCCTCTGGCGTCGAAGAATATTAACCGGTAATCGTTTTTCAGAGCGTCAACATATCCGCCAACTTTGCGCCACATGTTCAGATTGCCGCTCACACCGTGTGCCAGTACCAGCGGCGGTCCCTGCCCCTCTACCTCGTAGTAAATCTTGACCCCGTTATTGTCGGTATATGGCATGATCAACCTCCCATTTCTCACAGGTTCGAATAATGCTGCGGATGGTACCGGATATAACTCAGGTCACTTCTGCGAAACTATTATGCGGTCATTCGGGCATTTTACTGTTTTTGTTTTTAGAGAGCTTAGGGTAGACATTAATACTCATAGAAGGAAAAGTATTATCTTCGGGAAAGTGCATCCAGACCACAGGTATAACAAATGCCGTTGTGGCAGCTAATAACCCCGCCGCAATGCCGGCATTTCCATTTTTCCTGCTGCTGTTTCAGGAATTGTTCCATCCCGTTTTCTTTGATGTACTTGAGGTTCTCGATTGGGCTGGTGTGATACATTCGCCGATATGCCTTATCCCATCGCTGATTGGCATCACAGGGGAACTTTTCGCATTCATAGCAGAACCGTACACCTAAATTCATCAATTTCATACAACCGCCCGACTTGTTTATGGTGCAGCCTTTTCCTCTAGGAAGACAACCATGGCAGTATGTTGACTTTATTCCTTTACTTTTAATGTCATTCTTCATCCCCAGGTAGGCGCCGCAGATACCGCAGTTCATACCGCAGGGTGCTATCAGGTCAACGGCAGTGACTTTGTCAGGTGGGATCTTTTTCCAGGTGGTTTTCCCCATTTTCTTCAGACAATCATAGCAAACGCCGTCGTGGCAACCGATGACCCCGCCGCATTCCGGGCACTTCCATTTTTGCTCTTCATTTGCTAAAAAAACTGCCATTCCCAACTCTTTTATAGTTGCCAGGTTCTCAATCACACTCATGTGATATTTTGTTGTATATGTTTTATCGAGTCGTTTGATTTTTATGCAAGGATAAGTAATACATTCATAGCAAAAGCCGGATTTTGTAGTCTTGCGTTTTTCACATTCCGTTACTATACATACCCTGCATCCGGTTGGTTTGTTTTTATCATTCCCTTTGCAGCCGGGGCAAGGTTTTTTGTTTCTCAAATGGCTGCTGCATACTGCGCAATTTATCCCACAGGTCGCTACTAAATCTGCTTCCATCTTCTTCAATACCTGCCGTCTGTATATTGATTTGGATTTCCAGAAAACAACGGGAATAATTATTGACTCGTGATGCGTATAAAACTAAATCAAGGTCCCTCTATGGTTATTCCTGCAATTATATCGTAGAGAGTTTGATGTGTTTTGGTAAATAGTACAGGTACGCGGCAATAAGTAGATAGTCGAAGCCGAACGCCTTCAGGCGTGGCCATCACCCCGCATAACTTCTACGCATACCGCATTTGTTGATGCTTCATTTATAATAAGTTCATTGTAATAGTACTATGCTGAGCGTCGTCTACCACCTGACACTTTTTTGAACTTGATTACACCAATCAAGTTCAAAATGAACTCCTGTCAACAACATTTTTATACCTGGAATAAAATAGTAAGCCCCTAATATCGTCCATATTTCTCGACGGAATCGATCATTGCTTTGACATTTGCCGGTTTGGTCTCGCCGTATCCGGTGGTGGAAGTGGTCAGTATGAAGCCGCCATTCTTCCCGCAGACCTTTATCAGTTTTTTACAGTATTCTTCTACCTCCGAAGGGGAACCGGCACACAGCAATGATAACGGGACATTACCGGCGAGGCAGGCACGGTCGCCCAGGATTTTTTTAGCTTTAAACATATCTGTATCTTGAATCTTGAGATAGAAAGTCCCCTTGGGAAACTCGGTCAGGTACTCCAGCTGGTTGTCCCGCCGCCCCTCCATCAGCATGGCCACGATATCATAGCCCAGATCATAGGTCATCTGGATCGCCCGTTTCCAGTTGGGCCAGACAAATTCCTCAAACTGTTTTTTTGACAGAAATTCATCGGAAACCCGGTGCGCTTCAGCCGCACCGCCGATTGCAGGCCTGTTATCCTGGTGGACGGCCGGTTTCGCCCGGCGAATCCGGTATTCTAAAAACTTCTCCAGCGCCGCTTTCAGTTTATCCGGCCGGCGGAACATGTCGATGACTGCCCCTTTAAAGCCCCGGAAACTATTGGTAAAGCCCGAGAACGGCGGCTGAACTCCTCCCTGCCGCCCCCAGAACGGGTCCTGGGGAAAACCGAGTGCTGCCATCTCCTTGTTGAAATCGCCTACCGCTTTATCCCATTTTTTTTGTTCTGCTCCGGCCTTTTTCATGTCACGGGCAAACTGCACGAATTCCGGTGAATCCAGGAGGGTAACCACTGGTGCCATCATTAACCCCATGTCCATCAGCGGTGGGAGTTTGGCCAGTGGCTTCATCGAATTATATAAACGCGGTAGCCAGATGCGAACTATATAGTCGGATGGGTCGAACAGAAAATGGTCGTATTCGTCCTCTTTCATGAACTCCTGCTCGTATATCTGGTGGGGAATATTAGGCGCCAGCCGGCCGCCGGGATGCCAGTTGTAATTAGAATCAAGAATATCAAGCGATGTACCCGCCCCGGACGTAATCGTGCCGTATCCGTCAGGCTCAAAATCCGCCATCATTTTTTTCATGGCACTTTTCCAGCCAGGAGCATCATAATAGACACTTGAGAAAGGTATGCCGACGTAAGCGCACGCCGCGTAGGAACCACCGAAGAGGACGGGTACCCGATCCGGTACCTTGAGCGTAATCGCATCCCACAATCTTTTTTCCCTCTCCCGGTAAAGCTCTTCCACCGGTTTGCCGTGTTTCTTCTCGATCTCATCCCTTAGTTTCCGGTCTTCGGCCTGTATTTCTTTCCTTGTTTTTTTCATGGCTATTTAACAAGAATAACAATCATAAATATTGGCGCTATAGCAAAGGTCAAAAAATATATTGCGAATATGATACAAATGCATTTATTGAATGGTTAAAGAATCCAATTAAATTATTTGAGTTAAGTCGGAAATTAGAACCGGGATTTGAT
>CAZSHH010000063.1:4488-17218 GCA_964606525.1 uncultured Dehalococcoidales bacterium
AGCCCTCCGCCGATCAGGACGAAGCCCAACGGCAACTTATAATATTTCTATAATGAAGGTATCCATGTTTATGTTGACTGTATATCATTTCCGCCTGAAGTGAATTGCCGCATCGGTTGTGAAACAATTCATCGTTGGGAAGGTCAGCCCTGCGTTTAGGGCATTTCACCACTAATGCCCTCCCACACGCCCTGTAGTCTATTACCGAACTATGACACAAGTCAAGGAATTTAGCCGTCAATGTTTACAATTTTCTCTATTTCATCATAATATGGTCATGTAATGGCCGTATATCCACCTTATTTTGCCCTTCATTTAACTACAAATAAAAAGGAACGGAGTAAATAAAAGAATGAGTAAAACAGCCCAGGAGTTGTACCAGGAAAGGGAACAACGCATTATGAATGCGATCCACCTTAAGCCGGTGGACCGGGTTCCGGTCATGTTGGCCCCTACGTATTTTCCGGCAAAATACTGCGGCACATCTTTCAAGGATGCCTGGTATGACCACGACAAATGGCTGGAAGCCACGAAAAAAACCATCGTTGATCTTGCCCCGGACGGGATCTGGTCCATCCAGGGCTTCAACCCCGGTGCCGCCCTGGAACACCTGGAGCCCAAGAATCAGAGATGGCCAGGCTGGAAACTGGGCGAGGAAAATATGCACCAGGCGATCGAAATCGAAAGCATGAAAGGCAGCGAATACGATCTGTACTTCAGTGATAAATCGGATTTCGTTTTCCGCACCATGTTCGGACGGTTGATCGGAGCCGCCGAACCTTTTAAAAAACTACCCCCGCTTTCCTCGCTGACTTCAACTTTCGGGGCCTTAGCGCTGGCCGAAGCACTGGCTGACCCCGAAGTCGCGGCCACGATCGAGAAATTCCAGAAAGCCGGCCGTATCTATCAAGAGATGAAACCGAAGATGGTTAATTTCTACCAGGTTGCCGAATCACTCGGTTTTCCCTGCCCCACCGCACCCGGCGGCGGTGCCCCCTTCGATGCCATTTCCGACTGGATGCGCGGCATGCAGGGAGCTATGACCGATATGTACCGTTATCCCGATAAGCTGCACCGCATGGTAGATGAATTCCTGCAGCGCACACTCTCCATGCTGGATACCGTACCGAATTTCACCAAACCGGCCCGGGCTTTGATGCCCCTGCACCGCGGTTCGGACGGTTTCATGTCCCTGAAACAATTCGAGGAATTCTATTGGCCGGGCCTTAAGGCGATCATGTTGAAAATGATCGATAAGGGCATCACCCCCTGCCCGTTCCTGGAAGGTACCTGGGACCAGAGGCTGGAATACCTCCACGAATTGCCGAAAGGCAAAGTCCTCGCCCATTTCGCTTATAGCGATGTGAAAAAGGCCAAGGATGTTCTCGGGGGCCATCTCGCTATCATGTGCAGCGTACCGTCCTCGTTACTCACTGCCGGCAGCGCACAGCAGGTCGCAGATTATGTCGAAGACCTGATGAAATATTGCGCTAAGGGCGGTGGCTTCATCGTTTCCAACAACACGATCAATGAAGGAAAGCCCGAGTGTGTCCGTGCTATGATCGATACCGTTAAGAAATACGGCGCCAGGTATCTCTAACCGTTAATTAACTAATCAAAGCCGGTGTCTTCTGCCTTGCCTTAGAAGACACCGGCTTTTTTCATCTTTTCCTGGTTAAAGCCAGAATATCGCGATCAGGATAAAGGCGGCCAGTACTGCTGCCAGGGTGAAAGGCAGCGCGATTGCCATGTAATTTCCCAACCGTATTTTATACCCTTTCTTTTCCAGGATCCCGCAAGCCAGGACATTGGCGGTGGCCCCGACCGGCGTCAGGTTGCCGCCGATACCCGTGCCCACCAGCATACCGAAATAAAAGGGGAAAGGACTAACCCCCAGGGCATCGGCCACACCCGCACATACCGGTATCATCAACACCGTATAAGGCACATTATCCACAAATCCAGACAAAATAACTGACAGTAAAGTGAAGATAACCAGGTATATAAAGGAACTTTTTAAGCCGATGCCACCGAGCCACGTAGAAAAATCATTTAACAGGCCGACATTTTGAATCGTGCCCACGGCTATGAATATCCCCACCAGGAAAAGTAGTGTCGTAGCATCGGATTCTTTGATCATTTCTTTAAAGCTGCCCCGGCTGGCACCGATGGGCAGGCATATTATGCCCAGGGCCAGGCCGACGATCCCGGGATGATTCCAGTCTCCCAATGAGTTCCAGGGAACCACCGCCAGTACTACCACACTTACCAAAAACAGCATGGAAGGAAACCACCTGACCTTGATCTTTTCCCGGGGTATGGCGACCTGGTGATCCATTTTGCGGAATTGATAGATTAAGGTTAATGCTGCTACACAAATACCTATAATCGATATCGTGCCCAGCCCCATCTTCCCCTGGAACCAGTAGAAATCCAGGAACTGCATGCCCGTCGATAATGCCAGTATCAGGGCTGGAGGATCGGCGATCATACTGACCGTAGTGACCACATTAGCACTGACTGCCAGGGCGATCATATAGATGAAAAGAGACCCTTTTAGTTTTTCAGCCATTTCCACCGCCACCGGCGCCAGCATTACGACTACCACCGGATTGGGCAAAACCCCGGACAGCAGCATCGCCAAAATACAAAGGAAGAGGACGGCATACTTTTCTTTCTTGATACGGCTTAAGGCTGTATTCACGACCAGCGCCGGTACTTTGCTCTCCAGGAAATCGAAGGAGAGCATGGCGTATCCCCAATACAAGACAATTACGTCCCAGTTGACATTATGTAATAATGCCTGGGCTGGATTCGTAACGCCCAACAGGATCAGTACTGCCGCCGCAGATAGGGCAACATAAGCGATATTGAATTTTCGCCATAGTATGATGGCATAAGCTACTATAAATACGGCTAGCGATATCCATTTCGCCGCCTGGGGATCGAACAGGCTGTACCAGGTCATTTATCCACCATCCCTTCCATGCATATTAGTGACGGCTGCCTTGATATTTATGAGCAGGCAATATAGTTAATTAAAACCGGAAATCCGTCCATATGCAACCATCGCACGAACTGAAAATAACTACACAAAAACAAGTCCTTCGGTGTCCAGCCAGCGAAGGACTTGTTTTGCCGATAACAGTTAATTGATCTGGAATTTTATGTCCGTTCTATACCAACTCTTTTCCGGACATCGTCCGGGGTGGCAATTTCCCTACCCAGGGCTTTCGCTAATTTCACGACTATTTCAGTGGTATCTGCAGCTCTCCTGGAAATATCATCCCGGTGTGGATAAAGATAGAACTGGTCTTCAATACCCACCCGGATCAACTCGATGCCGCCCAGGAGCGCGATAGTAGCCATCGTAAGCCAGTTGCGCCCGGCCGGGGCAATCCCCAGGAAAGTATCTTCACCCAATCCCTGTTTCGCTAATCCCAGGCTGGTGATAACCTCAAGCTGAGTCCACGGATCCCCCCCAAATGCCCGGTCATCGCTGTGTTTCCCTTCCTGGATGACCGCCCAAAATGGTTTTTTCAATAGTCCGGCATCGATGAGGTGCTGTTTTACCCGGGGAATCGCAAACGACTCAACCTCGACCATCGGTTTCACGCCGTTGGCTTCCATCCACTTCACGCCTTCCTGGATGCTTTCGACGTCAAAGGTCGCATGGCCGACCTGATAATTGCCCTCGGTCATGATGAGGGCAGATTCAACATACCAGTTGCCCAGCCCTTTCGCCTTCCCCAGTTCAAGTAATAATTTGGTCTGCGTAATAAAATCTGCTTGAGAGCCTTTTTGCTGGTTCCCCCACCAGGTATGATGCGCGCATACGAAATCGACTTCTTTATGCGCCCGGTCCATGATTTCCATCAGGCATTGTGCATGCCGTGACTTGGGCGAACCGATGGGATCCATATGTGCCGTCGCCCCGGTTTCGGGGTCGCGGGGATGAGTGTGGATCACCGAAGCACCGGCTTTGACACACTCTACGATGCATTTCGCCTGGTCTTCAAAAGTCACCGGTGGCAGGTTGGTCACACCCCGTTCCTCATACCAGGAAATGGGCTGCCAACCAGGAATTGCTGCTTCGATAGCAACTTTCTTGGCCATACTGGTCGTCCTGGGTTGGGCAGGGGCATTAAAGTGCTGCTCCAGGTGCTTCCTGCCGAATTCATCAAATTTCCTGTATTCCTCTTTCATGCATCGACTCCTCTATTCATAATTTAGCGTGCCACATCCTTCCGGTACCCCCCGTAGACACTATTCATAAAACAACATTTTTAAACGATTTCACCCATGTTTGTCAATTAGTAACGCCTTCTTTTCTAAGTTGTTCTATTTCCTCTGGTTTAATATTTAACAAAGACCGCAATATCTCTTCTGTATGTTCACCTAAGGCAGGCGCACCCCGGTAGACCCTCCCCGGTGTTACCGAAAGATGAAATGGGGAACCGGCGATCTTAATTTTACCAATGCCTGGCTGTGCAACCTCTACCAGCATATTGCGGTACCTGATATGCGGGTCTTCACAAATCTGCTGTATATTATTGACAAAAGAATACGGGATGCCTTCTTTTTCTAATATCTCCCCCCAATCCCGGGCTGTCTTTTTTCCGATTTCATTCGAAATAATGTCAGCTAATTTTTCCCGGTTGGCCGTCCTCAAGGGATTAGTCCGAAACTGTGCATCTTCTATCAGGTCCTTTCTACCCAATAAATCACAAAACCGTGCCCATAATTTGTCGGTGCCGACGGCAATCACCAGCCAGTTGTCGCTGGCCCGGAAGGCCTGGAAGGGCGTGATGCTGGGATGGGCTGTACCCAGCGCCCCGGGTATTTTGCCTTCACTGGTATAACGGACAACCGCGTTTTCCAGGGTAGCGAACAGGCCGTCCACCATCGCGCCATCATACTTTTGGCCGCTTCCGGTCAAGGTCCGGTAATATAAAGCTGCCAGAATACCGATCGCTGCTTGATGTCCGGCAATGATGTCTCCCATCGAAGAACCAACCCGGCACGGCGGGCCTTGTTCCGGGCCGGTCAGGCTCATCAATCCGCTGTATGCCTGGGCCACGACATCATAGGCCGGCCGGTCGGCATATTCTGCTAGTGTGTCATGGCCAAATCCGGAGATCGAGGCATATATGAGGCGCGGATTTTTACGGTGGATTTCCTCCCAACCAAAACCCAGGTTCTGCATCGTTCCCGGCCGGTAATTCTCTACCATAACATCAGATATCTCGATCAGGCCCCATAAGATATCTTTGCCTTTCTTATGTTTTAAATTCAGAACCAGGCTCTGTTTATTACGGTTCAGGCTGATAAAGTAACCGCTGTGGTTTTTATCAACCTTGCCTACAAATGGACCATACTCACGGGCATCATCTCCCTGGGGAGCTTCGATATGAATAACTTCCGCACCAAGGTCGGCTAATATCATTGTGGCCGTTGGCCCGGCTAAAACATGGCTAAGATCGATTACACGAATCCCATTTAGTGCTCCCGGCATCGCTATGGTCCCCTTTTCAGGCTTATTTTCACTGTTGTGAAGAATGTTGCCGCTATTATACACCCTTCGGCTAATCGAATGATTGATTATCGCAGGCGGCAAACTAAAACAAAATTATGCATGAATTTCAATATTAAGCGATATCTTAATAAGCTGTCGGATTAAAGTCCTCCACAAAAATACCAGCAGCGAGCACCGTCCTTTTACAATAATGTTTCTATTAGTACCCTAATACCACCAGCCAATTCGAAATTATCCATATAAACTACTAAAGTAATGTAAAGAATAGTTCAATTGATGGATATTCATCGTTTCTCCTGAAGAATAAAATAGAATCAGGCTGTCTCTTCATGTCTGATTATCAGGGGGTGTTCGTTGGTAAAAGTTTTCGATGCGAACAAAATAGAAAAACAAATCACAAAGGGGGACAATCAGGTAAATGAACCACCTTTAGACACTAAGGATATAGAACAAGAAAAGCCTTTAATAATAAAAACATCTGTTGGTCCTGCCTATCTTACATACCTTAACAGCCGTAAAAACCTCGCGCTGGCGCTGAAAGAACGTGAATACCGTGATGAGGAAGCGTATCATGAAGCCGAAAAACAATACCGCTTGTGCGCCTTAGCAATTGACCAGGCCATGAAAAACAGGGAAAAAACTGAAATAGAAGCTGCCGAACTATACAAAGAAGAACTGGATCAAATCATTAATAAGGCATCCCAGACGTATAAAAACAAGGCCGAGCAGGCAATGGCCGAATGCAAACAGAAAGTCATGGATGCCTGGAAAAATTCCCTGGATGCAGATGAAAACACAAACGTGGTCTGTGAAGAAAGCATCGAGAGGGCGATGCAAGCCCGCGAAAAAGTGGAAATCGAGGCTTTGATCTCTTACCGCCAGGAAGTCGATAATGCGGTTGATAAAGCTTCTCAAGTGTATAAGGAACGAATTAACAAAGCTTTATTCGAATGTAAACAAAGGATCAAGGAGGCTTGGGTAAATTCTATGGCAACCTCTGTCCAGATGACTGGGGTATTTGAAGAAGACAAAATAGTCAACCCCGGTCAACAACATGACCACGTTAATCGGGACCATCAAAAAGCAGAACTGAACAATAACTTACTGCGCATTAAAGCGAATGTTATCTCCACCTTTCATAAAGTAAGGAAAGAGTTAGTAGAGAAACACGCTGAAGAATAATGGGGAGTATCCGGAGGAAATACTTTACCAGGGTGCTGTTATCTGCCGGTGATAGATTTCGATCGGTTTGCTCTAAGCTTGGAACAAAATCGGGTTAAGTTAATTTGATATCAGACAAAGAGATGACTATAACCAATACAGACCAATCTCAATGTATATCAGAATCTTCAAACATATACGAACGCCTTATCCAACTGGAAACTGAAAATGCCCAGTTAAGACAGGAAAAAAACGGACTTCAAAAAAGCGACGAACAGCTAAGGAACCTGATAAATAATTCCAGTGATATCGTCTTCCAACTTTCACCGAAAGGTACGATAGAATATGTCAGCCCCAAAGTACGCGATATCTACGGCTACCAACCAGAAGAACTTATCGGACAACTTTTTGAAAAGACAACCCCCCTGAGTGAATTACCGAAGGCCATTAAAGCTATTAGTCGAGCCCTCTCCGGAGAAACAATTTTGAACCTGGAAATCGGACAATTGGATGCCCAGGGTAAAATTGTCGTCGTCGAAATCAACAGTTCTCCGGTAATAAAAGATGATAAAGTCATCGCTCTACAGGGAGTTCTGAGAGATATCACTGTTCGGAAGAAAGCTGAAGAAGCTGCCCGAGACAGTTCTCTCAAGCTGATTAAAGCTATGGAAGATACACTGCAGGCGATGGCGATGATCGTGGAAATGAGAGATCCTTATACTGCCGGCCATCAACGGCGGGTATCTCAGTTGGCCTGTGTAATTGCAGAAGAAATGCTCCTGTTGCCCGACCGTATCACCGGGCTTCGCCTGGCAGGATTGATTCATGATATCGGGAAAGTCCGTGTCCCCGCTGAGATACTAACTAATCCCAATGTCCTGACCGAAGCAGAAAAGGCCATCCTCAAGATGCATCCTACGCTTGGTTATGAAGTCTTGAAAACACTGGACATGCCATGGCCGGTAGCCCAGATTATTTTCCAGCACCATGAAAGGATCAATGGCTCAGGTTATCCAGCCGGACTGACTGGCGACAATATACTATTGGAAGCGAGAATACTGGCAGTAGCCGATGTCGTCGAAGCTATTTCTACCCACCGCCCTTACCGGCCGGCGCATAGTCTTAATGATGCCCTGGATGAGATATTGAAAGAGAAAAATAACCTCTATGACGGAAAAGTAGTGGATTCATGCATTAAGGTTTGTAAACATAAAAATTTCAGTTTCCTCTAGATTGGTTATCCTGACTGGAATAGCCCGTGTAATCACTTTCCGGGATCAACTGGTAGATGGCCGATCCAACTGGAGCCATCCTCGTAAAATTCTTTCTTCCAGATCGGTACCACCTCTTTGATACGGTCGATGGCATATTGGCAGGCCGCAAACGCCTCTTCACGGTGTGCCGCACCTACAATGATAATGACCGCCGTGTCGCCAACCTCGATCCTGCCTATACGATGGACGATATCCACGTCGCCATGCCAGCGGCGGTTTATTACCAGGCATATTTCCTCAAGTTTTTTCCTGGCCATTTCCGGATAAGCTTCATATTCCAGGGATAAAACGCGTTTACCTTCTGCGTTGTCCCTGACAGTTCCGATGAAAGATACTAAAGCGCCGTGATGTTTTTGTTTGATATGGTCGATTATCGGCTGTACCAATAGTGGTTGGTTGGTAATCTCGATCATCTTACCCTCCGCTGATCGGCGGAATTATTGCTACTTCATCGCCTGCCTGGAGTTTTTGATGATTATCTACATACTCACTGTTAACTGCAACTTTCATCTCCAGGCCGGCAAACGCCGGAAATCTGGTTGTTAACAGTTTTACTAATCCGGTAACATCTGATTGCTCCGGAAGCAGCAGTTCGATCTGGCTATCGCCCACGATTTCTCGTGCCTGGGCAAATAAAAGCAATTTTATTAACATCTTGTATAAATAATAGTTCATCTTACCTGGAGTCTTATTGACTCCAGGTAAGATATTATGATTTATATAGCAATAATTTTTATTTTTACCGCCAGGAATCGATACTGTACGCGTCTCTCATGGAACCACGCATCCAGTGGAGTTGTTCTTCACCGGCTCCCATGACAATTACCATATTGGCCCAGGGATCGGGGCAGGCAGGCACCATATAATCATCCGGTAATTCCAGCCAGTGTTTTCCGGAGGTCGGCTCGATTCCTTTCCAGGCATTGGTCCAGACGTCAGGCACCGAGTGCAGCCTGTATTCCTTAAGCGGTATGTAACTTCTCTTATATATATACTCGTATATGGCTTCTTTTGTCTTGAAACCATACTGATACAGGTGGTTGGCTAATTCCGGCAGCATCAGGAAGGTAAAACCACCTTCGCCGTCTACCCAGAAGCCGCGGATGTATTCCAGGAAATTGTGCGGGCCGGGCTTGCCCTTTACACCCAGCCTCCGGGCGATGCCGCTGTGGCCGCTTTTTTGGAATTCACGGTATTGACCGGGCATCCAGGCAGCGGATTCCATGCCGCTTAAGCCCATCCCGATCCTGACCAGAACGCTCTCATCCTTATTGTAGCCGCATTCTTCGTTCAAGCCTTCCCAGCCCGGCGGTAGTGCTTCCGCGTTTTCCGGGAAGACATTGGTCAAGCCGCTTCCGAAAACACCACAGTTGTTTACGCTCGGAATTTCTCCGCCCAGGTTGCGCCACATCAGGTCGGCGACACGTCCCAGCGATTTATTCGCCGGATTTCCCGGGCCCAGGATATTTACATCATAATTCATCCCGATTTGGCGGCCGATGGGGCCGCTGACACAATATCCTCCGCCACCCCGGCCGTCACCGCAGCCACCGCCGGATTCAGCGATCGCCAGTACGATCGGGAACATCTCGGGTTTACAGCCGGCCATCACCGCTATGGTCGCAATCTGTTCTACCGTCGCCGTTCGTTTCATCGGCAGGAAAACGACCGGTTCATCTTTCTTTCCCGAATTACCCATCTGGACCGATCTATCACCCACATCATGATCCTCGTGGAAAACGATCAGTTCATCCGCTTTATGGCTGGTCCCTTTCAACATCGCCGCGACGCGTTCCTCGGTAGGGACGCGAATTGGCAGGCCGTCGGTATAACGGGCAAAGAGCGCATTCTGCAGCGTGGGAATGATATCGGTCGCCTCATAAAATTCCTGGGCTTCATCCAGAGTTCCTTCAAAAAGGATCCTCTTCGTAGACGGCGGTTCGATCACACCACCTTTCTGCTCTTCCGGGGTTAATGGCCGGGTTAAGGCATCTATCAACTCCGGGATTACTCTCTCCACATCGATATGTCCCGGGATCGTCCGGGATTCGCAGACATAACGTACCGCGGGCAAACCGCTGACTTTGGCAGCTTCTTTCCAGCATTCCTGCTGGTCCGGGAAAATTATGAAGACACTGGGGATGCCGGCTTTTTCATATTTTGTCAGGGTAGGCAACTGCTCCCATATTGCGCCATGTCACCACACCACCCCGCGGATCAGAGCATCCGCATTCTTCATTTCCTCTTCCGAAAGAGCAATACTGCCGGCAATTGTCCGGTGCGGCGCCGCATGCGTAAGGATCCAGTTGACTTCAGGATAGAGCTCCTTCAATTTTTTCGGTAGCGGTATCATCAGTCCCTGTTCGCCCCCGGCACCGACACTGATGTAGATGGTTTTGCCGGCTAGCTTGTTTTTATCCAGGCGTGGAGCCAGGCCCACGTATTCCACAGGCTTTTGGATGCCAACCGGGTTGAGGCACTTATATGTTTTTTCAGCCATTTTCACACTCCCCATTAGTTTTTATTCGTATTCCATATCGTCAATATTTTCTACCACGACCGCTTTCGGCGCTGGCGAAAGCATTACTTCGTAACGTTTGATCACCCGGTTTAACAACTCAACCGCCCCCCACACTTTTTGCCGTATCGGGCCGTGACTGCTGCCGATTATCTCATAAAACTGTTCTTTGTTGATACTCTTCGCTTCGTCGATCGATAATCCTTTAGCCAGGTTGCATAAAACCTCGATAACCACGTTCGCCGTTGGGTCGCAGCTGCATAAGTATTTCACGTCCGTGATGACCCGGTCGTTGACAGTGATATATATGTTCATGAAGTCTGTCTTGCCCTGGCCGCAGATCGATACCCCTTCAGCTTTGCTGTCGATAAACATGGTTGGTTTATCAATCACTCCCGCATTCTTGAACCCTTCCTGCATCAATTTTCGGTACAAAGCCGAAACAGCTTCATCCATGCGTAATGTCCTTTATCTGCAGTACTCCATAACTTAAGTCGCTATCCCCTGGATATTCCATTTCTTTTTATTTTACTCAACAATACTAATTAGCAATTGACTTCGTATCTTGAAATATTGGTCTGTTTTTTAAAGCCATATTACTTTAATATCGGATTAGATTAAGAGTATGTTAATAATATTACTCGCTATAGTATTTTTCAATCGCAGTTATTGGCGCTATAGTTATCATATATGATAAGAGTATTATGATTATATTGCTCATATTAATACTTGTCAATTGCCTGCATAATTCCGGATTGCATGAGATCAGTTTATTTTCCTTTGATCATGGTTTCTTGTTTTCCCGGAAATTAACGTATGTTTGTTTACATCACTGGCTATTTGATTTATACTTACTCCCGTTATCTTGTTTTTTTAAATATAGTGAAAGTATTAGGACAATAAATTACAGGCTCTCATTACTACAGCATAATTGATAGATTACTGAACATTGTTACCTGGTTATTCAATGGGACGGCTCTACTCCGGTATATCACTTCTGGGTATTTGAAGGAGGTATCATGGAACTGGGTCTGAAAGACAGGGTAGCCCTCGTAACCGGAACCGGCAGCCAGATCGGGATGGGACGGACAATTGCTCTGACCCTTGCCAAAGAAGGATGTCACATCGTATCAGCCGATGTCGACTACCAGGGAGCCCGGAAAACCGCTGACGAAATCATCACCCTGGGACGTAAGGCGTTCGCAGCTTCGGTTGATATTTCGAACCAAACTCAAGTCAATGAAATGGTGCTGGCCGCAGTGGCCGAATTAGGCGGCATCGACATCTTGGTTAATACCGCCGGGGGGACTTCCGGGGCCGGGCCGCTACATCAGGCACAGGAAAGTAAATGGGAAAGGGATATTAACATCAACTTCCTGGGTTCGATGTACTGTGCCAAGGCTGTCTTGCCGGGTATGATGGAACAGAAGTATGGTAAAATCGTAAATTTCTCCTCCGGTGTGGCGATAAACGGGATGCCGGGCTCCAGTTCTTACGCCGGGGCTAAAGCAGCCGTTATCGCTTTCACAAAATGCCTTTCGCAGGAAGTCGGCCGTTTAGGCATCAACGTCAACTGCCTGGCCCCCACTATGGTCATGACTAATTTCGGCACCCATGCCACCATGGATCCCAAACGTGCGGAAGAAATGGGCGCCCGGATGCCGCTTGGCCGGTTGACCACCACGCAGGACGTCGCCAATACCGTAGTATTCCTGGTATCTGATATTTCCAGCGGGATAACCGGTCAGGTAATATCGTTCTAGTTGCATAACGGGACCAGGAATAAAACCGGGTTGTTCGTTTACCCTTGGATTATTGTTAAAGAAAAGGTGATAGGTTCGCAAAGCTGATTAATTGCTTTGTCATCATATTTATGTAAACAAGCCAGCGAAAGGAGTGTGTCATGAAAATAACCAAAATCGAGTGTTTTCCCTGTTCCTTACCTCGTAAGGAAGGTGGTCCCGCTTCTAATGTTGTTCTGGTGAAAATATATACGGATGAAGGCATCATCGGGGCCGCGGATGGCGGCACCTGTGATCAAAACGGCGTTCTGCTGGCCTTGAAGTCGTGGAAACCACAGTTGATCGGGGCGGACCCGTTTAATATCGCCCTCATCTTGAACAGCCTTTTCCGGGGCTTCGGTGCACGTAACCTGGTTGCTGCCGGCACCATCGATTTTGCCCTGCACGATATCATTGGCAAAGCCATGAAATTGCCGGTATATCAGCTTCTCGGCGGTAA
>CAZSHH010000064.1:0-16781 GCA_964606525.1 uncultured Dehalococcoidales bacterium
GGCTCTTCGGACAGACTTTCGTATGCCTAAAATGCAAAGGTACCTTCAAAAAAGCCAATTTGGTGAAAGTAGACCAGGTTGAGAAACACTACGATTCGAAACAATTCGGTAGGCCTAAACCAAAGAAGCGCAAACATCGATAAAACATGTTATATCACCGATGAGGTGGCTTGATATCCTGGGAAAATACCGCATTATAAGTCGTTAATTTGCAGAAAGCGAGTAGTTGATATCTCCGACCTGTCTTTCATCATACCACATGGATTTTACTACTATGATGTTCTACGCTTTTTTTACCGTTTTAAAACCAATTTAAGGTATAATCCTCCAACACATGCACCAACACCGCACAAGACAAGGCAACTGATAATGGCAAGTGGAATGTGGCCCGTCTGGGTGAAATATCCTTTATTCCAATATGAAATAAGATGGTCGATGTCAACCAGTACGCCAGCCACCCCACAAATGCCGATAACCCAAAATGGCACGCCTCGAACCCTATTATTAGAAAAACGTTGTATCCCCATAACATTCAGTTCATCCTTCAGTGTTTGCATTAATACCGATGACCATTGCATGACTATGCTATATTACAGAAGATATGATTCTGGATCTTAAGTGACACTTAGGGCAGGATTACGGGCATCTAAATAGATAAAACCAGACATTTCCTTTTTCTTTATCGGGTAGATACCTGCTTCATTAGCTCTCTGGCTTCGGCTTCTGATATTGGTATATAGGGAGAATCTCCCCCCAGGCCTAAAGCATCAATCAGAGTTTTACTGTTTGCCCAGCTTTGCCCCGTCCAGAGTTCATACCATTCTTTGGTTTCAGTCGCCCGGTGACGGCCGACACCGAGTAATGTGTTACCTGCCACCGCTTTATAGTATTGTATTTTTTCCATCAATTTAATCATAGCACCTGAAATCATAGATATAAATAGTGTCTTTGAATCACGTCAAGTTTTAGTTTTATATCACACATAAAAAGGGTACCCTGTTCTTCACGGAATACCCTCAAATTACCACTGCATATTCATCACCTGACGAATTCAGGCGAGGCTGAAATTTATTACCACTGAACAAACATCGGCATCACTACGTGGACATAATTGTCCGCTCCCACCGGCCGTATCACCCCCGGACTTGAGGGCCCGGTTGTCTCCAGCGCTACTCTGGGTTCTTTCAGTACACTGAGGACGTCGGTGAGGTACTTCCCGTTGAAAGCGATCTTAGATTCGGGGCCTTCCACGGTGGCATCAATGTCGCCGATATCGTCCCCTAACTCCTCCGACCGTGCGGATATGGTCATCTTCCCCGGTGATCCGTCTTCCACTCCCATCACAATGCGTACGATGCCGCTGCCGTCCCGGGCGAAGATCGAAGCTGTTTTCGTCGCCCGCAGGAACTGCGCCACGTCAACCACCGCCTTGGTCTTGTAGCTTGCCGGGATGAGTTGCGAATGCTGGGGGAACGTCCCCTGCACCAGCTGCGAGACCAGTTCCAGGTCTTTCAACTTGAATAGTATCTGACTCTTGTTCGGATTGACCGTTATCTCCACTTCATCTTCGCCGTCGGACATCAGACGGTTTAGTTCCGCCATCGTCCGTCCCGGCATAATGACTTCAGCCTTATCTTTCACCGGGGCTGCCAGGGGTAGTTTGTGTACCGCCAACCGGAAGCCGTCGGCGGCTGCCAACGTCAGCATCCCATCATCAAACCGGGCATCGATGCCCGTCAATACCGGCCGTGATTCTTCGGTTGCCGCGGCGAATACTACCTGCCCGATCCCCAGCCTGAGGTCTTCAACTTTGACCCTGGTCGTCAACCCTTCGCCCACCACCGGGATGGGCGGGAAGTCCTTGGCGTCGATGCCGCTGATCCTGGCCTCGAAGCGGGCGCATTTCAACGTCATCGTCTTGCCCTTGGGCGAAATCTCCATATCAATTTTATCATTGGGCAGCGAGTTCACGAATTCGGTCAGCAGCCGGGCGGGTACGGTGATCGAACCTTCTTCTTCGACCTTGGCCCCGATCCAGTAGCTGATTGCCATCTCAAGGTTGGTAGCGACCATCTTTAAACGCGATTGATCGGTCATCAACAGAACGTTGTTGGTTATGGGCAGTGTGGTCCGGGTTGCGACGGCACGGCCGACGACCGCTAAACCGCGGCTGATATTTTCCTGTAAGCAGGATAGTTTCATGTTGTTCCCTCCTGGTTCTGATGGTTCGGAATATTACTCTATCTGGTATTGTTAATCCGGGTATATGCTACTGGTTGCGGTTCATGAAATATTCCGCGCACAAAGTAGAAGGTAGTATATAACAAATGAAGGCAGCGTACAACAACTTAAACAGGGTTAAAAACAAATTATCCGGAGGTAAAAGGCGGCTTGTTCAATATCGCCTGGACTTTCGCCGCTGCCCGTGCCCGGTGGCTGACCTGTCCCTTCATTTCCGGAGACAGTTCCGCCATGGTTTTATTGAATTCGGTAAACAGGAAGACCGGGTCGTAGCCGAAGCCGTTGCTCCCCTTCGGCTCGAATGTGATATATCCCTGGCATTCCCCCTCACACACCGCCGCCTCCCCAGCGGGCGTGGCCACGGCGATCACGCAGTGGAACCGGGCTGTTCTTTTATCCTGCGGCACTTGTGCCAGGTTTGCCAGCAGTAATTTCACCCGGTCGCTGTCTGACGCTTTCTCCCCGGCATACCGGGCAGATTTTACTCCCGGCTCCCCGCCCAGCGCCGCCACTTCCAGCCCGGAATCATCGGCCAGTGTCAGCAGCCCGCTTTCCCGGGCATATGCGGTGGCTTTTATCCGCGCATTCTCTTCGAAGGTCTGTCCCGTTTCCGCCGCTACCGACTTTATTCCCGCCTCTTCCAGTGTGACCAGTTCCCGCCCCGTCGCTCGCAGCAATTCCCGGAATTCCCGCACTTTCCCTTGATTATTCGTCGCTATCAGCAGCTTCCCACCCAATTCTATATCTCGATTTAGTTCTATAATTTAATATTTTGTTACTTGGTATTTTCTTAGTGTTTAAATATTCGAATTTAGATATTTTTTTTCAATATTCTATTCCTTCTCTCGCCATCGTCCCCCCGTCATACGGGTGTTTCACCTTCTTGCACTCCGTCACCAGGTCCGCCAGGTCGATCAGCCTCTGGTCGGCAAACCTGCCCGTCAATATCAACTCCACCTGCGGCGGTTTCTCCTTGATCAAAGCGGCCACTTTCTCGATGTCCACCAGCTGCCATGCCGAGGCGATGTTCACTTCGTCCAGGATAACCAGGTCGTATTTCCCACTCAAAATCACTTCGCGGGCGGCCGCCAGCGCCATTTCAGCTTGCTCTTTTTCTTCCGGCTTTACATGACGCGGGTCGGTAAAATCGAGAAAGCCGAACCGTTTTATTGTCGCCTTGGGGAATGTTCTCAACGCTTCCCATTCCCCGTAAGGATAGTCGCCCTTCATGAACACTACGACATAGACACTAAAGCCGTGCCCCAGCGCCCGCAGTGCCGTGCCCAACGCTGCCGTCGTCTTTCCCTTCCCGTCCCCGGTGAATATCTGTACCAGGCCTTTTCGGGCTTCCTGGGGGTTAGTTGGTTTCTTAATATTCAAGATAGTACAACCACGTATTTATAATTTGACGCCCGATGAGGTCTGCCCGTGTTTGATCACATATTCGGTGTTGCCGTGCCACAGGTCGGGGTAGGCATGGAAGTACGGGATCTCAGCGTCACTTAGTTTTTCTTGGTGGCTGCCGATCTTCCCGTAGCATTCGGTACATAAGATCACGCAGTTCTCGGCGTCCCATTTACCGCCTTTTTCGATGGGGGTGCGTGGCGTAGTTTCTGCCTTCTTTCCTGCCAGTGCTGTACCGCATCTGGCGCACCAGGTCCCCCATCCGTCCCATTTACTCTGCCGGTAGGAAGCACTACGTTTCACTAATTCGGAAAAAGCCATTTTCATCTCCTTTAGGTAAGCGTGTTCATCTTAATTCAAGTTAATTATCTTGTTAGTTTCCGTGCCTTGTCAACTGATTTGTCCTCCTTCTCTTCCAAATGATAAAATGTCCTCCAGTTAAGAAAACGGAGACGGAAATTATGATTTTGGAAATGCTGGAATTAGGAGCCTACGCGGCCAACTGTTACCTCGTGGGCGACGAGACTACTCATGAAGGGATGATCATCGACCCCGGTGCTCAGGCCGGCCAAATCACCAAGAAGGTTAAAGAATTAGGACTTGACATAAAGTACATTGTTCTTACCCACACCCACCCCGACCACATCGGTGCCGTGAAGGCGGTTAAAGAAGCTACCAAGGCATCTGTACTCGTCCATGAAGACGATGCTTACGGGCTTAAACAAGCCAGTCCCTTCGGCGGCGGTGCTCCTCCCGGCCCCCCCGACCGCTTATTAAAAGGCGGCGATACTCTTAAGTTAGGTGAACTCAGCTTCCTGGTTCTGCATACTCCCGGCCACAGCCCCGGCGGTATCTGCCTCTACGGCGATGGTGTCATTTTCTCGGGCGATACCCTGTTCCAGGGCAGTATCGGCCGTTCTGACTTCCCCGGCGGCAGCCAAACCCAGTTATTGAACGCCATTCATACCAAGCTGCTGGTCCTGCCGGATAATACCCCCGTCTACCCCGGCCACGGCCCCGAGACGAACATCGGCTACGAAAAACGCCATAATCCCTTCCTGAGATAACTAAAAAAAAGAGGGTTTTGCCCTCTTTTTTTTACACTATTATTCTCTCACCCCTTGCGGGTCAAAGATCCCGTATGAACGAAGTGAAATCGGGAAGAGAGTCAGAGTGAGGGGTCCTTACATCCCCTTTTCCCACTTTCCCAGCTTCTTCTCCAGCGCCTCCTGCCGGATGACCAGCGTCAGGTCGCTCCTCGTCTTTTCCAGTACCCCCCGTACCATGTCCGTCGTCCGCCGTAAACCGCCGGTGATGGCGTCCGGAAAATCTATCGTTACCAGCACGCTGTAGATGTCGTCCATCGACGCCAGTAATTCCTCCCCCCGCGACAGGTCACCCCGCCGCATACTGTCCAGCAGGTACCGCCGCAGTTCCCCCACTGCCTCCCCCAACCCGTTCAGGTAAGCCGCAGAGTCTACGCCTAACTCGGCCGGTGTGGCCACCGGCTTCCCCGTCACCAGGTTCAGCAGCAGGCATCCTTCGGCATATTCTTTCTGTGAGTCTCTGAGGAAGCCGGTATTCATCACTTCCGGACTGCCCACCAGTGAATTCTCAGCTTTGGTAAGCAAGTCTTTGGCCTGGGTTAAAAGCTTCACTGCCTCACCGAATTCCTGGCGGTGTATCGCCCGGATCGAGAGGCTGCAAAACCGTATCGCCTCCCGGCACCCCGGCATCGCCCTTTCCCGTGCGGCATCTTTGGCTGCCAGGCTCATTCTGATTTGTTCGGCTATCGCATCCAGATTCTCTGTAGGTCGGCTCATTTCTTCTCCTCGATGGCTTTTACTAAATCCCGGGTCGCTTGTTCCGGGTTGTCGCTGCCCGATACCGCACTGATGACGGCGATGGCACTCGCGCCCGCCTGCATCACCTCGGCTGCATCATCTTTACTGATGCCCCCGATTGCGACGATGGGGAGTGTTGTGGCTTGCTTTATCTCACGCAGTCGGCTGAGGCCGACCACTGCAATGTCGCTTTTAGTACCGGTGGCGTATATCGCCCCCACCCCGAGGTGGTCTGCCCCCTCCGCCGCCGCTGCCTGCGCTTGTTCAACCGTGTTCGTACTGCAGCCCAGTAGTTGGTCCGGCCGCAGCAGTTTCCTGGCCGTAGCTGCCGGCAGGTCTTCCTGGCCGATATGCAAACCGTCGGCTTCACAATCCAGCGCCGCCTCCAGGTAATCGTTCATGATGAACAACACCCCTTTTTCATAACATAGCTGCCTTAATTCCCTTGCCAGTATCAGTAGTTCTTTTTTCCCCAGTTTCTTTTCCCGCAGTTGTATCGTCCCCGCCCCGCCCCGGATTGCCTGGATCGTGATTTCCCTGTGGCTGCGGCCTCTTAGTTGCTGCCCATCGATAATGACATAAAGCCCAGCCAGCTTCTTCAACTTATCCAGCCGGGCCAGCCGGGCCAGCATTTCCTGTTCGAGCGTGTACAGCGTGAATCGTGCCTGACGGTATTTGTCGGTGTTTAATTCCGCCGGTAAAACCGGCAGCCTGGCCATTTCTTCAAGCACCCTTAATGATTCCTGGACCCTGCGTGCATTTGCCACCAGGATGTCCCGGAAAACCTTGCTTTCCGTTTCTCCGCTGACTTTGATGTCCTGACCAATGTCCGCTGCGGCATCCCGCGACCATACCAATTGCTGCTGCAGTTCCGGGCTGGTCTGTACCAGGCTGTGCCGCATCGCTTTCAGCCGGCTGCTGATTTCTCCGTTGTTCAGGCCCAGCCGGGCGATGTCTTCCAGCACCCGCAGCCCTTCCGCGGCGCGGTTCAGGTCGGCATCGATGATTCTCAGGGTATTGTTTTCCATCTCGGTATCGATATATCCCCTTGGCATAATTCTCCCCCATTTAAAAAGGGGGGTAAGGGGGCTTCTTCCCTAATCAGTCGTTTAATTCGTCCGGCAGTTTCCCTTCCCGGGCGGCACTGATTTCTTCTTTGATCTCTTTCGGCACATCCATGCCCATATCCTGGAACTTCTTTTCCGTCCACCGCCCGATATTCCTGGGGTCTTTATAAAAATCGGTCCCCGAATGCATCGTGGGTTCTCCGGACTCATCGTGAATCGTCTGCGTTGATTTGTGATAGGCGAATTTTGATACCAGCCGTTCTGTCTGGCTGCTACCGCATTTTGGGCACGCTGCCGTCCCCGTTCCTTTCCAGCTTCTCACCAGAGTACTGAACTTCGTTTGGCATTTCTGGCATTGATATTCGTAAATCGGCATTCTGGTCTTACCTGTTCCTCCAGGACATGTTAACACATCCGGAATTCGAGGGTAAACTATTCTTCCCCCACTGCGCTTTCATATACTTCGATACGGCTGGCTTTCCCGTCCCCTCCCATCTCTACCGCTACGAAGTCGATGCGCCAGGCTTCCGGTGGTTTTTTCATGCGGTTCAGGTAATATGCCGCCGTCAACCTCATCTTGGCCCGCTTCGCCCGGGAAATGGATTCTTCCGGCAGCCCGAACCGGCTGTTGCTCTTCGTTCTGACCTCGACGAATACCAGGCAGCCTTTATGTTTGGCTACGATGTCGATTTCACCCCGGGGGCACCGGTAGTTGGTGGCAATAATGCGGTAACCTTTCTTCTTCAAGTAGTCTTGCGCCAGCTTTTCTCCCCATGCCCCTGTCTCTTTTCGTTCCATCTCTTTTCCGGTGATCGCGTTTACCCTTTGTCCAGGGCGTCTTTCACCGGCTGGTAATTCCGCCGGTGGATCGGACATGGCCCAAGTCTTTGCAGGCAAGCCAGGTGCTCTCCCGTACCGTAACCCTTGTGCCGTCCGAACCGGTAGCCCGGGTATTGTGCGTCATATTCGGCCATGATTCTATCCCGTGTCACTTTAGCAATGATCGAAGCACAGGCGATGGAAAAGCAAAGCGTATCCCCGTTGACCACTCCTTTTTGATATACCCTGACCCCGGGTAAGGTAAAATAGTCGATCAGTAAAGCATCTGCCGGCGGTGATAATTGCTGAATCGCTTGCTGCATTGCGGTCTGCGTGGCTTTCGCGATGCCGATCGACTCGATCGTCCAGCAGTCTACCAGGCCGATGCCCACAGCTACGGCTGTTTTGCGGATAGGCTCGTAGAGATCTTCCCGCTGCTCCGGGCGGAGCAGCTTACTGTCCCGGACTTTATTCTTCCAGGCGGCTTTTAATCTTTTGGGCATGATTACCGCCGCCGCCATCACCGGCCCCGCCAGCGCCCCCCGCCCTACCTCATCTATTCCGGCGATGTACCTGTAACCTCGCTGCCGCAGTAGTTTTTCTTCGCTGAATGAGGGTACCCGGTCGTCTGCCATGTCCTCGCGTCCCCTGTCTTCCGGTGTTGTTGGTCAAAGCGGTGGATTGGTTTCTGGCTTTACGACCGGGATATGCTTCTCTGCCGTTGCGGCTGGGTTTTCCGCCGCAGTTGGCTCTTTAACTTCCGGTTCCGCTGCCCTTGTCTCAAACTTCAATTCTGACACCGGCAGGTCGATTGTTGCCTGGCTTTCTTCGATCAGGACCGTCACCGTTTGCCGCAGCGGGTTTATGCCCACCACCTTGCCCGGCCCCGTCGGGGAGATGACATGCTGCCCTTCCCGGGGCATATTTTTGCGCAGGTCGCGGTATTGCTGGCATTCGTAACTGAGGCAGCACATCAGCCGGCCGCAGCACCCTGATATTTTCATGGGATTCAACGGCAGGCCCTGGTCTTTTGCCATCTTCATCGAAACCGGCATCAGTTCACTGAGGAAGCTGCCGCAGCATAACTCCCGTCCGCAGCGGCCGTATCCTCCGATCAGTTTTGCTTCGTCACGCGGCCCTACCTGCCTTAACTCGACTCGTGCCCGGAGCTTGCCGGCCATCTCCCGTACCAGTTCCCGGAAATCTACCCTTTCCTCGGCACTGAAATAGACTGTCACCCGGCCCCCGTCGAGGTTATAATCGGCTGATATCAGTTTCATCTGCAGGTTCAGCCGCTCGACCATTTTGGCCCCTTCCACCATGGCTTCTTGTTCCCGGGCTTCCAGGTTCTTTGCCTGCTGCAGGTCTTCCGCTGTTGCCTTACGGATTACCGGTTTCAATGGTTCCGGCAGGGTGTTTTCTTCGATCTGCTTCAACGGGATGATAACCTGCCCCAGTTCCAGGCCGCGCGCCGTTTCCACCACGACCTCATCGTTCGCCTGTAGTTCCAGACCGGCCGGGTCGAAATAATAGATCTTACTGACTCTTTGAAATCTGATTCCTGTAATATCTATCATTTAGTTACTTTTCTTGTAAATGTATTATTACCAGTTGATTAACACACTTACTAAACCTTCTCTTTTTCATAAATCTAAAATCATGGGTTTCTAATGATAGTAGACTACTTTACTTTACCCGCCGTCAAGTGTCCCCCGCCTGGTCTCGCCGCCGGCAGGCTTAACATCAATACTTCGAGGGTCAATCTGGCGTTCGCATTCAGCTTCAGCTGTTCCCCGGCTTCGATGATGGCTGCGATCGTGTCCCGGATCTGCTTCAGTTCCAGGCCGGCTGCCTTTTTCCCCAGGATGTCCTTACGGTCAATGTTGGTTATCCTATCTTCCTGCCTGCATTTGGCCAACAACAGGTCATGCCACCAGTCCCGCCATAACGTCAGTTTTTCCTGGACCTTTTCCCGGCTTTGCCCGAATTCTGTTGCCAGTTGCGCCGCGTATTCGAACCGTTCCTCCAAACCCGCTTCCCCCGTGGCGATGATCTCCTCCATTATTGTCCGGTATTGTTCAAGTTGGCTGTCATCGATATTATTGACTGCCCACCCCGGGCTGCCATGCGCGAGCCGGGCCAGCAGGTCGGCCTTCTCTTTAGGTACCTTCCAGCGCTCCATCAGGGCTGTCCGAAGTTCTGCTACCGGCAGCGGCATCAATTCCAGGCGTTGGCAGCGGGAGATCACCGTTTCCGGCAGTAATTGTTCTTTTGCGGTGAGGAGAATAAAAACCACCTTTTCCTGCGGTTCTTCCAGGGTCTTTAACAGGCAGTTGGCAGCTTCGGTCGACATCCCCTCCGCCCCGTCGATGATATAAACCCGGCATTCGCCTTCGAAAGGCGGCAGGTTGGCGGAATGCTGCAATTGCCGGATTTCTTCGATGCTGATTTCGGTTTTCGGTTTGCCTTCTTCGTTTTTCCCCAGGCCGATTTCCTGGACGTCGGCGTGCTTGTTCTCCTGTATCCTCCGGCAGGAGGTACATTCCCCGCAGGGCGGCTCTGCCGCGTGGCAGTTCAATGCACAGGCCAGGTCTCGCGCCAGTGTCATCTTACCCACCCGGGTTGGCCCGGTGAAAAGGTAGGCATGGGCTGTCCGGCCTCGCTTCAAGCTTCCCTGGAGTAAGGAAAGTGCCCGTTTTTGCCCGATCGTCTGCCACATCTTATTCTTCCGTGAGGTCGCACCGGATCAGGTCTGCAATAGTTTCCCGCCGCCGGATCAGGCGTGCCCGGCCGTCTTTCACCATGACTACCGCTGGCCTGACAAAGGCGTTGTAGTTGCATGACTGCGGGATATTGTATGCCCCGCACCCTGGTGTCGCCAGGATATCCCCCGCCGCCATTTCCGGCATCTCGATATCCCGTATCAGGACATCACCTGATTCGCAGAATTTTCCGGCGATGGAGTATCGCTCTTTCACCGTGTCGTTCATCCGGTTGGCCAGTACTGCTTCCATTTCTTCCTGGTATAGTGCCGGCCTGATATTGTCTCCCATCCCCCCATCTACCGAGATATACGTCCGGATGCCCGGGATTTCCTTGCGGAAGCCCACGGTATACAGTGCTACCCCCGCCCGCGCTACCATCGCCCGCCCCGGTTCAATTATCAACCGCGGCTGCGCCAGTCCGGCTTGCCGGCACTTGCTGTCTATTATCGCTGTAATCGTTTCGGCATAGGTTGCCAGCGGCGGTACCGGCGCATTCAATGACATCTGTACCGGGAAGCCGCCTCCTACGCTTAATTCTTCCATATTGAAATTGTGTTCTTGCTTCATCCGGGCGGCAAAATCAAGTACCGTTTCGCCGGCCGCCCGGTAAGACTCCGTCGATGTCAACTGCGAACCGGCATGGAAATGCAGTCCTTTTATCTTTAACTGCGGTATTACCGCTGCCGCCATCAAAGCTTGCTCTGCCTGGGCGAGTGGGAAGCCGAATTTACTGTCGATATTCCCTGTTGCTATATGCCGGTGCGTATGCGGGTCGATCCCTGGCGATATCCGAATCAGGATGTTTGCCTCCTGCTTGCTTACCCTGGTGATTTGCCCCAGCATTTCCAGTTCGCCGAAATTGTCGACCACGATCCGCCCCATCCCACAAGCCAGCGCCAGCCGGAGTTCCTCTTCCGACTTGTTATTTCCGGGAAAGGAGACGGTCTCCATCGGGAAGCCGAACTTCAGGGCTATACTGATCTCACCACCCGACACCACATCCAGCCCGATGCCCTCTTCTTTTACGATCTCCAGTATCGCCCGGTTGAGGAAAGCTTTACAGGCATAAAGTATCATCGTTTCCGGGTAGCGTTTCCGGAATTGGTTTTTGAATTCCGCTGCCGTGGTTCTTAAGGTCGCTTCATCGAAAACATACAGCGGCGTGCCGTACCTTGAAGCCAGGCTGACGGTATCGCAGCCGCCTATCTCCAGGTGCTCCTTGCCGTTGACTGTTGTCCCATCCGGGAATAAGACCAGACGGTCCGTCTGCTTTACGTTCATCTTTATTCCGCCTCAAGTTTAGCAACGGCTGTACCTTAAGTCAAAGCCGCTCGTTCTTGTATCATTAATCTAAAATCATAAATCAGATGATTCCCCAGTTGGCTTTGCTTTGCCGGTCTTCAAGACGAGGCAGGAACCCCATCCTCTCCCTATATCTCTACCTCATTCCTTTCCTTACTCAACAAGCCGTATTTTACTTCCCCCCCGCAGTACGCCCGCACCAGGTCTGCCAGTTCTACGGTCAATCTTTTCGCTTCTTCCACTCCTACCGGCGGCAGGCAGTCCAGGTTTATTACGATATTCCTGGTCTCTGTGGTCAGTTTGGTTTGGTCGCCCTGCCGCCAGTTCCAGCGCCGGCACATCACCGCTGCCCCGTCATAATAGACGACTTCACCCGGTTCGGGGTGTTCTAACTCCGTCGAATTGAATGGCGTGAACGGCTCGTCGCCTTTGGCAGTTGTCAGGAACAGGTTTTCTTTTACCGAATTTGTATCGTCGGCCCCACTGGGCAGAACGTATTTCAGTGAGAAATAATTGAACAGGGCTACCGCCGTATTGATGTATGGTAATTGGTCGCCGCGCCGCGCCCGCCGGCACAAAGATTCCACTGAGGGATAGAACTTGTTCGGATTGGCCCCGAATTTCAAATATGCCTGTCGCCACGGGGCGATCCGGGGATGGTTCTTGATATCCAACATCGCCGGGTCCTGGGTCGCTTTCCGTTCTTCTTCCCGCAGCCCCGCCAGCAGTTTCTCGTTCTCACCATGATTCTCGATGTTCCGGGCGATGATCACCCCCCGGGTGTATTCCGGGAACATCTCGAATACCTGCCGCGCTACTATCGATTTCACTGGCCTGCCTCCTGGTCGTACATGAATTATCCTCTTTCAACGCGGGTCATTATCTTGCTGTTTTAGTCATTATTTGGTACCTGGAACTTCGACCTGTTTTTTGTTATTTATCTCTTGGTCATTGGTATTTATTTGGTGTTTGTTGTTTGTGATTTAGTTATTGTTTAGGATTTTGATATTGGAATTTTAGGATTTTCTTTCTAAGGCACTGGATTGACTGTGAATTTCAAGTTGAAATCGGTTGCCTGTGCCACGAAACTCGTTCTTATAAAGCCGTAGTCGGAATAGTCCGATTTAAATGATAACCGCAGGTTAAAGGGTTGATGTGTTCCCGGTTGTATCAGATTTTCCCCGGATGCACTTAGTGTGAGTTCTCCGTCAGTATAGGTGACGGTCTCATTGTAGGTCGGTTTCACTCTCATTGGTACCGGGCCGGCATTGTAACAATAGACCGTTAGCGTTACCCGTCGAATCCCACGCGAGTTCGCCTCCGACCAGTTAAGATTATTCAGGTTTGGGATGATTCCCGTATCACACATGAGGGTGTGTTCTTCATCCAGGTATAGCTGCAGATAGTATGGTAGATTTCTTATATCGACCGTTAGTTTAGGCGTCGGTATCGGTGAATAATCGATAAAAGGCATCAATGCCGGTTCGGTTGGGCTGGTTACGGCTGGTGTTTCCTTATTCAAACATGCACTGCATAGCAGGGAAATTATTACAAATACTATAATAACCGGTAGCCGTCTCAAGAACTTGTTCATCCTTTCCTTCGCTTTTTTCAGGCTGTGATCTTCAGGCTGTTTTCCGGTTATTGTATTCCTCTTTATGTGAATCGCGCAAGCTGATACCCTGTTACTTCACGGTGCGCATATGGTACTTTAGTTTATTTGTATCCCAGAATATGTTCACACACTGCATCCCCGGCGGGTATCGATTTTCCTATCCGGTAGGTTAATACCGGATTAAGTGTTTCTACTACCGTCCGCTCCATGGTCGTATGCGCCCGGCACATCTCGGGATTAGTGAAATGGAGGGGGCATTCCGCTACCGTGATGATAACCCGGTCCTTTTCCCACACTATTGGGATGACCTGGTCTTCTTTCCCCCGCCCCACCGTGTCGAATATCCTTATCAGGTATTGTGCCACCGCAGCCATGTCATTTTCTTTTAGCCTTTTTTTTGCCCGCTCCGCCACCGTCAAGCCGTATTCCCGGCTCATCTCCGCGATCATCCTGATCCCCTCATCCCCGTAACGTTGGTAGAGGAAATCGTAGTTGTTCCTGATACGGGCATATAACCCGCTGACGGCACTGTGGTAAACCTGCTCCAGGCTGCGCTCGTCTCTGGCTGCCATTTCCTTACTCCTTAATTTGTTACCCCTTGCTGCCGGCCGGGTTCTCTTTGTCAGTGCAGTCGTTCGCGCAGGTTCGGTAGCTTGCCCTGGATATATAGTTTGGCCGCTTCTTCAGCGTTGCGTACGTCGGTAATCACCGGTTCAATTTTAAAACTTTTCAGGCTTTCATACGCCCCCATCCCCATCCCCCCGGCAATCACGGCCTTACAGTCATTGATGCTTCCCGCCATCCGGCCGTGCAGGTTCTGCGCTGCGGCGTCGTTGTGCCCGTGAGTATGCCCGTGTTCCGGGTGTTCGTGCCCCTGGCCGCCCTGGTGGTGCCCTGCTTTCTCCCGTTTTTCGGTATTCGTTATCTTGCCGTCTTTGACCGTGTAAACGATGTACCACGGCGCCATTCCGAAATGCTGGCTGATGGTGTTTCCGTCTTCCGAGACTACTGCGATTTTCATGTTTTCTTTTATTCCTCCATTTATCTGGCTGGTTTGTATATCACTTACCTGGCTTTCTGCCAGTTCGTAATGCCCCCCCTCAATCCGCAGTGCTTTTCCGTGCAACAAGCTGTCGGCGATTTTTCTGCGGGCTGCTGCCAGCAGACGCTGAAATGTCGGCCTGGAGATGTTCATCCGCTCTGCCCCTGCCGCCTGCTCCAGGTGTTCCAGGTCATGCAGTCGTACTGCCTCCATCTCTTCGACAGTCAGGCGGTTCTCTTCCAACAACCTTAGCGGTATCCCTGCCGGTTTGAAAAAAGTCGTCCCCGGTAAGGCCAGTACCCGCCGGCATTTAGGCGGCCTGGGCATTTTTGCTTCCTCTTGTTATGAGCATACGTTCATAATAGCAAATTCCCTTCCCCCTATCAACTATATTTTCCTGTTTTCTATCTCCTGTTTTAAATTCCTAAATCATCAATCTAATATCATAAATAAACCATCGCCCTTTCTCCTGTTTGCTTTCCTTTTTCACCGCGTCTATGATAGGTGGGAAAATCCGGCTGTGATGAAAGCACAGCCGCTTTTTTGAATAATAGATCAGGAGTATTTGCGGATGTCGATTTCTCTTACAGATAAGTGTGTTGTTATCACCGGTGCCGGCCGCGGCCAGGGCCGTGAAATCGCCCTCGCCATGGCTGCTCGCGGTGCTAAAATCGTCGTTAATGACCTCGGCGGGGAAAAAGATGGTACCGGAGCCGACCATTCCCCGGCTGACCTCGTTGTCGCTGAGATCAAACAGGCTGGCGGCCAGGCAGTCGCAAATTACGATTCGGTGGCTGATTTCAACGGGGCGCACAATATCATCGAAACCTGTATCCGGAGTTTTGGCCGCATCGATGTTCTTATCAATTGTGCCGGTATCGGCGGACGCGGCTTCAAACCTTTCTGGGAACTGGAGAAAGCCGATTGGGACACTGTAATGGACGTCAATATCAACGGTACCTTCCATACCTGCCGATATGCCCTTGGCTACATGGTCCGCCAGAACTACGGCCGCATCATTAATTTTGCCTCCCCCGCCTGGCTTGGCCACGGCCCCTCCCCCTACACCGCCTCCAAGGGTGCCGTCGTTAGCCTCAGCCTGGGCATTGCCATGGGCATGTCCCTGGAAGGCTATCACATCACCTGTAATGCCCTGATCCCCATCGCCGAGACCCGCATGAGCCCCCGCTCGGGTGGTACTGCCGGTTGGGAAAAGATGTATCAGGCTGGGCTTATCCCCCGCCAGCTTTTTGAAGAGTCCGTCGATCCCCCGCCCCCATCCCATATCCCCGCCGCTGTCATGTACCTGGCTTCCGATGCCGGTGCCCACCTTAACGGCCAGATCATCGGCGCTTCCCGGGGCCGCGTCGCCCTCTATTCCCAGCCGTCAGAATTTAAAGGCCTTTACAAAGACGGTGTTTGGACACTGGAGGAACTCGCTAACCGCCTCCCCACTGCTTTCGGCAGCGGCTATCCCTCTGCCCGGTAACCAGGACATTTATTACTAAAAAGGGAAGCTGACCCCGCCAGGGGTCAGCTTCCCTACTTCTCTTCTTTCAATCCACGGCCAAGATCTGATCTTGTCCGCACTCACAGGTTTTTTCGGTCCCTTGGTGGATCCTTTTTCATGACCTGTTTTGTTATCTGTTTTATTACGCTAGTGCTTTGCCGACCGTCCACCGTCCTGGGCGATGATCTGCCCCGTGATGTAGCTGGAGGCGTCCGAGGCCAGTAATACGGCGATGCCCATTAGTTCGTCCGATTCCGCCATACGGTTCATCGGGATGTCTTCGTTGGTCTTCTTCATCCTTTCCTGCATCATTGCCATCATTTCAGGGCTGGGTGTAGCCATCGGCCGCGGGTTGTCATGCCCGAGTTCGGAATGGTGCATGCCTGGAGCAATGCAGTTAACCCGGATATTGTATTTGGCATATTCGATTGCCGCGACCTGGGTCATCACATTGATGCCGGCTTTGGCGGCACAGTAAGCGATCGGAGCGATTTCCGGTACCTCTGCCCGGATGCCGGCGGTCGATGAAGTGAAGATGACGGCGCCTTTATTCTGTTTGATCATGACTGGCAGCACGTATTTCATTACCAGGAAGGGGCCGCGCAGGTTGGTATCGATAACGATATCAAAATCGGCCAGGTTCTCTTCGTGGATCGGTTTCAGTCCCCGGGCGATGCCCGCATTGTTAAAGAGGATGTCGATACGGCCGAATTTTTTAACCGTCTCGTCGACCATTCTCTTGATATCGGCTTCTTTTGTCATATCCGCCGAAATCCCCAGGGTTTGCCCCCCGTAAGCTTTCAGGATATTCAGCGTTTCATCGATCTTGCCCTGGTCGCGGGCGGCGATCGCTACATTGGCACCGAAGGCCGCCATTGCCTTAGCATAAGACCGGCCGATGCCCCGGCTGCCGCCGGTGACTAATGCGGTCTTGCCGGTCAGGTCGAAAATGTTTTTATCCGTCATGCTCTTATTCTCCTTAACCTTTTTCTTTTGCCATATTCTAACACTTTGTCTTGTCCTGCGAAACAGGTCAGAGTATGATATCCTATTGCTATGATTTCATCAACCTGGTTCATCGCCCTCGGCGTGGGCCTCCTTGGTGTTGCCGGCTGCCTCTTCGGCGCTTTCCACGCCCTCGGCCGCAAACGGTTGTTGAATGATAATCCCAC
>CAZSHH010000065.1:0-15602 GCA_964606525.1 uncultured Dehalococcoidales bacterium
TTTCCCTTCTTTCTTGTACTCAATGGTCATTTCCTTATCCTCCTAAAATCTATGAAATAATGGTTTCCACAATATTTTTACATGCGGACTAACGCCGTGGCAACTCCACCCTTCCTGTAACAACCGCCGTTATCTTTATTCCCGAACTGAATAACATACCCAACGTAACTATTCTAATGAAGTCCCACAGCTGGCTTTGCAGCCTGTAGCGTATTTCCCAAACAGGTTGGTTATTTACGGTCTTCATATTTTTTTTGAATTCTATTTTTATATTCCGGGTCGATGTAACCAGAATCCTGTCCTTTAATAAGGTCAAGGCGAGTCGGCCTGCCTTTTGTAAATGAAGGCGGCCCACCGATGATTTTCTCCTGGGCTAAAGCTGCCATTTCTTCATCTGGCATCATTAATAATGAACCAAACACGTATTTATCATCTTCAGCAAACCGTGGTGCACGCTTCGGAGTAAAGGACTGCAATCCCCGGAACTTAGCTGGCATCTGGCTGCCGATAGGCCTTTCCCCGGTTCCCTTCCCATGGTCGATAACATAAAAGTACCCCCGGCTGTGGAGATGGGGATCGAGGTTAATTTCTCTCATATCAAGCACACTACCGCAGGGGATTCCCGCCTGCTGCAGCAGGGACATAACCTCACCATGATTGAACTGTAAAGTCCATTCTTCGACCAGAATATCTAAAGCTTTTTCATTTGCTTTACGTTGGTTAATATCGGCGAAACGGTTATCATCAGCCCATTCCGTATGATCCGCAGCCCGGCAAAAAGATCGCCATTGTTGCTCATTTTCCACGGCGATATTCACCCATTCATCTTCACCTTTGCACCTGTAACAACCATGAGGTACCATCAGTGAATCACGGTTTCCGTCTCGTTCGGGATTACGCATATTGATTGTATAATCCATGATCACATCGCCCACATGACAGGCAACCGCTTCCCGTCCGGATAGATCCACATATTGCCCTTTACCAGTCTTCTGGTGATAAAAAAGTGCGGTAATCAAAGTAGCAGCCGCATTCACCCCAGTCACCCAGTCACCATAGGCATGACCAGTCAACAGCGGCGGTTCATCCGGTTCTCCTGTTACATGGGTAAGCCCACTCATTCCCTCCATCCCCGGGACATACATGTAAGAATCTTTAAGCGGACCATAATGTCCCAGTCCACTCATGGATACCATAACAATATCCGGCTTTATTTTCTTCAGTTCATCATAACTCAGTCCCCAATGGTCCATAACCCTCGGAGAAAAATTCTCCACAACGACATTACTAATTCGAACCAGGCGTTTAAAGATATCTCTACCCCGCTCATCACCAAGATTAAGGGAAATACCATACTTGCCGGCATTAAGGGCATGGAAATTGGAGCCCTGGTTCCAGGGATCCTCGCCTGGGATATTATCCGGGTATACATTAGCACGGGTGAAAGTATCCGTCCGCTGCACTGATTCTATCTTGATTACTTCCGCCCCCATTTCAGCAAATATCTTGGAACAAACCGGCCCAGCAAATACCATCGTCAGGTCGATAATTCTTATCCCTTCGAGTATTCTATATGGCATTCTTTCTCAACCTTTCTAGATTATTCCTTCGCTAGTCAACCTGGCCAGTTCCTTGTTAGAAATTCCGGACTGTCCATATATTTCCGTATTGTGTTCACCCAATAGAGGTGCTCTTCCTGATTTCCATGGTGATTCGCTCAACTTTGCCGGTGCTCCTGGGTACACAACTTTACCCATTGCCGGATGTTCAGTTTCGGCAAAATATCCACGTGCTTTAGTCTGAACATCCTCAAAAAGCTCTCCCGGACTTAGTACCGGGGTAAAAGCCAATCTAAGTTCCTGGGCTTCTTTTGTGATCTGCCACTTGTCATGCTCATTCAACCAGGGACGTATTAAAGCATCGAATTTTTCCGGCTCTGCCATGCGGGTGCGGGGTTCAGCCAGCAGAGGGGTTTCTTCGAGTTCAGGTTGACCGATTAGAAAGGCAATATTCGGGGCACCGCCGATACCCGGTGTCAGGCTGATCCATCCGTCTTTACATGGTACAGCATCTCCCTGGGGATAGCCATGTATAGGATAAGGATTCGTTCTCCGGCTCAGTCCAATATATGAGTATTCCGTCAACATCCCCATCAAAGAACTAACCACACACTCCATAGTCCCGATATCAACCAATGTCCCCTTTTTTGTCCGGCCGACATTCATTAATGCCGCCACGGTCGCAATAAAGCTGAGAACGCCAGTGGTATATTCTGCCTGGTAACCACCAGCCTTTACGGGCCGGCTAGTCGGTTTTTTCCCGGGACGCATGGTATACATTGTGCCACCCAATCCAGAAATAGTCAGGTTGGTCGCTTTAAAGTCACGGTAAGGTCCGGTCTGGCCAAAAGCGGTTATCGAAGTAATTACCAATTGGGGATTGTCCTGTTTTAAAGATTCGGCACTAAGCCCCATTTTATCCATCGAACCCGGAGCATAACTCTCTACCAGGACGTTGGCATTCTTTACCAAATTTTTAAAGATCGTTGATCCTTGTGGTGTATTTGGGTTGAGTGTCACGCTTTTTTTGTTGGTATTCAGGTAAAAAAATGTCCCGCTGCCCTCGAGGTCCGGTTTATCATGCAGAAAAGGACCGATTTGTCGGGTATAGTCCCCTTCCTTAGGTTCGATTTTGATAACCTCGGCACCGAAATCCGCCAATAGCTTCGTACAATAAGGCCCACTTATTCCCTGGGTACAGTCTATAACTTGAATACTGGAAAACGCTTCTATTGCCATATCCATCTCATTGCTGATGAGCGGTCCTGATGATCTTTTCCGCTTCCATCTGCTGAATCTCCTCTGTTGTATATCCCAGTCCTCTTAATATATTACCAGTGTCCTGTCCCAGTAAAGGTGCCGGCCCCTGAGGATTCCCCGGTGTCTTATGCAGCTTAACTGGAATACCTAACATCCGGGTTTCCCCACGGATAGGATGAGTTGTTTTAAAAATGATATCGTTAGCTTCGACCTGGGGATGAGCGCACAACTCTTCGTAAGTAAGGCAAGGGTCACAACGCATTTTGGCTTCTCTAAAAATCTGCGCCCACTCTGCCCGGGTTTTCTTGCTGAAAGCATCATCCAGCAGTTTTTCGACTACCAGCCGGTTCTGTCTTCTCACTTTATCGTTAACAAACCTGGGATCATCCGCCAGGTGCTCTACCCCCAGTAATTTACAAAAAGCCGGCCAAAGCGGATCGGTGCCGAAAATAGTCAATACATCACCGTCTTTGGCAGTATATGGACCATAAGGCGGAGCTTGTCCACCCACATCTCTATCCATCTTTTTCGGGCTGCGTTTTTCGATCAGGAAACCAGCCAGAGCGCTAAACTGCAGATACATGCCGGCATCCAAATTGTTCACATAGACTTGCTGCCCCATGCCTGTTCGCTCTCTAACATAAAGGGCAGTCATGATGCCATAAGCTACCAGCATACCGCTGGTATGATCCACGATACCTTGGGCCAGCATCTGCGGGTGGCCATTTGGATGAGTTCCTTCAGCAATCATCCCTGACATGGCCTGTGTCCACATGTCACCACCGGCACGGTGCGCCAAGGGACCGGTCTGTCCGAAACCGGTAAAAGAGCAGTAAATCACTTTGGGGTTGATCTTCGCGATAACGTCATATCCCAAACCCAACCGCTCCATGACACCCGGCCGAAAACTTTCTAAGATGACATCGGCATCTTTCGCCAATTTTAAAACGACTTCTCTTCCTTTCTCATTCCTGACATCGATTGCCAGATCTTTCTTACCCCGGTTTAGAGCAATCCACGAACCGGTATCGGGGATCCCTTCCGCTATTTTAGTATCCAACACATCATCCATACCGGCCGGCATTCCCAGCCGCTGCGGCTCCCCGGTTATCCTTTCTATCTTAATGACCTCAGCACCCATATCAGACAACATCGCTCCTCCCAGAGGAGCTGCGACTGCGATAGCGAAATCTAAGACTTTTATTCCTTCCAGTGGACTGGCCATATTCCTCTCCTTTCTATTACGATGTGTTATTGGTAATCCGGTTCGCTCTAACTAGTAAAGTGATTTGATAATGTCCCGGACATCTTCTACCTGCTCCAATCTGCGTACCAGTTCAATTATATGGTTGATATTTTTCTCTGGAATCGGCCGCGCGGCGTATGAAACACAATCTCGAAATTTACTTTCATATACATTGAACGGTAATACCGTCTCGTTATTTGTTGGGCCAGCCGACTTTTCAATAAAGGTTTGCCCATTTTTCATCGTTATTTGCAGGCCATTCCGAAATCGTTCCTTTGCTTCCGGGCCGGTTTCCATATCGAGCTTGATTTTGTCACAAACTTGCATAATGTCCCGGCTGAAAATCGCTTCCTCGTTGAAATCACTGATACCTGCCCTCCCCCGAGCAATAACCACGGCTACTGCCCAGGGGATGCTGAACTGGGAATCGACCGGATTCCGCGGATGGCTTTTAACTTCCAACGGCAACGAAAGGTTTGCCATGCCCGGACAGGTAATCAGGACTTCTTTCACTTCTTCTGGGATGATTTTGTTTTTAGCCTTCAACGCCAATGCCATATCGACAAATCCGTGGGTACCCTTGCAACAGGGGTAAGGCTTCATCTCAACATTAACCCCTTTGAATTGCAGGCCCAAGTCCTGAATCAGTGCCCCGGTATCATATTTACCCTGGTGATACACTGTGGCAAGGCCTAATTCTCCTTCGAATATATTGTGCGCGCCGGTAATCCCTTTAGCGGCCATGGCCGCGGCAACGATCCCACCCCTCGCCGCGAATCCCGGCCCCATCCGTTTCGTCAGTGCGCCATCAACTACGCACTGCCCGTTCCCGGCAGACTGGTGATAAGCTATCCCTAAAGCGTTCAGCATTTTATCTTCATCCAGGCCGGTAATCCTGCCCGCCACTCCTGCGGCTCCAAAATATCCGTAAACCGGGGTCAGGTGCCAGCCATTTCCCGGATGCCCGCCAATAGTTGGCCCTTTCCATCCCTGGCGGAAGGCTGACCCAAGGCGGCACATCACATCGACACCCATGACTACCGACGTAATAAGCTCTTTCCCCTGGACTTTACCCTGGCGTTCAGCTGAAGCAAAAGCAGTAGGGACGATCACCACCGAAGGGTGTACCGGGCCGTCACCCGTATCATCATAGTCCAGAGCATGGCCCATCGCGGCATTAACCTGGGCTGCTTGAGGCGCTGGAAGCTTGTCTCCGAAACAAAAAACGGTGCTTTCGGCTTTTCCTCCCCATTCTTTGTTTAGTTCCAACAACTCTTTTATCCCCGGCTTCGAAGAACCTCCCAGTGCCACTCCAAGCTGATCAAGGATCTCTTTCTTCGCTGCTTCAACGGCTGTATTGGGGATATCATCGAACTTAGTGTTAACCAGATATTTTGCGATCATATACGCTGCGTCCACAATAGTCCTCCCACAGTTGTACAATCAGGTTGGTATCTCGATTTCTGGTAATGTCACAGGAGTTTAACCTAAATGCGGTGGTAATTAATGTCACTTACTACTGTTATTCGAATAAACCCTCGCCCATCAAAGTCACAAATTCGTCATCGGTCATCCCGAGGATTTTTGAACATACATATTCCGTATGTTCGCCTAGAATAGGTGCGGGAGAACGCGGAACCGAAGGTGTCCCTGACAGTTGAAAACTCTGCCCCAAGTGAGTGAAGGTACCCATTTCACTATGTTCCATGGGCCAAAATATGTTCCGTCCACGCAGTTGCGGATCGTTGTAAACATCCGAGGTGTTTTGTACAATACCAGCCGGGATATTTTCCGCCTGTAATTTTTTCATCACCTCATCAGGTGTCAGACCGGTTGTCCATTCACTGACGATACGGTTAACTTCATTCTCATTTCTTTTACGTGAGAGCAAAGTACTGAACCGCTCATCGACCGCATATTCCGGTTTTCCGATTATCCGGCAGAAATCAGTCCACTGTTTATCATTGGTGACGGCGATAGTGCACCAGCGGTCGTCGCCTTGACAGGGATATACGCCATGAGGAACTTCGTAGGTGGAAGCGTTACCCATCCTCCGGGGTTCTCTACCATTAGCGACATAATCCAGAATCGCCGGTAGAATAAAGTACATCGCAGTCTCGAATTGCGACAGGTCCAGTAATTGTCCTTTGCCGGTTTTGTTACGGTGGTCCAATGCGGCAATTACCGCAGCAGAAGCAAACCGAGGCGAAATACAGTCGGTATATGCCGATACCCCCAGCGGCAACGGCCCTCCATCCGGCCAGCCTACAAAATTGGGCAAGCCGGCAATGGCGGCCAGGACCATCCCGAAAGCGGCGGTTTGGGCATATGGGCCTTCCGAACCAAATCCGCTTTGCCGCAGCATAATAATATCGGGTTTTACCTGTTTCAGGTCTTCGTAACCCAATCCCCAGCCCGGCATGACCGCCGGTGTGAAATTCTCCATCACGATATCTGATTTACTAATCAGCCTCTTTGCCACCGACACCGCCTTAGGGTTTGACATATTCAAAGCAAAGCTTAATATATTGCCATTATAGAAATTGAAGTAACCGGCCAGGTTTATCCCCGGCTTGCCGCCTTTATATGGTCCGCCGGTCCTTAAAGTACAGGGGCGCTTCATGCTTTCTATCCGGATCACCGTTGCTCCGTGGTCAGCAAAAAATTTCATGGTTAAAGGCCCTACTACCGCCCCGCCAAAGGCAGTGACAGTGATGCCACTGAAGACCCCCTTTTTCATTTCCGTTACCATGCCCTGCTCCTTCTTAAATGACCCTGGCTTCTTTCAAAATCACCAATTTTTCCGCAGAAAGACCAATATCGCCATATACCTCCCGGTTATGTTCTCCGATTAGAGGGGCTCTAAACCTGGTCGTCAGTTTCTCTTCTGATGACCGGATAAATTCACCGGGATATGGAATGTGCGTTCCTAATTCCGGGTGTTCTATCTCCACCCAGAATTTCCGGGCATACAAGCCAGGGTCATTGACCAGGTTTTCCATACTCGAAAGCGGACATATCGAGATGTTTTTCATGGTGGCTCCCTGGAGCAGCTCCGCTTTAGTATGGGTCTTGAAAAATTCACTGACCGGCCTATTGATCTGGGCAATGACGTCGCGCGTCACTTTCCACATGTCAAAATTATCCCAGTCCATCCCCCGGAGAAAATCCGTAGCATTCCCTTCACTGTCCATCCATTTTACCAATGAACTCAAGGTTTTAGCTCCTTGCTTTCCCCCGATGACCACGAAGAAAACCAGGCCGTCTTTACATTCCCACATTTGCTTTTGCCCAGTATCATCCCGGCTCGTCCCGGAACGGGCCGCTCCAGCTCGTTTGAGAACCGCTTTATTGATCTCCCAAATCGGTATCGCATTAGCCTGAAACCAGGCAGTGCTTTGCTGCATGGACACATCGACATGCTGGCCTTCACCAGTCTGTTCGCGGTGGTAATAGGCGATCATACTTCCTACCGCACCATCCGCTCCAGCCATCATACAAGACTGGGGAACGCTCATATTTACCGGAGCCCGATCGGGAGAACCATTCTGATACAGTATCCCGGACATCCCGGTAGCCACGATATCTGCTGCCTGATATTGGCTGTAAGGCCCTGACTGTCCAAAAGGAGTTATCGAAGTGAGGATGATATCTTTCTTGATATCGCATAACCCTGAATATCCCAGTCCCAGGTTATCCAGATAGCCGGGAGGATAGGTCTCGATCACGAAATCAGCTTTTGCTGCAAGGTCTTTAAAGATTGCCCGGCCGTCGGCTGTATCCAGGTTGAGTGTAATGCCCCTCTTATTATTGTTGTAGGCAAACCAGTACAAGCTTTTCTCAGGATCAGGGTCATCTTTCCAGAAAGGGCCAACCCTTCTTCCCGGGTCGCCGTCCGGATGCTCTACTTTAATCACATCAACACCCAGGTCGGCCAATACCTTCCCACACAAATAACCGTTTTGATTCGTCAGGTCCAGTGCGCGGCAACCTGTTAGCATTACTCCCCCTCCCGAGTTAGAACTTCCGGTTACCGGATCGGATAATTTTCAATTCTAAACGCCGCCGTCAATATCTATCATTTCACCAGTAATATAGTTGGCTTGTTCCGAAACCAGGAATAATACCAGGTTAGCAATATCATCCGGAGTTCCCATCCTGCCTAATGGGATATTCGAGGCTGGTCCAGCTGGACGAGGTGTCTGTGCTTCCTTTTGCAGCATTTCCGCCACGGTTAACCCCTGAGCCTGGGCTCGTTGTTGGATAGCCTGGTCCCGCAGGTTGGTATCGAATGCTCCCGGATTGATCAGATTGACATTTATCTTATATTGGGCCAGTTCCAAGGCCAACGTCCTGGCTAATCCCAATACCCCATGCTTGGAAGCACAATAACCGGCACTCCCGCGATAACCTTCGGTAGCTGCTTTTGAACCTATGAGGACGATTTTTTTACCCTGGCCGTCAGGTATCATCCGTTTAGCGACTACTTTTGATATCAGGAATGAACCGGTCAGGTTGATATCGAGAGTGGAGCGCCACTCTTCTTCCGTTAGTTCAATGATCGGCGTCGTCATTGAACCTCGGATCCCGCCGCAGTGGACCAGGATATCTATTTGCCCAAACTTATCGATGATCCTGGTGACGGCTGATTCTACATCACGGCCATTACTAACATCTGCGACAACAGCTAATCCTTCCTTCCCGGCAGCTTGTATTTCGGATACTACCTCATCTAGACCGCCCCAGTTCTCATCTCCCGGCCAGATGCTTTTTGGATTGGCGAATTTATCCATGACTGCCACATTTGCGCCTTCTGCTGCCAGCCGGACCGCCACCCGGCGACCCATACCCCGTTTACTGGCTGCGCCCGTAACCACGGCAACTTTACCATCGAGAAAAGGCATTATGACCCTCCTTGCCTGAACGTTAACCGGTCATGAATATGGTCAGATTACACTTTCTTCAGGTGTTTTTTAATCAGTTTTAAAGCACTCGCCGGTTCTACCTGTCCCAACAACCCAATCGCATAAAATATGTAACACTCGTCGATATACAAATCCGGTTCTTTAGGTTTCAATATCATCTGGTGGTCTTTTTGATATAAAGCACCTTCAAGAACATACCGGGGATCGGCTGCGAAGATGATTCCCCCGCCTGTCCCGATCACCGTCTTGATCTGGGTCAGGTCTTTCCCCCGCTGTACGAAAATCTCCCCGGAAGGACCGTAAATCACCTCCAATTTCCCGGCGTGACGGTTCACGGCTGTTTCTACGGCAACGCGCGACATCAGATCATGACAGAGGAGTTCAGTATCGCCTTCAGGCAACTTGCCCCCGTAGAACCGCTTCACTACCTTATCGAAATCCGGCGGCCTTTCTCTTTGCCGGGCTAATTCCTCCAAGGTAGCGATGTTATACTTCAGCCCGATATCTCCTTCCACGGTCCGCTTGATGTAAGGCTCCGGTAAATGGTCCAGGACTATTGCATTCCCGGTTGGTTTACCGGTCGCTATCGAATGTACATTCGTGGTTGCGCCACCCACATCGACTACCAGTATCTCCCCCAACCCGGGGACTTCCTTACATCCGCCGGCAATAAGCCGGGCAGCTTCCAGGCCGGCTGACGGTGTGGGCATAATGACCTCTTCAATCATCGCCCGTACTTTAGCGATGCCTTTTGCCTCGATGATATGTTTGATGAAAATTTCTCTGACTTCCTTATTACAAGGCTCGGCGTCGAGTACGCCTATTTCCGGCATCACATTCCTGGTAAAGAATACGTGACCACCGAAGTTACGGAATATTTCTCTGATTTCTTCGTGGGCAGCTTTATTTCCCGCAATCACGACGTTTTTTATGGCATGATTTGACTTTGACAGAACCCTTGCATTATGTAATATTACTGTTTCATTACCGCCGTCGGTTCCCCCGGCCAACAGCAATATATCCGGAGCGATTTCCTCAATCTCGGCTACTTCTTGCGAAGTTAATTGATATGAATAACGGCCGACGACTTTAGCCCCGGCACCCAGCGCCGCCCGGTTGGCTGCTTCACTGGTCAGTTCAGGCACAAAGCCAACACAGACCATACGTAAACCACCGGCAGCACTACTACAAGCCAGCGCTTGTTTTCTATGAAGTTCGTTTATTTCAACATCATGATTGATTTGCTTGAACGCCTGCTCCAAACCGACCGTGACATCCGTATCTACCGTCGACGGCACCCGGGATACCGAGACCACATCTTCCTTATCCAGATCAACCGCCACCACCTTGGTGAATGTGCTGCCAAAATCGATCAGAAGCCTGATATTCTTCATCTGTGTTCCAGTTTTAGTCTCCTATGTTTTTCCCCTTGCCGCTAAATCATTACGCAGGTCGGTTATTGCTGCCTGCAAATCAGCCTCCGGGGGATAGACCCGGTCAAAGCCCATTTTTTTATATTTTTCTTCATCTTCCTTAAAATTGTGCCGGCCGATCCCCAGGATCCCTCCGATATACAGGATAACACTACCAAGTCCAGCTTCGAGACATTTCTGTTTAAAACCCTGGAGGTCCATTTCCGCCATGCCATAAAGAGAGCTCATTAGAATAGCATCGGCAGCGGTTTCCTGGGCAACCCGGATGAATTCTTCCGGAGATACCTGCATGCCTAAGGCCACAACATTGAATCCGGCATCCTTAAATGTCCGCGACAATACTTTGGTGCCTATAACATGGGCATCCATGCCCACTGTTCCGGTTATTATCGTAGGTACTTTCTTCATCGTTTCTCCTTCCACAAACTATAGATAACCGGTGACTACTTATTGTAAGGCGGAAGCCCCACCATCTTGCCTTTACTAAGGCCCCACAGGTCCCTTACTGCAGAGTGGTAGTCGACTTTCTTACCCTCGATTTTTTCTCTCTCGGCGATCTTTGCACGGTGGAATTCTTTTATTTCTTCCGGGATCGGTAAGTTCCCAAATTCAAGGTACCGGCAGGCGCCCCGGGCATCTCTAACGCCCAATACCTGGTCTTTAACGGTTACATTCGGACTCCAGGGTGAGTCCATGACACCCGACTCCACTGCCCTTGCCGTACCTTCTACGATATCGCCGTCACCGAGGTCCAGTATCTTGTCTAATATCGCCCTGACCTCGATTTCAGTTACCTTTTCCTCCATGGCAACATCTTTGACTTCCAATTCTATCCGTTGTTCACGAATCACATCGAAAATCCATTTCGCGGCCCGGTAACTCATTGCATGAGCTTCCTTGGTAGCCACACCAGCACCTTCATCGATAGTCCGCAAATCTACGGCGTTGCTTTTAGATAGCGCCCCGACCATCGCTACATAAGTTAAATAGGCGAAAGCACCACCTAAATCCTGGGCAACCGGAAAGAGCGGGGTTTGGGCCGGGCAGGTGCCGACAACCATACATTTGGTATAGCCAAATTTGTCCAGGTATTCCCTGATCAACCTGGGTGCCAGCTTGATCCAGGCCATATCCTGGGCCATATTACCCATGCAGTGGACCAGAGGATATAGAGCCAACTGGCCTTGCTCAGCCGCGGTGATTGCTTCAATGATCAAACAAACGATATTTATGCTCAGCGGAAAAGGCCCGGTCGGCAACCAGCCGTGTAAATCGGTACACAGGATCACGCCCCGGTCGGCATACCAACCCACGATCCTCATTCCACTCTGGCTTCTTTCCACCAGTTCTCTCACGGTGGTATTTTTCGCATAACTACCAAAATGCAGGAAACCCAGGCCACCACCGGCTGTGGTCATGCCTGAGGCAATAGCAATCTCTCCACCGGCACCACGCGGGCTGAAAGCAGCATCGCAGCTTTCTACCAGTTTTCGCGTCTTCTTAACGCCGTAATTGATGATAGGATACCCGTTAAGTAAAGGTTTTCCCGTCCGGTAGCATTCCTGTAGAACCTGCTCGATTTTTTCGTACTGGCCGGCACGGGTATAGCTGTCGGTCGTCACCGGTATTAATACCACTCCGGAATCAGCCATCGATTGGCACAGGCTGATCATATCCTCAAGAATGGGGGTGCCTGCCCGGGGGAATACACTCATGCGCCCTTCTTTTTCCAGTTTGGTCATGACCTTCCACCAGACCTTACTGTCCGGCAGGCTTTTCTGATATGCTACCGCTTCGTCGAAATCGACCTCCTTACCGGTCGGCCACACATCCAGGGCTTCCCGTCGTTTTTTCATCAGGAGATCATCATCGATACGCTTGTTTTGAACCCTCAACTTCTTTTCACTCATAGACTCTCCTCGTTAGTTTTCAATGGCTGTCCCCTGTAGATTGGAATCGTCGCGGGCATTATAGTTTAGCCGTCAAAAATTGTCAATCTCATGTGACCATCCTATTAGACATGCCTGAAAATCATACTACCCTACTCCTTTTCGGCTACATTAAGATGATTTTTTCGGGAAACTCCCGGTCATGTATTGAAGAATGTTTTTCCCGGCCAGGCGTCCGGAATTAATGGCAAAAGCCGAAGATAATCCCGAGGCTACTTTCATACAATAATCATTACCGTACATCCCGCCGGCATCATAGCCAACGGCATACAGGCCGGGGATTACTTTTTCCTTCTTGTCGATCACTTCCATACGGTGGTTAATCTTGATCCCGCCCATCGTACCCAAGAAAACCGTCCGGGCTTTGGCGGCATAGAATTTGGGACCTTTTATCTTCCACAGGTATTTGGGGTCTTTGGCAAACAAATCGTCATGGGCTTTATCACAATACCTGTTGTATTCATCCACGGTATCTTTAAATACACCGGCGGGCATTCCGGTCTTACGTGCTAATTCCTCTATTGAATCAGCCTCGAAAACCTCGGTAGGGGCATTCTCGAGGGCTACTCTCAGGTCTTTTTCGAATCCGACCGGCCGCTGCGCCGGGTATGATTCCGGGGTAATCCCTTTTTCCAGTCCGTTCTCTATCATCCTTTGTATGATCGAATCATCGAATATACTATAAGTATAGCCTTCTTTATGCCGGATATTGGCATTACCTTCCGAGGTATCATAGAAAGTGATACTCTCATCACAGAATCTTTCTCCGGCCTGGTTCACCCACAGGTCGGGTTGGATCACCGCCAGGCTGACCCGCCCTCCCCCACCAATCTCCTGGGCCATCGGGCCGATCCTGAATAGCTCCAGGGTATTGGTGCCCTCTTCTGCGCCACCCACCTCCCAGGCCATACGGATACCATCGCCCGTCTTGTCGACATTGCCTACCGGGATGATATTTACCCCCAGGTCCAGTCCGGCATATTTTTTTATCCATTCCCGGTTATTAGCATAACCCCCGCTGGCAATGACGACTGCTTTTCCCTGTACTGGAACATCTTCACCATTCTCTTCTACCTCGACTCCGGTAATCCGGGCGCTTTCCCGGGTTAGTCTCTTTACTGGGACTCCCAGCCTGATCTCACCGTTTTTTTCCTTGATTTTCGTGGCAAGTACCTTTACAACGGCGGCTCCGTCACCTTTAACGACATGATACGTACGGGGAGCATCGATCATATTGATGACAGCGTCGCTGAACTCCACGCCCTCACTTTGCAGCCATTTGATCGTCCCTGCAGTCTCATTCACGATCGCTCTGACCAAACGGGGATTATTGCGCCAGTGGCCATATTCCATGATATTTTTGAAAGCTTCATCACGATTGTATGTAATATACCGCTCCCGCTGCATGTCACTTTCCACAGCAAAGGTACCTTTGAAAAAATTCGAAGTCCCTCCAATCGAACGCTGTTTTTCAAAAATGATGACACGTGCCCCGCCCTCCGCGGCGGTTAATGCTGCCGCCAGGCCGGAAACACCGGACCCGATTACCAGGATATCAGCTTGATTTTTCCCGTTCATGACAACCTCCCGTAATAAGGATTATTAGATTCACAACTAAGTTAATAACTAAGTTAATAACTTCCCCAGAACTTAACCGGGGTGATTTTTAACCTTAAGTCGCACTGCAAACACCGGCTCGCATCGTAAGCAGCACTTGCTTTATCCAATCCAGCCGATACCGGACAAAAACCCTGTATCCTTTCCTCAGCCGGAATTCTTACCATCTCAAGGCGGCTTCTAGCGGCAAATTCCTGCTCTTTGCCCAGGCATTTACCAGGCTCGGTTCCCGGTACCAACCTCTCCTCGATATTACCATTGCCTCCTAAAAACCGGTCAACCGCAGCACCCGTTTTTCGCCCGGAAGCGATCGCTTTGATCACCGATGCCGTGCCGCTCACAGCATCGCCGGCAGCAAAGACGCCTTCTTTATTAGTGCCTAAAGAATAAGCGTCGACCTCTATGAGCTTTCTCGTTGACAACTCCAGTCCAAAATCCGGAGGGATATCCGGCCGTTGGCCGACAGCAAATATCACATTATCTGCTTCGATAAAGTCCCGGGATTCTTCCACGACTTCAATCTGGGCATTCTTGTCTTCATCAAAGCCGAAGAAGGATACCTCTTTAAATTCAATACCCTTGACCTGGCCGCCTTCCCTGAATATCCTGACGGCAGTCCGGGAGGGATGTACTACCAACCCTTCTTCTTCGCCTTCCTCCAACTCATCTTTTGAAGCGGGAAGGTCCACCCGGCTTTCCAGGCAGGCGATGTGTACGGACTCACTACCCAACCGCCTTGCCACCCGGGCACAATCAAACGCCACACTACCACCTCCCAACACCACTACTTTCTTTCCCAATGGGATATTTTCTCCCGCATGCACTTTCCGCAAATAATCGATGCAGCTATATACCCCAGGGCCGTCGCTACCCGGGAGCGGCAGGATTTGCCCTTTGTGCGTTCCCACGGCTACAATCACGGCTTCATAGCCACCAGACAACAACGTATCTATTGAGTCTATTCGCGTGTTGGTCTTTATCTCAATACCCAGCTTAACAATATCCTCGATTTCCTTTTCGAGAACAACGCGGGGCAAGTGATATTCCGGGATGCCGTACTGCATCATGCCCCCGGCTTTGGGTAATGCTTCGAATACGGTTATTTCATGCCCTTTTTTCCACAGGTAGTATGCAGCGGTTAATCCGGCCGGTCCAGAGCCGATAATTGCCACTTTCTTTTCCGTGGCCGGTTTTCTATTCCCGACCGCCTGGGCAATTGAATCTGTTCCATATTCTACAGTAAACCGCTTTAGTTCCCGGATATAGATAGGCTGATTCAACTGGCCCCGCCGGCATACATTTTCACAGGGATGGTCGCAAACATAACCCAGCACTAAGGGAAACGGGACTTTTTCCCGGATGACGGCCCTGGCGGCCGCGTAATTTTGCTCCCGGATATAACGTATGTACCGCGGTACATCGATTTCTGCCGGACAGGTGTAACGGCACGGCACCAGGGCAGCCTTCCGGGATTTCTCTCTTAGTAGTTCCGGTTTATCAGCAATGGCCCCGGTGGGACAGACTTCCGCACATGCACCACAGAAGCGGCAGCCCGCATCAGCTAACGGCAAATCGGCGCCTGTGCCGCAGTAAATATCAGCCTCTCTACGATT
>CAZSHH010000065.1:15649-16585 GCA_964606525.1 uncultured Dehalococcoidales bacterium
GCAAGCCCTGACACACCGCCCACAAGCCACGCACTTGTTGGGATCATGCAGGAATAAAGGATTCCTGGTATTGACCGGGAACAACCGGGACCGGGTCCTTACCTTCAGGTCGCTGTCGATAATATATTGTTTTAACGACTGTAATTCGCAATTAAGATATTTCGAACAGGTATCACAGGCCTGGGGATGTCCAGCGAGCATTAATTCCATGGCCATACGCCGCAGGTGCTTCACTTTCTCGGTGTTGGTCTTCACGATCATGCCGTTAACCGCAGGGGTGGTGCAGGACGTGGGGAAGTCATCCCTGCCTTCGATTTCTACCGTACATAAACGGCATCCCCCAATAGACGGCAAATCCGGGTGATAACAGAGGTGAGGGATGTATATCCCGGCTTCCAGTGCAACTTCCAGCACTGACTTCCCGGCCTCAGTGTTGACGTCACGGCCGTCAATGTTTAATTTTAATATACCGGCATCATCCATTCTATAACTACCTGAGATTAAACTTTTCCTTATGCAGCCTGGTCTATATTCCCGGCCAGGCATTTCTTCTCTTTTAAATGAGATTCAAAGTCGTCGTAAAATAACCTGAGGCAGCTTAAAATAGGATTTGCAGCGGTCTTGCCCAAACCGCATATCGAACTTGCCTTCATAAGTTCGCCCATCTCCGCTAATAAGCCCAGGTCTTCCAGCTTACCCTGGTACGCGAAGATGTCTTGCAGTATCTGAGCCATTTGGACGGTACCTTCCCGGCAAAAAACACACTTGCCGCATGACTGCGTCTGTAAATAAGCGGCTTTTTCCCGGGCTATCCCAACAGCACATGTACTTTTAGTGAAAACTTCTATCGTGCCGGAACCTACGATTGCCCCGGAAGATCTCATATACTCATAATCGATCACCGTCTCAGGATTCTCAACCTTAAAAATAGTCCCG
>CAZSHH010000066.1:0-16500 GCA_964606525.1 uncultured Dehalococcoidales bacterium
TGCCGGCCGTGGCCGACTGTGCGATCACCCTGGAACAGAAATACGGCATCCCCACCGCCCCTTTCACCACCGAGGCTTTCATCTCCGTCGTCCGTGACGACCGCAAGGCGGGCTTTGTACCCTTCCTCTTCACCCCCCACCCCGTCATCGGCATGTCCGACGATCAGCTTGACGCCTATGTTACCGGGCCCAACCCGGACACCGGACGGCCGGTCATCCAGGACATCATCGACAACCTGACCAAACCAGTCGACCCCAAAAAATTGAAATTCAAAGCGGCTTCGGCAGGCTTCTCCGGGAAACCAGGCAGCTTTTTAAAACCGGACACCGAAGAGAACCTGCAGCAGCTTTTCTACGACCGCGGCTGGACGGACGGGCTGCCCATCGTCCTCCCTACTGAAGAACGGGTACAGAAAATGCTGGCCGGCACCTGCGCCAGCCCCGATGAAGTGGTCGGCGAATGGATGCGCTTCGATATCCGCGGCATGGTGCGGTATACCGTGGCCAACGTGGCCGTCATCGCCGTTATGGCCGGCGCTAAACCTGAGTATTTCCCAGTCATCCTGGCCACCGCCGCTTCGAAATTCGATGCCATTCAATCATCGACCTCCAACTGGTCGGCCATGCTGCTGGTGAACGGTCCCATCCGCAAGGAAATCGGCATGAACTGCGGTATCGGCGCCCTGTCCCCGGTCAACATGGCCAACGCGGTCATCGGGCGGGCGTGGTCGCTGATGTCCGCCTGCTGGGTCGATATCCGGCCCGGCAAGAACATGTGGTCGTCACTGGGCAGCAATCTCAACTACAATAACAACTGCTGTGCCGAGAATGAGGAACTCTCACCCTGGGAGCCTTTCCACGTACAGAAGGGTTTTAAGAAGGAAGAAAGCGTGGTCAGCATCTTCCGAGGCTGGGTCTTTGCCAACAGCGCCGGCACGGCTTCGAAGCGCTCTATCGGCGAGGAGATCTGCCTGGAGATGAGTACGGTGCCGCCGACCAATGCCAACGCCACTTTCGTAGTCGATCCGGGCATCGCTCGCATGCTCAAGGAAAAGGACGGCTTCGCCACGCCGCAGGACTTCGCCAGATGGCTGTCGCAGAATATTAAGATGCCGGCGGAACGGTACTGGGGCTATGACCACGTCGACTGGATGGTGAAACCGGAGGCCATCCGGGGGGTGGAGCCTTTCGCCACTTTCCTCAAGGCTAAACCTGAGGAACTGATCGCCCCGTATTACGACCCCAACCGCATCAACACCATGGTGGTGGGGGGCGATACCAACCCGTTATGGAAGTATTCCGAGTACGGCTACATGCGCAGTGAATCCGTGGATAAATGGCGGCCGGTCAAAGCCGCATCCGGAGATGAATGCGCCGACGGCTCCTGCGACATCCCGGACCCGGAAGACCCGGCGAATTACGATAAATAATGAGATTGAAATACCCCTCACTTTCATCTCTCCCGCAAGGGGAGAGAGCATGGGTTTTTATGTACAGGGTAATTTGATATTTTCCCCTCCGCAAGGGGAGCGAAAATAGCTATTTGCAGGCTATCAAAGCTATGGTAATATACAGTCCAGACATAGGTTAACTAATCTTTCCCTCTCCCTCGACGGGAGAGGCATAGGTGAGGGTGAGAAGGAATGGTGGGCATTCAGCCCACCATTCCTTTATTACCAACTTTATTGCAGGTCGTAGCGGCCCCAGACGGGGACTACGTGGACGGGACGGCTGGAAGCGTTGGGTTTCACCGGCGGCCGCAGGTATTCCACCGGCCGGACGATGCGGTAGGTGATCGCTTCGTGTTTACAGCCGACGATACAGAGGCCGCAGCCTTTACATTTATCCGCATCGATGACCGCTTTATGTTTCTTGGTACTGCCCACCGGTTTCATTTCCACGGCTTCAAAGGGGCACCGTTTCTGGCATTTCTGGCAGCCCTTGCACTTATCCTCATCTACTACCGCGAGGAAACGGTTAGGTTCCATGAGGTCGAAGCGGTGTCCGCGGGTCACCGGGAACAGATTCTCACAGGAACACGCACAGCAGTAACAATCGCCCCAGTGCACCAGGCCGGCTTCTTCCGCCATACGGGCGGTATCCAGCGATTCCGCCAGCGAGACCCGCTTCAGCATACTTCCTTTCAATCCGATATAATATTCGCCGCGGGGACGGTCGAAGCAGGCAAAGCAGGTCATCAGGGGATGGTCGCAGTCGCCCCAGGACACCCGGCAGCCGCAGGGAGCCAGGATGCGGCTTTTGGCATTTTCGATGCGCAGCTTGAAATTCTCCTCCGGCAGCAGTTCCGCGGGGTCGATGTTCGGGCTACGTTCAATGGCACTCAAGGCCGGCCAGATGGGCAGGTTGCGGCCGCCCGCCTGCTGCCGCTTGATAGCTTCTTCCAGGAAGCCGTAACTCCACTCGTTATAAAAGAAGTCGTTCCACAATTTCTTTACTTTCTTGGTAACCGCATTGGGGCCGGTCTGGGGGGCGGTATCGGCCACCACATCATGATGGAAAGCCAGCAGGGTCTTGTGGAAAGCATACTGGGTGGGGCCGCGGGTGAGGACACTGCGGTCGACCAGCTTATTCAGCATCCGGGTGATTTTCTTTTCCTCGATATTCAACTTCGCCGATAGTTCAACTGCGGTGGCTGGCTCGAAGGTCTCGTGGCAGATGGCCGCCTCCTCCGGGGTGAACATCTCTTCAAGGATGGCGAGAAAACGCTCAGAATTTTTAACATTCAGCTTCTCGGATAAGACTACGTAAACATTATTATGTTCCGTCATCAGGCCCTCCCTTTTTCAGCGCATCAAGGGTATTTTTGCGTGTTAAGTTACTACTTTGGGGGCAGGATGTCAAAAAAGGATATGCAACTACTCTCCCGCTCTCCTTCGACAAGCTTCCCGATAGATGCGGGATAGGCAGGATGAGCGGGGGAAAATGACCAAATTCAAGATGAGCCGGGTGATAGTATCCGTCTCTTCTGAATGGTTAACCCTTTTTGACCTGTTTCAGTTCCCCTTCCAGCCAGTTGAACCAGGCATCCAGGCCGGCACCGGTCTTGGCAGATACCGGGAAGACCTTAGCCTGAGGATTCATACCGGTGACGGTTTTGGTAAAGACATCCATTTTAAAATCGAAATACGGCAGGACATCGGTCTTATTGACCAGGACCACTGCCGAAGACATGAACATGCTGGGGTATTTATATGGCTTGTCATCGCCTTCCGGCACACTCAGGATCATCACGTCCCGGTGGGCGCCGAGCTTAAAACCGGCAGTGCAGATAAGATTCCCAACGTTCTCGATGAAAATGAGGTCGGTTTTCGCCAGGTCGAGATTTTCCAGGGCTTTCTTGACCATGTTGGCATCGAGGTGGCAGCCGCCAGCCGTATTTATCTGAATGGCCGGGATGCCCTGTTGGTTCACTTTATCGGCATCGATGGTCGAAGACACGTCGCCTTCGATAACGGCAATACGGGCCTTCTTTTTAAAATGGGCAATCGTCTGCATGATCAGGCTGGTCTTGCCGGCGCCGGGTGAGGAAGTGATATTGACCAGGAGGGTTTTATGCTGGTCGACGAGGGCCTGGTTGGCCCGGGCAATCTCGTCATTAGCACCCATGACATCTTCTTGAATGGTCAGTACTTTAACGTCCATCTAGTCTACCTCCAAACGGTCGATATATAATTCGCGTCCTGCTATCACCTCGATCTCCTGTTTTTTACATTCAGGGCAGGTGTAGTCGAATTTATCCGGTTGAAAGATATGGCCGCATTTACGGCAGCGGAAGCGGGCAGGGACATGCTGATAATCGATCACTGCCCCCGCGGCGATGGTATTTTTCGCCAAGAAGCGGAAATAAAAATCCACCGCTTCGTCGACGACGCCGGAAAGCTCCCCCACCACCAGGTAAATCTTGAGGATACGGTTGGCGTTAGCCTGCCGGGCATGTTCTAAAGTCAGATTGAGGAAAGATTCCACGATACTTTGTTCATGCATGGTACTCAATCACCATCAACGGAACCCGATGTGCATATATGACACGACTAGAGTTTATGACCGATGCCCGGTGATGTCAAGCTGGCATAAAACCGGGAGTTACCTGTCCTTACCGTAATCCGGTAACTATAATGATTACTGACAACGCAAAACAGGGATGACAATTACCGGGACAATCAAATTAATAACCATTTTCAGGAGGTGGCATAATGGCCATAAAAAAAGAAGCGGCGGAAGGCAGTGTGTACAAGATCATCACTTTAGTGGGCACCAGTACGGAATCATGGGAAAAAGCGGCGGCGGCGGCCGTAGCCCGGGCATCGAAAACCCTGAGAGACCTGCGTATCGCCGAAGTGGAAGAACTGGATATGCAGATCGAGAACGGTAAAGTGCTCGCTTACCGGGCCAAGGTAAGGATCTCCTTCCGGTATCACGGGGAGGATTAATAAAGGAGAGTAAAGTTTCTGGATCGTACTTAATTATCATCTCGAAGGAGTGAAACGACTTTCGACCGCAGTCGACGAAATCCCTTATCACATCCCAGAGAACGGATTCCTCGTCGCTTCGCTTCTCGGAATGACATCTAAGAGACGATATAACTCTCTGGGTACTTATTCGCCATATTAGCGGAAATGTTTACCGGAGTCGGCAGGCCTCTTTACAGGGATTAAGTCCTGGTTTTTTTCGCTGTTCGGCGGTGGCAGCGTGCGCTGTTTGGCGATCTTGCGGACGAGATCCTCATCGTAGGGGATATCGATTTGCGCCTTTTTTAATGAATGCAGCTGCGGTACCTGGACAGGGAATTTGGCGGCCGATTCATTATAAACGGTTTCCGCCAGGTACCGTAACACGATGACATCTTCGAGGTTATACCGCATTAAAGTATTCAAAGCCGTCTTGCTGCCCCGGAGATGTTCTTCCCAGAGCCATATCGCAGCCCGGCCGTCGATAGTGCCGAGAGGCCCATCCCGGCGGTAGCCCAGCTGTTCCTGGATAGGTTTCAAACCGCCGACATAACCCAGGCGCTGCAGGGCAATCTGAAGATCGAGGTGGGCAATATTAGTAAAGATATTCCCGAAAGTGCTGTTTAGGAAGGGAATATCGAACTGGGTACCGTTGTAGGTCACCAGCAAAGCATACTTCCGGATCTCTGTGCGAAAATCTGCCAGGTTGCGGCCCTTGACGAAGACACGGGGGCGCACACCATCATAAAGCCCGATGACAGTGATCTCTCCCTGGCCCAGGTAACCGGTAGTTTCGACATCGACAAAGGCGGTATGGTCCTGAAAATCGGCATACATACGCCAGGACTCTGTTTTCGGCAGCAGGCGGTCAAAGTAAACGGCGTTGCCGGTATGGAGATTATATTCCGATGTACGGGTATGGCTGCGCAGAGCAGCGATCATCGGGTAACCGCATACCCGTGCCGCCCGGCGTGTGAGGCAGTCTGACCAGGTTAAAATTCCGTTTTCCCATAACCAGCGTTCGGTACTGGGGCCGATGCCCGGGATATGGATGAAACTATTACGCAGCAAAATAAGGTCTCCAGTTACGACCGGTGGCCGCCGTATCAAAAGACTGACTTTATTATAACATCCGGCCTGCTGTGGTCCCAAAGCAGTCCAGAAGCGGCTTGCTGATAACTGGCCGTTATGTTATAAACAAGCTTTATAATTGAAGGTCAAATAATTTCCGGAAAAGGATCGTTAGATGATAAAAGAGATCACATTGCAGGCACTGGATCCCGAACAGTTCATTAAGGATAAAGTCAAAGACATCCAGGATATGGTAGGAGCGGGGACCGCCATCAACGCTCTCTCGGGAGGGGTTGATTCTTCGGTCGTCACCATGCTGGGGCACCGGGCATTGGGGAAGAAACTGCGCACGATCTTCGTAGAAAACGGCATCATGCGGCAAGGCGAGGCGGAACAGGTGGCGGCGATGTTCCAAAAGCTGGGGGTAGCGGTGGAGGTGGTCGACGCCAGGAAAGAATTTTTTACGGTCTTAAAAGGCATCACCGACCCGGAACAGAAACGGGAAGCGATCACGCAGACCTTTTACAAAAATATCTTCGGTAAAATCATTAGGGAAAGCCAGGCGAAATTCCTCCTCCAGGGGACCATCCTGACCGACGTGGACGAGACGGTGGCCGGTATCAAGCGGCAGCATAACGTCTTTGAGCAGCTGGGCATTGACCCGCAGAAAGCCTTCGGTTACAGGATCATCGAACCCCTCATCCAGCTGCGCAAGGACGGGGTGCGGCGGGTGGGTAGAGAGCTTGGCCTGCCGGAAGAATCATTCGACCGCATCCCCTTCCCGGGGCCGGCACTGGCCGCCCGGGTCATCGGGGAAGTTACCCCGGAGCGCATCGAGACCATACGCAAGGCCACGGTTATCGTGGAAAAACTGCTGCAAAATACCATCGCTTTCCAGTACCTGGCCATCCTGCATGAAGACCGGGTAACCGGGATGAGGAACGGTAAACGGGATTTCGGCCGGCAAATTGAAGTACGTTGTTGGAACAGCCATGATGCCCGCAATGCCACCCCCACCAATCTCCCCTACGAAACGCTGCTGCAGTTGGGCAAGGAGATCACGGAGCAGGTGCCGGGGGTGGTCAGCGTTACCTACAACATCGCCACCAAGCCGCCGTCAACCATCGAAGCTATATAATAAGCGGCGCGGCCAGGCAATCAGATCTTACTCAAATACCGGGCGCATGCGGGGTAATAAATGCGCCCGGTTAGTCTTTCAGCAGCATCTGGTCCAATTCCGGCTGGTAGAAAAATTTCTCTTCGCCAAAAGCCGGTTTGAGATCGGTATACCAGACCGCTTTTTCATCATAATTACTGAAAAACGGACGGTCGACCCAATCCGGACTCCGTCCTTGCAGCATACGGAAAGCCAGGATTTGTTGTTGAGGGACCCGGGCGGCACCTAATATCTGGATCTTCCCAGGCAAACAGGACATCACCGGTCCTCTCACGGTACGGCAGATCCCACTGACCGCCTGGTATGCCTGCCGGTATATCTGCCAGGCCTCAACCAGGGGAACCGAGAAATAATGCTGCGCTCCGGTATTCCGGGCAATGAACATGTAATAAGGTATGCAGCCCAGTTCCACCTGTTTTCGCCACATCTCGGACCAAACCTGCGGAGAATCATTGATATGCCTCAGCAGGGGAGACTGCGTCCTGATCACTGCTCCGGTATTGAGGATTTCACCGATCGCTTCTTTGACCACGTTTCCTTTCAATTCCACCGGGTGATTAAAATGAGCCATATAAGCCAGGTGCTTGCCGGCTTTCCTGACTTCCCGGAACAATTCCAGTAATGCGGCGGCATCGTCATCTTCCAGGAACCGGTATGGCCAGTAGGTAAGGGCTTTGGAACCAATCCGGATATTACGCAGATGGGGGATGTCAGCTTCCAGGAGTGGTTTGATATAAGCCTCCAGTATCTTTGTCCGCATGGTCAGTGGATCGCCGCCGGTAAATAATATGTCACTGACATCAGGATGGCCCGAGATATAGTCAACCAGCCGGTCGGCTTCCTTAGAAGCAAACTTCAATCCTTCCATACCCACGAACTGAGGCCAGCGGAAACAAAAGGAGCAGTAGGCATGGCAAGTTTGCCCCTGTGAGGGGAAAAAGACCACCGTTTCCCGGTACTTGTGTTGAAAACCGTCCAACCGCTGGCCGTGCCATACCGGTACATTGTGGACCATCTGCCCGGCAGGGTGGGGATTCAGTGCCAGCCTGATTTCATTTGCCGCTTTTTGAACCAGGTTATCGCCAACTCCCGCCTGGATCGTGTCATCGATTATCCGGTAGTGTTCCGGTTTCAGCATGTCCTTCTGCGGGAAAGTCAGGATGAACATGGGGTCTTCCTGGTACCGGGACCAATCGATCAAACGATCGACGACATAATTATTGGTTTTAAAGGGTAACACCATACTCACGACATCGATGGCATGGACCTGTTCTTCGGAAAGCCTTTGTATCTGTGGGATACTTTTAAAGTTCTTTGCTGTATAAGCCTGGTATTTCATAAATGTCCTCCGTGTTAAAGCGCTAGGTCACAATATAGGAAAGCCCGGAATTACGGCGGGGTCTGGGTAAAGAGCAGCCTGCCGATCATATTGGACTGGTTAAAGTTAAGCTTGAAAAAGGCTGGATTCCGGTCTGACAGCTAATACCGGAAAGCCCGGTTCCCGGATAATCCGGTCGGTGACACTACCGAGCAAGGCACGTTTCAAACCGCTTTTACCGGTGGTGGTCATGATTACCAGGCCGATCTTTTCTTTTTGGCAAAACTCAATAATAGCCTCGGCCGGATCCCCCACCTCAACCCGGGAGGTCACCTCTAAACCATGTTCCAGGATCAGGTTAGCTTGATGTTCCAGGTAAGTCCGGGCATCTGCTACATTTACGGTTTGTTCTTCCATTGCCTGTTGTACCAGTATTTTGTTAGTCGCCGGACTAGCGATCAAAGTCCCGGTAGGGCCTGTTGGCGCCAGCGGCCTCGTTGGGCGTACAACCTGCAGCAGAATGATTCCGGAATTGAATTTTCCCGCCATCGCTATGCTGTATGGAATGGCCCGGGCACTATATTCTGAACCATCCAGTGGTACCAGAATTTTTTCGAACATAACGCACCTCGTCCTGGGATTTTTCTCTCATATAGACAGCCGACCTGATAGTGCCCGAAAAAACAGTAGTAATACCTTGTCTTAATTAAGTATGTTCGTTAACGGATATACATTATCCTGTTCCAGCCGGATGATCCATCTTTTAAATAACTCAGTGAGTGTCTCTTTTTCTTCCCGGGCAGACCATAGTTTATGGTGATCCGCTTCTCTCCCCAGTTCCTGAAGCCGGATGATCTGATGCTGCACCTGCTTCAAGCGTTGTTTCAGCAGCACATGGAGAAAATCATTTTCGATATGTTGGATCAATTCCAGTATGACAGCCATCTGCCGTTCAAAGATGTCGCTGTCTATCCGACTGCCCTCCACCGCATCAAGCCGTCTCATTTTTTTGTTTTGTATCAAACTAAGTTCATTTTCAAGAAAGTCTCTGGCCAACACTGTCCACATAAACACCTCCTCAGACACCGATGGTCAATTTGATTTTTTCCGGTACCAACCGGCCTGAACTGGGAATTTTCCTGGCCCACACCTAAAACATGATGAAAACCGGTATCTTGTTTCCCTGTCAGGTTAAAGTAAGCTACTTTTTTATATCTGGAACGTGGTTTTTCACCACGGTCTTGACTGATATGGCTGGTTATTTATAGAGAACTGCACGGCAATAGAGACGCCGTCGTTCATAATCCGCTTCACGATTAAAGGAATACCCGTATAATAACCGGATATTGAGAAATCCCAATACGATTCCGGGCTTCAATAACCGCGTTTTAAGGGCTTTTTCTGAAAATCCCGAACCGTCGAGGCAAACCAGTATCTTACGGAACATCCGGCTCCCTCCCACCAGTTAATGACCTGAACCGGACCTGTTCTGTATGTAAGTGATTATTTACAAAGTACCACAAGATTAAAAACCTGTCAAGATACATCTTGTGAATATTCTGTAAATATTTACCCCGGTCTAGTACTTGATGCGGTTTACGGAGATGACTATCGTATAGGATAATATACAGCATCAGATACCGAAGTACGGATTATCTGGCGTCACCGATCTGATTTCATAGTCCAGGCTTCCACCGATATCATACTTGCTTAAAATATACCCGGCCTTTCCATTTGATCTTTGACTGATTCGATTTGCGTAGATAATCGATCACTTTCCGGCCGAAAATAAAGCCGTAAGTGGCCACAGCTTTATCTACAGTGCTGTAATCGGTATGATAATAATAATCCCGGTAACTGAAATTCAAATCACTGAGAATATTATCCATCCAATCGTTCCGTTCACTGCCTCTTGATTTCCCCAAAATTACATGGGCGAGTTCTCCCCCGTACCACCGGGGGGCGATATTGACAATGATGATATAGCCTCTTCGCCGGGTTATCCGCTCTGCTTCTTTGACAAAGCCGCGGGTACTCTCCGCATCATAAAAGAAAGCCCCAGTGACTGATATTGTAATATCTACGGATTGATTGTCCAGGGGGATGGCAGCAGCCGTACCTTTTTTAAACTCGATATTCCTGATATCCAGTTTACGAGCTTCTCTAACAGCTATCTCTCTCATCGCATCCTCAGGCTCGATGCCAATCACGTTACCCGCGTACCCGGCTAATTGGAAGGTAGACTGCCCGGAACCAGACCCGATATCCGCCACGGCCTTGTTTTTAAAACTAAACATCTTCCGGGCAACATCGATCCACTGCCGGGAGATCGGAACATTGGCAAACTCATTGTAGACCTCAGGATAAACCCGATAAAGAATGTCCCAGCGGTTTTCCACGGTTTCCGGCTTGCCGCCTTCCCCAGACTTCAGCCGCTTCAAGCTTAATGCTGCCTGTAGATAAGCAACAATTAATGGATGGGGGCGGCCGGGTTCAGAAGCATACTGGGGGACATAACCAGTGGCAATCCAGAACCAATGGCCAGGCAGCTCTATGATGCGAGGGCCGCCGTCATCACTTACTCCGCTGACAACGATGCCGTTCTTTTCCAGTTTTGGTAAATATTCCGGATTTAACTCATAATTACAACTGAAAGCTTCCGCTATGTTCATCTTGCGGTAAGCGGCGAAAGCTTTGGTGCCCCGTTTCAACTTAATCTGAAGTTTTCCCGTCAGGCGCGAGCCGTTGACCGGGCTGGCATCCACCGGGCAGGCAACCTGGTCGATGAGAGGGGTAGGAGTATTGGGATTGTGTTCCGTGGAATCGGCATCGGCCAGTCCTGCGATGTTCCGGGCATACTCTAACAGAGTATGTTGAAAACCGCCTCAGTTACTGAAAAAGGGGGTATCAAACAAACGAGCCATCTTGATGGCCCGAAGTGCCCCTTCCATATCCTGGTAAGGGCTGCCCGGTGAAACCCATAAACCGTCGTAATTACTCAAAGCCATACAGGCTTCACGGGTGTTAAAGGAGGCCGTTGGAAGCCAGGTGGCTTTAACTTTAAACTGTAACTTATCGGCCGTGTGTTCGATCGCCCGGTTCGTGGCCAGGTGCGACGGCTTGGACGGGTCGAAATCGCCAATGATACCGATACTTAATTCCGGTTTCATGAATACCCTCCTAATAACATGACAAAGGGAAATGTGCGGCTAAATCATAAACCAGATATAGAGATTACTCAAATATGGAATTTCTTCACCGGGTCGTATAAAATGCGGATGAGCCTTTTCCGGGATAACTTCGGCTTGGAACAAGGAGGGTATATGAAAGCAGCCATCTTTTACGAGATCGGTAAACCCCTGGTTATCGAAGAAGTGACGCTGGAACCGCCGGGGAAAGGGGAAGTCAAGATACGCATGGCCGCCTGTGCCATCTGCCACAGCGACATCCACGCCATGCGGGGAGAACACGGCGACATTGAACTACCGGCCATCGCCGGCCATGAAATATGCGGTTACGTGGAAGAGGTAGGGGAAGAAGTTACTCACGTGAAAAAAGGCGACAAGGTCATCGCCAGCATCATTCCGGAAGGCTGCGGGCAATGTTATTACTGCAGGGTCGGCCTGTCCAATCAGTGCACCAACCACCCATTATATCTGCACGGTAAAGGCAAATTTGTCAATAAAAAGGGCCAGCGCCTGACGCAGTATGCCGGGCCGGTAGCGGGCTTCGCCGAGTATGCCGTTATCCCGGAAATGAACCTGGTGAAGGTGCCGGATGACTTACCAGCCGACCGGGCCTGCCTGTTAGCTTGCGGTGTCATTTCCGGCTTCGGGGCGGTACTGTACCGGGCGAAAGTGACGGCTAACGCCAGTTTCGCCGTGATCGGCTGCGGCGGGGTGGGGTTAAACACCATCCAGGGTGCGCTCTTTGCCGGAGCATATCCCATCATCGCGGTAGATGTCCGTGACAGTAAACTGGAGACAGCGAAGGTTTTTGGGGCCACGCATACGGTCAATGCGAAAAAGGTCAAGGATCCGGTACAGGCAGTGCAGGAAATCACCTACGGGCGAGGGGCGGATTTCGTGATGGTCGCGGTAGCCGGTATCGAACTGCTGCGCCAGGGTTTTTTAATGTCCGCCCGGGACGGCACTACCTGTGTTATCGGGCACGGCCACGGCGAACAGTTGACCGCTTTCACACCAGTGGAATTCATGTCCGGCAAGAAGTTGACCGGCAGTGCTATGGGGGCAGTACGCTTAAGGATAGATATTGCCCGGCTCATCGAACTGTACCAGGCCAAACGGTTGAAGCTGGATGAACTCATCTCGGGACATTACGCTTTCGACAAGATAAATGAAGCGGTCGCTTCGATGGAACAAGGCGAAGCTATCCGCAATGTCATCATGTTCTAGCCGGGACGGAAATACGATCAGGGAGGGCAGAAATGGACCTGGGATTCAAAGGTAAAGTCGCACTCGTTACCGGGGCCGGCAGCCAGATCGGCTTTGGCAAAGGCATCGCCCTGTATATGGCTAAAGAAGGCTGCGACCTGGCATTAGCGGATGTCGATGGGGAAGGGTTGGAGAAAACCGCTGCCGAAGTCCGTGCTTTAGGATGCAAGGCGATAACTGTCAAAGCGGACAACACGAAAAACGATGACGTGGAAGCTATGGTGGCAAAAGTCATTACGGAGTTCGGTAAGATCGATATCCTGGTGAACAATGCCGGGGCAGGCACCAGATTAAAGAATTTCATCGATATGACCCGTGAAGAATGGGAAAAGCCGATCAATATCAACCTTTTCGGTACGTTGAATGTGACGAAAGCGGTGGTACCACACATGATAAAGCGGCGTTACGGCCGGATCGTGAATATCACCGGGGGGCAGGGAGCAGCAACTATCAGCATGTACGGCGCCTCTAAGGCAGGGATATCGTCATGGACGAAATCGATATCTTCAGAACTGCTCGACGATGGGATCGTGGTCAACGGCATCCATCCCGGCCTGGGCAATACCGGCTTGAATGCCAGCGGCCGCGGCGGCCCGGCCTTAACCGCAGAGCAGGCAAAAGCAGCCTCCGAACATTTCGGAACCAAACGCTTCTGCACGGGAGAGGATGTCGGCGCCATGGTGGCCTTTTTGGCCTCGGATGTATGCAGCTATATGGTCGGGGAAATCATCAATATGAACGCCGGTGCCCCACCGCCCAATTTCCCGTAGCCGTTAAATCGTAAGGCATTAACTTTATGTAAAGTACTTTACCCGGTATGTTCATTCGGGGCGGGTTTTCGTTTCCCGGTAAAATCCGTTGATATCACTTTAAATACACAGACACTGTCTGCTTGCTTTTCCATAAAAGTGAAATCCCGCTTCGACTGGTGTTTCATTAACAGGGAAAGCGCGCGACATTTCTCCGGAATATCATCGATAAACTCAACATGGCCAAATCCGAGAACGCTTTCATAAAGATACCCGGCATTACACGGATCCACTACTTCACCCAGCTTTCCCTCGACTGCCATCTCAAAACAGACTGCCTTGTCCTTGTTCAGTATCTCTATCTTGCGCCCTGATTTGGCACTGTGAAAATACAAACACAGTGTCTTATTATCTAACTCATATCCGAAATTCATTGGTATTACATACGGCATCCCGTTATCCACCATCGCCAGGTGGCACAGTTTACATTTTTCAATAATGCTCCTGATACCCTCGATGGTTGTCACTTCCCGGTCTTTTCTTCTCATCCGTATTTCCTCATTCAGTATTAACAATTGCCCACAAATAATACCTGATAAACACTCAATGTGTCATCGCCTTCGATACCTCCGTCAGTAAAAAACTAAAAAAGTCGTTACACAAAATTTTTATCCTGTTAGAATGTAGAAAAACTATGTAAGGTGATTATGATGATGAAGCTGGCCGCTAATTATCTCGAACTGAAGGGGACTAATTATGAGATCGGACAGAAGCTGGGACGAATTATCGCCGGGATCGGCCTACGAAAAGCTTTTCATACCTCCGGCTGGCATCAATTTGAAGAGAATGATGCCAGGTCTGCCCGTGAGTTATTCGGCCGCTGGTGTCCGGGTCTAAACGAAGAACTGCAGGGTTTTGCCGATGCGCTGGGCATCCGGCCGGAACAGGCGACCTACTATGTCATGACCTATCTTAAACCCAGGTGTTCTCAGGTGGTTATTCTGCCGGGTTTGTCTGCCGACGGCCATGTCCGGTTGGCCCGCAGTTATGAATATTCTCACGAAGCCGAGGACTTTACCCTGGCCCGTACCAGTGTGGCTGGTAAATATACCCACCTGGGCACCAGTGTCATGTTGATGGGCCGCGACGAAGGAATGAACGAATGCGGTTTGGCAGTCAGCATGAGTTCCTGCGGCTTCCCCGTAGGCGCTTACGAAACCATGCGTAATCCAGCTTTACGGGGCTTGCAGTTCTGGGCAGTCATCCGCACCCTATTGGAAAATTGCAGAGATGTTGGAGAAGCCCTGTCTTTTTTAAACGGCATGCCCATCGCCTACAACATCAACCTGCTGCTGGCCGACAAAGCCGGGCATGCCGCCCTGGTGGAGACCCTGGACGGCCGGAAAGCGGTAAAACCGAGCGATAACCAGGGGGTGGTACAATACCTGCACGCGACCAATCATGTGGTGCTGCCGGAACTGAGACAATATGAATCTAAAGCGATGCGCAATTCCTTCCACCGGTATGAGTATCTCCGCAAGTTCCTGGATCAAGCAGGTAAAATTAACCCGGCCCAACTAAAAATGCTGCTACTGAGTAAATATCCCGATGGGCTTTGCTGCCATTTCTATGCTGATTATATGGGTACTACGAAAAGCCTGCTCATGGACCTTAATCTCGGCCAGGTTGATATCTGCTGGGGCGGGCTGGAAAGCAACGGCTGGCAGAGCTTCCGTGTTTTACATCCACTGGAGGACCATCAACAACCGATCCAAATTACCGGGGAACGAGCGCAACCCGCTTTTTTTGAGTTCATTGATTACTAGTGTCCGGTTGATATCCTGTACCTGTGCTTCATACCGGAAGATGTGTACCCGGCCATAAAATCAAGCCATCTTCCCGACATTAGAACGGTCCATATCAGCCTGATCATCGAGGGGTAGTTCGATGACGAAAACGGCCCCTTTTTCCGGTAAATTACGGACATAGATCCGGCCGCCGTGTTCGGTAATGATCCCGTAGCAGATACTAAGCCCCAGGCCGGTTCCTTTACCTACCGGTTTGGTCGTATAAAAGGGGTTGAAGAGATGGCTTAAAGCCTCTTGTGAGATCCCCGGCCCGTCATCCGCAAATGATATTATGGCAATATTACCAATACGTTCGGTGGTGATCGTCAATGTTCCACCACCATGGGCCTCTAACATAAAGTATTCGGCATTGATTATTAAGTTAAGGAACACCTGCTGCAATTGGATAGGGTCGGCGTGTATTATGGGCATGTCTGCAGTAAACTGATTGATTACTCTGATATTAGTCAAATTTTGTTCGTAAGCACGCATCTGCGTGGTGCTGGTAATTAGTTTATTGATATCTATTGCCTGCCGGATAGCAGAGTGATTACGGGCAAAAGCCAGCATATTTTTTATGATTTCACCTGTACGTTTAGCCTCCTGATATATGATGGAAACATCATTTTTGATTTCCACCGGCAAGTCCGTCTCTAAAAGCAGGCCGGAAAGGCCGATCACACTGGTTAACGGATTATTCAGCTCATGAGCGATCCCGGAAGCCATCTCGCCGATCGACGATAAGCGGTCGGTTACAATTAGGCTTTCCTGCCTCTTCCTTAGTTCCGTAATGTCCCGGATTATACAGACGACATATTTCCCATCAGGAAGGTCGATTTGTTCACCCGATACCACACAGTTCCTGATTTCACCCGATTTAATCCTGATATCAGTTGACATCGGCGGAGCATGTCCCTGGATCCGGTGGGAGTTAAAATAATGGTCGTAGTCCGCCGGATTCCGCCAGAGGTCCAGTTCCAACATGGTCCGGCCGAGTACCTCCCCGGTAGTGAAACCGGTCATTTCCATAAATACTTCGTTCATATCGGCGATGCGGCCGTTAGCTAGTGAGAAAAACAAGATCGGGTCGGGGCTGTTGCGGAATATCCGGGAGAATTTTGCTTCCGAACGGCGCAATTGCTCCTCCATCAGTTTCTGTTCGGTAATATCCTGGTAAATAGCCTGGATCACATTTTGTCCATCCCAGACGATCTCTTTATTATGGGTGAGAAAAGTCCGGGGCTGGCCGTCTTTCCTGATCAGCGTCAATTCGACCTGGGTTTCCGGTTCACCGGCCATTCGCCTCCGGTTTAGTTCTCCCATTTTTACAATGGAATCGGGGGCGAACTTCTTTTCCAGAGGAGCAGCTATTTCTTCCGCCAGGTCTTTAAAACCCCACATATCGAGCATGGTGC